>JAUNAG010000157.1 GCA_030527685.1 Lachnospiraceae bacterium | reverse complement strand
CTGAAAAATATCTCTGCAGAAAAACTGTCTTCATTCTGGGAGGAATGAGTATAGCCGGCACCCTTGTTTCTTCATATATGACACTATATCGCGGTACGGTTACAGGTGAGTTATCTGAAAAAACATCGCAGCTCTTTCACAAAAGCTTTACTCTTTTTACTGCCTGTACAATTTACCTTGCCTGCAAGCTGTATTTCAGGGATCATCCTGTAAAAGAGCATACCCGGAAAATCATTTCCCGGATAAGCAGCACCACCTTCGGCATCTTTCTGCTGGAAGGAATTCTCCGAAAAGAACTCCTTCCTGTTTATGATTATCTGGAGCCGCATATTCATTCTCTGCCGGCCTGTTTCATTTATCTCTTAGTCTGTCTTGCGGTCGGCATTATCGTGGTATCTGCGCTCAAAAAGATTCCTGTGGTAAAAAAATATATCTGATACAGGATCATTCATCACAGTTCTGTCGGTGTGATCAGGTTTCCTTCTTCGTCAAACTCCAGTTCCGCCGGCTCATCCACAGCCTCTACGCCCGGGTACTTTCCTGCCCTGACATCCTCATAATAGGACTCTGAAAGCATGATCTGACCGATATGCAGGCTGTTCGGGATGCGGACCACACGTGCCTTCTCTCTGTCAATCTTGTTGCAGGTACGGATGCAGATCTGAATAGCTTCCCTGTCATCTGCAAGTACGCAGGGAATTCTGGCTGATGCCAGAACCGTGCTGGTGATGCAGTTCGGATACATTGCTTCAATGTCCATGACATCGAAGATCTTCTTTGTAATAGCAGAAGCAAGACCGGTGCCAAGTGCATTTCCGTGACTTGCCTCGCTTAAGTTCAGGAAGGCAGTACGCTGAACCTTGATGCCGCCTGTTGCATACGGTGTGGAGAAGGTTCCTGTGATGTTGGGGTCGACGCCCGTGCCGCTGTAGTTCTTACCGATCTCATCGACAACGAGTACGTCAGTCTCTTCCACAATCAGCTTCGGCATCTTGGAGAATGCATATTTCAGAAGCTCCGGCTCCCTGGTCAGAATGTCCTTTGCAAGGATTGCTTCGATTTTGCATGTCTCGTCATAGGCATTCTCGATGCAGGGAATGGCAAACAGAATCTTTGCCTTTTCAAGCACGACCTTGGCCATAGTCGGAATATTTTCAGAGATTACATCCATGCCGTCGCCGTGTACGACAGAAGCGCCTGCCTGCTTGCCGAGGCCGACTGTCATCATCTTGCACGGACCGCTCTCATAGCGGCCGCGGAAGGCATTGTGAGGTTTTAAGCGGCAGGATACGATGATGCCGTCCGCCTCATAGGCGTTGCGGTCAATTGAGACCTTTCTTCCGCGCTCGGAATAGCCGAGCTCCACAACTTCCATAGAGGACTTGATCGGGCATCCCATCGTTTCCTCTGTAATGTTGTAACCGGCCAGAATCTCCTTCTGTCCTTCGGCTGTTGCACCGCCGTGGCTGCCCATTGCCGGAACGATGAAAGGATTTGCTCCCTGTTCCTTCACAAAGTCAACCACTGCCTTTGTAATTATATCTACATTGCGGATGCCGCGGCTTCCTGCCGTGATCGCAATATTCATGCCCGGACGAATCAGCGAGCGAAACTGCTCCTGTCCCATCTGTTCATACACAACTGCCGGAATATCTTCCGGTTCAATATGATCGCTGTCGAAGATCTGTCTTGCATGAAACATCTTCGGAATCTTTGTATCCTTCAGCAGGTTGGAAACCATACCGCCTTTTGTAACCTTCATAACTTCAGTCTTCCTTTCAGTCATTATTGGGTATTATCTGTGCCGAAATGATCTGTTTCGTCATCTTTTTCATTATAGCAAAGCCGTGAAGTTTCATTCAATGAAAAGAACCCCGAATCCATTCGATTCGAGGTTCTTCTTTGTTACCCATATACTATTGCAATTATTTCAGCAACTCCCAGACTCTGTCTGTGACATTGTCCGGTGCATCTTCAATATTGCCGGCATCGCAGAGGGAAGCAAGCTCCGGAATAATCGGAAGCTGAGCTACATGCTCGATGTCGTACTTTCTGGCAACTTCTGCTGCGCCGCCTTCGCCGAAGATATGAATCTTCTTGCCGCAGTCCGGACACTCCAGATAGCTCATGTTCTCTACAAGGCCGAGTACCGGAATGTTCATCTGCTGTGCCATGCGGACAGCCTTTCCGACGATCATGGAAACCAGATCCTGCGGAGATGTGACGATGACAATTCCGTCAACCGGAAGGGACTGGAATACTGTCAGCGGTACATCGCCTGTTCCGGGCGGCATGTCAACAAAGAGATAATCCAGATCGCCCCAGATGACATCTGTCCAGAACTGCTTTACAGCACCTGCGATAACCGGGCCTCTCCAGATAACCGGAGCATCACTGTCCGGAAGAAGCAGGTTGATGGACATTGCGTTCAGTCCTGTTCTGGTTGTTGCGGGAATCAGACCGTCTTCGCTTCCGATAATCTGTGTGCCTTCGATGCCGAAGATACGCGGAATGGACGGGCCTGTAATATCAGCATCCAGGATACCTGCCTTTTTGCCTGCTTTGGCAGCTGCAACTGCAAGAAGAGATGTCACCATAGACTTGCCGACACCGCCCTTGCCGCTTACAACGCCAATGACTTTTTTGATATGAGCACCCTTGTTCGGTGTCTCAAGTAAGCTCTTCGGATCGCGGTCACTGCAGCTCTTGCCGCAGGTGCCGCAATCATGTGTACAATTATCAGCCATAATTCCTCCTGTTTATCATCAGCCCGCTGATGCGGGCGGACTATCATGAAAATTTATTCTGCCTCAGCAGCTTCTGCTTCCGGCTGTGCCGGATCTGCAGCAGCTTCAGCTGCATCTGCCTCGAATTCCGGGTCCGTGTTCTGTGTTTCCGCAGTGAACTGCTGCGGTGCAGTATCTGCTGCGTCATACTGCGGTACTGCCTGTTCCGGTACTGCATTCGGGGCGCCGTACTGCGGTGCAGTCTGCCCCGGTGCTGTATTCGGGGCACCATACTGTGGTGCTGCCGCAACCGGCTCATACTCTGCTGTCGGCGGCACATCCTCATCGTCAGTTGCAGAAGCTTCCTGCTTCTTCTCCTTCGGAATGCGGTTCGGGCTTAAGCCCTTTTTCACTCTGCGGAATACGATATGTGCAAACACATAAGCCGCTATATTGCTGACGCTGTCATAGATCATGAATACGCCTGCAATCGTCATATAAATCCGTGTAACAAAGGACGGCCTGAGAATCAGCAGTGCTGCAAATACAATGGATACAAAGCCCAGGATCATCACGATCCACCAGTTCTCATATTCCAGAGCTTTCAGATCGATTGCATTCTGAAACTTGATCAGTGCTCCGATAAAGAGCAGCACACCAAAGATGACCACCAGATAATTCATCACCTTTCCGTGATAGAAAAAGCTGCAGGCACCGCCGGCCAGGAAAAACAGACCGTAGAACAGATCCATCGCAATCAGATCTTCTTTGTGATGCCGGAAATATCTGACCAGTCTGAATACACCGTAGAGAACTGCAGCTGCACCGAGTGCATATCCGAGCAGCTCACGGAACTGCTCCTGTGCGGCAATCATAGCCACACCGAGCACAAGATAAGCAGCCGCAAATGCCAGTGTCACGTTCCGAACCTTTTTCAGGGACTCTTCATACTTCATATTGCAATCTCCTTCCTGCATAAAGCTGACCTTCCCAAAGAACGTTGATCCTATCAGAAAACCTTTGCCCATCCGTTAATATTGTTAACATCAAAGCGGTACGGACTGCTGAGGATTGCCTCTGTTCCGCCGTCATCCGCTTCTGTGACCTCATAGTCTCCGAGTTCGCCCGCCTTGAATCGCTCTCCCAGCTCTCCGGTAATCAGATTACCGTGAAGTGCGATGGAGACGTAAGCCGTCAGAGAACCGAGATCTGTCGGATTCCAGAGAAAGAAATACGGACAGATACCGTCTTTCTCCACAAATTCCTTCATCTCGGACGGAAGTCCGAAGCCTGTCACCTTAACCTGTGCGCCCAGGTCGCGGACAGCTGCTGCCGCTGCCGCCAGACCGGTTGTTGTCGGTGCACAGATGACTTCCAGATCCGGATAATTCTGCAGCAGTGATCTTGTCTGCTCATAGGCTGTCTGGAACTGGTCGTTGCCGTAGGCAATCTCCAGAAGTTCCAGCTTTGCATAGGCCTCTTCCTTCATGACACTCTTCATCCGGTCAATCCAGGCATTCTGGCTGACCGCAACAGAGGACGAGGAAAGAATAACCCACTGTCCCATGCCGCCGCATAAATCCAGAACGGCGTCCATCAGTGTCGATGCCACTTTTTCCGAGCCCAGCGGGGAGATCATCAGCTCACGGCTTTCCGGCATTGCCGGCCGCTCATAGCTGCAGACATCAATGCCGTTCTCCATGACTTCCGTCAGCTCTTCCTCCAGCGCTTCAGCGTCATTCGGCGCAATCGCAATACAGGAAACTTTCTCTCCCATCATGCTCTTCACATATTTCTGCTGCTCCAGCACAGTTCCTCCGGACGGCCTGCAGATGGTATATTTTTTGCCTCCCATCTCCATAATGGAGGAGAAGCCTTCTGCCACCAGATCGTCATACGTGCTGCTTTCATTCGGCAGAATCAGTACATAATGCTCCTCGGACAGTGAAATATCTGTCGTCCCGTCCGCGCTTTTACTCTTTGTTGCGTGCTTCACACAGCCTCCGCAAAGCAGGGCAGTCAGGAGAAGCATCATCAGAAGCATGCATTTGCCAAAAAGACGACTGTCTTTCAACTCACATCACCTCTTTGCCGAGCTTTTGCTCTGGTATCTGAATACAGCGGCCGCATGCGGTACGATGCGCAGACGCAGGCTGTACTCTCTCTCATCGAAGGGCTCCGGTCTTGCTGCACGGGCGCGCGGATTCACCTTGCCGGT
>JAUNAG010000156.1 GCA_030527685.1 Lachnospiraceae bacterium | reverse complement strand
CTGAACCTTTGTAGATCTCGCCTGTTACATAATCTGAAGCAATTGTTGTGATGTATCCGATAGCTTTGTCCATCATAGCCTGATCTGTTCCGCATACATCAACGCGTCCTGTATCATCGATATCGATCTTAACGCCTGTACGAGCGATGATCTCGTTGATTGTCTTACCTCTCTGGCCAACAACATCACCGATCTTCTCAGGATCGATCTGGATAGAAACGATCTTAGGAGCATACTCATTAACGTGATCTCTTGCTGCCGGAATTGTTTTCTCCATAACATCTGTAAGGATGTACTCACGAGCTTCTTTACAACGAGAAATTGCTTCCTCAACGATCGGTCTTGTAAGACCGTGGATCTTGATATCCATCTGGATAGCTGTGATACCGTCATGTGTTCCGGCAACCTTGAAGTCCATATCGCCGAAGAAGTCTTCCAGACCCTGGATATCTGTCAGAACGATATAGTCATCATCAGTCTCGCCTGTAACCAGACCGCAGGAAATACCTGCAACCGGCTTTCTGATCGGAACACCTGCTGCCATCAGTGCCATAGAAGAAGCGCAGATGGAAGCCTGTGATGTAGAACCGTTGGACTCGAATGTCTCGGATACGGCACGGATTGCGTACGGGAATTCCTCTTCAGTCGGAAGAACCGGAATCAGAGCTCTCTCAGCAAGAGCGCCGTGGCCGATCTCACGTCTTCCCGGTCCTCTGTTCGGCTTTGTCTCGCCTACAGAGTAGCTCGGGAAATTGTACTGATGCAGATATCTCTTCTTTGTGATTGTATGATCAAGACCCTCGATCTTCTGAGCCTCTGCCAGCGGAGCCAGAGTGACGCAGTCGCAGATCTGTGTCTGACCTCTTGTGAACATTGCAGAGCCGTGTGCTCTCGGGATCAGATCGATCTCTGCAGCAAGCGGGCGGATCTGTGTGATCTCTCTGCCGTCCGGTCTCTTCTGATCCTTGAGGATCATCTTGCGGACTGTCTTCTTCTCATACTGATAGAGTGCCTCATCGATCTGAGCCATCCAGTCAGCATTGTCGCCGTACTGCTCAGCAAACTTTGCACGAACAGCTGCAACGTTGTTCTCACGTGTCTGCTTGTCATCTGTGAAGACAACTGTCTCCATCTCCTCTGCCGGGCAGAGTTCATAGAGAGCTGCGTTGAGTTCCGGATTGATGACAATGTGCTGATAGTCAAACTTCGGCTTTCCGCACTCAGCGATGATCTTGTCGAAGAAGACAATGATCTCCTTGTTGATCTCATCGCACTTGTAGATTGCCTCGATCATCTTCTCTTCCGGGATCTCGTTTGCGCCGGCTTCGATCATGATGACCTTGTCTCTTGTGGAAGCAACTGTCAGCTGAAGATCAGACTTCTGCTTCAGTTCATAACCCGGGTTGACAACGAACTCGCCGTCGATCATGCCGAGCTGTGTCATAGCGCACGGGCCGTCCCACGGAATATCGGAAATCGCTGTTGCAAGTGCAGAACCGAGCATTGCCGGGATCTCCGGATCGCACTCCGGATCAACAGACATAACAAGGTTGTTCAGAGCAACATCATTGCGGAAATCCTTCGGGAACAGCGGGCGCATCGGACGGTCAATCACACGGCTTGTAAGAATAGCATGTGTGGAAGCCTTGCCTTCGCGCTTATTGAAGCCGCCCGGGAACTTGCCGACAGCGTACATTTTCTCATCAAAATCAACTGACAGCGGGAAGAAATCCACGCCGTCACGCGGTGCCTTGGATGCTGTCGCTGTTGAAAGGACGACAGTCTCACCGTAATGCATAAAGCAGCAGCCGTTAGCCTGCTTGCCGACTCTTCCGATATCGACAGTCAGCGTTCTGCCGCCGAGTTCCATTGAATAGCTTTTGTAATCTCCCATACTTCTCCTTCTGCCCGAATGGGCTGATAAAACCTTTTGCTTTTGTGTCCCCACAAAGACGCGAAAAAGAGAGGCAGGTGAAACCTGCCCCTCGATTCGTTTTACTTTCTGAGTCCAAGTCTCTCGATCAGAGAACGATAGCGGTTGATATCCTTCTTCTTCAGATATCCAAGAAGGCTGCGTCTCTGGCCGACCATCTTCAGAAGACCTCTTCTGGAGTGATGATCCTTCGGGTTCTCCTTCAGATGAGCTGTCAGCTCATTGATTCTTGCTGTAAGAACAGCAACCTGAACCTCCGGTGAACCTGTGTCGCCTTCTGTTCTGGCATAAGCCTGCATAATTTCCTGCTTCTTCTCTTTTGCGATCATGTTTCTTTCCTCCATAAATCTTTATTTACTCCATTCATCGGGTGAGGGTCGGAGTATCCGTTCACGCCAATGAAGGTCCTGCGGAAAACCCGCATTTACAACGTTTGTAAGTATAACAGAGGGCCTGTTAGAAGTCAATTCCAAAACCCTGCGCAAATCCGTACCGAAACTGTACGTTTATAATAAAAGCCCTGCGGTGGTCTTTATCTGCAATCGGCTTTTATTCCCCGTTCTGCCGCGGTGCAGACTGCTCTCAGGCGGCTTTTATTGCCCCGCCTGCTCTGCGCTTCGGTTTGCCTCCCGCAGTTTTTCTACAATATAATCATAGCCTGCAGCTTTATGCGGAAGCAGACACTCTGTACAGTCCTTGATTCCCCTCTCCGTATACCGGAAATTGCCGCCGCAGCTCTCCCCCAGCATATACAGCGGACAGAAGCAGAACAGACAGTTGAAATTCTCCGGAAATTCTGTCCTGTGGCACGGAAAATACTCACATTCGGTATTCGAAAAATAGCGGTAATGTTTCCGTTCTTCTTCTGATTCTCTGCTCATCCTCGCCCCTCTTCCGAAAAATAAGCTCGTGTTTCTTCCTCATCCTTCTGAAGTCTTGCCGTCAGTTCCTCAAAGGATGCAAAGCGTTTTTCCGGTCTGGAATAATGAAGCAGTTCAACAGTCAGATCCTTCCCGTACAGATCTCCGCTGTAATCAAAGAAGCAGGTTTCAACGCCCATCGTCTCACCGCCGACTGTAGGCTTGACGCCGATATTCGACATGCCGATCACGTTTCTTCCTTCCAGCTCCGTTCTTACAAAATAAACCCCTCTGGGCGGGAGCAGCTTATGCGGTTCCGGAACAAAATTAGCTGTCGGAACGCCGATTGTCCTGCCAAGGCTTCTTCCGTGCACTACATTTCCGCTGACAGAATAAGCATAGCCGAGCATGGCCTCTGCGTCTTCCATCCTGCCGAGGCTGACTGCCTCACGGATTCTTGTGCTTGAGATGATCTGTCCGTCCCAGTACACTTCCGGAATCACAACAGTTGAATAGCCGTATGTTTCCTCCAGCTTCTTCAGCAGTGCTCCGTCACCTGCACGCTGCCATCCGAACCGGAAGTCCTCACCTACTGTGATATGAGTACAGTGCAGATGCTCCGCAAGTGTCTGTTTTACGAATTCCTCTGCCGGTGTGGCCATAAAGGTTTTATCGATCGGAACAGCTGCAAGAACATCGACTTCCAGTTCCTCCAGCAGTCTGCGCTTCTCTTCCGGTGTCAGAAGAGCGTCGCGGCCGCTGTCCAGGGCGATGACCATCGATACGGTCGGCCTGCCGGCTGCATTTTCCTCTTTCGCAAAACGAACCGTCTCTTTGATCAGCTCCCGGTGTCCGCGATGAATACCATCGAACTTTCCGATTGTGATCGATGCGGCATCCGCCGGCTGATATTCATTAAGATGACTGATGATCTTCATAATAGTATTTGACCAGCCTGTAAAGCTTTCGCTCCTTCTTGTAAATTCCGATGAATGTTCCGTCTTCCGTGTAGGCCCTGACCTCCTCCGACTTGCGGATCGGATCCTCCGGCTGAGCCGGAATCGGATTGCCGTTTAAGACGGAGACAAGATCTTCTGCCCTTACGGTAACTGCCTGCAGCTCTGCATAGAAGCTGTCTACCGGAAGTACAAAGCTGTAAAGTGCCGGCGCCGCTCCGGACGCAGCATCTTCCGCCTTCTTCTGTTCTTCCAGCTCCTGCAGAGTTCTGGCCTCCTGCAGATCAAACTCACCGACTCTGGTGCGCAGCAGGGATTCCATGCAGGCCCCGCATCCGAGTTTCTGTCCGATATCATGGCAGAGCGTACGGATATAGGCGCCATGTGTACAGGTCACGCGGAAAGCTGCCCGCGGCGGATCGATCCACAGTACCTCGAGCTCGCTGAACTCCACCTCTCTCGGCTTTCTTTCCACTTCGATTCCGCGTCTTGCAAGATCAACAAGCTTCTGTCCGTTGACCTTCAGCGCGCTGTACATGGGCGGAAGCTGCTGCTGTTTTCCCTCGAATGAACGGATGGCAGCCTCAATTTCCTCACGGGATTCCGGCCACTGTGCCTCACTCAGCACCTGACCGGTAGTGTCCTGTGTATCCGTTGTCTGCCCGAGCAGCATGACTGCCTCATAGGTCTTTGTACCCTTGCTTAATGTCTCCACCAGTCTGGTGGCACGGCCGAAGCATACCGGCAGCACGCCTTCCGCATCGGGATCAAGCGTACCGGTATGTCCGATTTTTTTCTGATCAAAAATGCGTCTGAGACGGGCAACGACACCGAATGACGTCATTCCCTTCTCCTTCTTAACGACAATAACTCCGTTAATCATAAACTCCTGTCCATACGGCCAAAGGCCGACTGCATTGCCTCAACTGCCTGCATTCTCGCTGCTGCCAGAGGCGGCTTTGTTGTATATCCCGCTGCTGCCGCATGTCCGCCGCCGCCGAAAGCAGCCGCAACTGCCGCAACATCCAGTTTCGGATCATTGCTGCGAAGCGATACCTTAAAATCGCCGTTTTCGGTCTCATAGATAAAGACTGCGCCGACTGTTCCCGCAGTTAAGCGAAGCTGCGACACAATGATATCCAGATCCCGCAGATCGGCATCGTAGCGTGCACGGTCTGATGCTGTCACAGCTGACAGAATACAGCGGT
>JAUNAG010000155.1 GCA_030527685.1 Lachnospiraceae bacterium | reverse complement strand
CAGTCATAACAAATCCGGTTACAGCAGAAGGTGCTGTCTATAATATCAAGTATCGTGTGGCAGGAAAGGACTATCGTGCAGCCGCTGAGCAGACGACAGTAACAGAAAACGATACAGACGAATCGACTGCTGAAGCGGCAGAAGCAGCTAGATAAATAGATTATCAGACAGGTAATCAAAGTTGATGGCAGATATTCAACCTCAATGTGCGTCAACAGATGAAAACAGCTATTCTATAGAAACACAGAAACAACGAAGCCGGCAGCCATCACGCTGCCGGCTTTCACATTACCCTTTCAACCAGTCATTCTGATCAGGATAAGCATATGTCAGATCATTTTCTTTCGCATAATTCGCTGCGTAAGAATCTCTTTCAACGTGAAGTGTGAGATTTTTGCTGTAGCTGAAAGCGTACCTGCCGATTTCCGTTATCTTCTCAGACAGATACAGAGATTCAAGTGAGTCGCACAGGGCAAATGCACGCTCTCCGATTGAGGTGACATTTTTCGGCAGTTCCAGATTCTTTAATGATCGGCATGAACTGAAAGCATTGCGCCCGATGCTTTCAACTGTCTGCGGCAGTGTAATCTTTGTGAGATCGGAGCAGCTCTCAAATGCTGATCCGCCGATTGCGGTAATGCCGTCAGGAACTTCGTAGGAGGTGCCTTTCCTTGTCTGCAGATAAGCCACGAGCGTATGGTTGGCGACATCAAACAGTACGTTGTCCTCCAGTGTGAAAACAGAATTTCCTTCTGCAACCGTCAGCCCGGAAAGGCTGCTGCACTCCACAAACGGATTTCGATCTTCGATGGTCTCCAGGCTTGCCGGCAGCTCGATACTTTTCAGAGAACTGCAGAGATAAAAGGCACAGCTGCCAAGCGTGGTCAGATTCTCCGGGAGTTCGATATCCTTCAGTGATTTACATGAAGCAAATGCATAGGCATTAATTGTGGTGATGGTGTCCGGCAGTGAGATCTTTTTCAGACTTTCCACTCCGCTGAAGGCTCTGTATCCGATTGTGGAAATGCCGTTCGGAACTTCATAAGAATCCTCCTTTCTGCCGGCAGGATAAGCGACTAAAACCTTCTCACTCTTTTCAAACAGCACGCCGTCGATCACTGCAAAAACCGGATGCTCCGGAGAAACCGTGAATTCCGTTAACGAATCGCAGGCCCCGAAGGGATTGCCGGTTGTATTTACAACGGTGTCCGGAATCTTGACTTCCTTCAGCTTATCACATGAAAAAAATGCCGATTCTTCCAGTGTTGTAACACTTGCCGGAATGGTAAGATATTCAAAGTCCTTCATCATAAAGGTATTGCTTCCAATCGTGGTCACGGGCATTCCGTCGATGCTCTCCGGAATCGAAACCGAGCTTGCATAACTGTCCCAGTCAGTAATGGTAACAGTTTTATCTTCGTTGACCGTATAGCTGAAATCACCGTAGGTCAGAGTTTCCGGTTCACTGTCCGCACCCAGTACAATTCCCGGCATCAGCAGCATCATTCCGCAGGAAAATGCTGTGAGCCAGTTTCTGTATTTCTTTTTCATTTTTAAGTCTCCCGATATTTTTAAGTTATTATTTTGTTGTTGCGTCTTTAACGATACATATTCAGTGTATGCTCGTAATCAGCACGAACCAGCTCACGCTGTCCTTCCGCAGTCCGATAGGTGTAGATGCCCGATAAGAAGCTGATTTCACCGTTCGTTGCAGAATAGATGTCCGGTGTCATGGTGTGCTGTTCGGAATAACGGGGATCCTCCCAGGCTTTCAGTCTGGCATCATCAGCTGTAAGACCCATCTGCTGCATTTCCGAAAGATATGCATTCATAAATGCAGCTGAATTCTCATCCTCACCGGGATCCACCCAGCTTCCGTCATCGCTGTACGGATCGAATTTCTTCAGCTCGATCCAGGCAGTATCCTCCTCAATCGTTTCACCGGAGCTGTCATAGCGGAACAGTCCGAACAGCGGCTGCCACGGCGTATTATAGCTGTAGGCGCGGAGCAGTTCCGTAGAACCGCTGCCGTGGTAATTGAGAGCGACGGAGCCGATATGATAGAATTCTCCTTCGGCAGGCGTTCTCTCCAGATCTACTGTTTCTCCGTCCGGATACTGAAAGATGCCGTTTCCGCCGTACTGGAAGACTGCAATGGTAGCTTCCGTCTCGTTGGCATAGAGATGGCTGTCCACACCGATATAAGTGCCGCCGTTGAATGTATAAGTGAAGATGCCGGTCTGGCGAAAACCGATCGCACTTCCCGGAATAAAACCGCCCACCGTGTCATAGGTCGACCTGGCAGTCCGGTATACGGTACTGCTTGCATAATCGCACTCGTACATTTCAAGCTGCAGATCTGTCTCCGTGCCGATCGAGCGGAAGATGACAGCGAGCATCTCATCGGCGCCGTCCCCGTCGAAATCCCGGATGTTGACACTTAAGAGACCTTCCAGATCGCGGTCACTCCATCCGGCTGCCGCACCGTAATCATCAGACATCTGCAGCAGATCCGTCGGAATCACACCGTATTCCGGAATCAGCACTTCCTTAATGTAGCGGTTCATCGCCGTGCGGTCACTTCCGAGCGGAAGCTGAACCGGCTTTTTCTCGACACGCTCTTCATAAACCTTCCTGGCAGCCTTTCCGATGTTCAGCATCGGGTAGGAGTCACGCGTATCGCCGAAATTTCCCGAATAGGCATGTACATTTTCATTGGAATTAAGAAGATACGATTTCACTTCTGCAGGTGTCATGGTCAGATCCATTGACCAGATAAATGCAGCTGCTCCGGCAACCATCGGGGCAGACATGGAGGTGCCGCTGGCGCGAATAATACTTGCATTGCTTCCGTGAATGCCGAGAGAGGTGATATTGGAATAAGGAGCACAGATGTCAACGCCATTTCCGTAGTCAGAAGCTGGATTCATCGGATAATTTCCGTCTGCATCAGGCTGATCGACACCACCGACGACAATCGTTCTGTCATTAAAATAGGAATAAGGAAGACCTTCAAACATTTTTGTTTTATCAGGATTTGTCTCATCCATCTTCTGAAGCGCAGCCTGATAAGCGGTTGCATTCGTGCCGGAGATATAGCCGTTAATTTTGCTCGAAACACCGCTATTGCCCGCAGACTGTACAATAAGAATATCTTTATAACCATTGAGATAAAGGTTGAGGAGACAGGACATCGTAATAACCGCACTTGCGAAAGCCTCATCCTTCTTATATTCCATATATTCTTCTGTATTAAATGTCAGTGCTGTCCATAGATCATTTTTGATATCGAGGCCGAGAGACATGTTGATTACACGCGCTCCCTGTTCTACACTTTGTGAGATGGCGCTGATCAGATCATTATCAGAACCAAACTCTTCACCCCTTGCTATATCAAATGCGAGAATCTGCGCGTGATCCGCAACACCGCGTACACCGGTGCCGTTATCAGCAGAGGCAAAAATACCGGCCACATGAGTTCCGTGAGAGAATGGATTGCCCCACATTTTCTGAATTCGCAGATCATTATCATTCAGCATGGTGATCTTGCCCTCAAGACCTGGCTGCTGCAGATCAAAGCCATCATCGACGACTGCAACCGTAATCGGCTTCCGGTATTCAGCATAGTCGTTCCATGCGGTATAGGCTCCGATTGCTTCTGCCCACCAGTCATTGCCTGCCGGATGACTTTCGTCGTGATCCTGATCCTCAGGTTCAGAGCCGAGGCCGAGTGCATCACTCTCGTGGACATGAACAACGGTATTCGATTTAGAGTGCAGATTCACATCCGGCATGGCACTCATTACGCGGGAATCCATTTTCAGATTCTCAAGGACATCCGAAAGATCAGTCTCCTGATTCTGATCAACAGAGAGGCGAAGGGCGTTAATAGCCCCGGATATGGTTTTCTTCACCTTGCCGCCTGCTAAGCGGGCAAGCTCCGCCTGTTCTTCTTCAGAAATCTCCTTCATCAGGAATACAATGATGTCAGTAGAAGCGGACTCCTGCACATCACCTGCATCTGCAAGTACCGTATCTGCAAGTACCGTTTCTTTAAGCACTGTTTCCGCAGCGGGAGCCTCAGCTGCTGTGAATGTGCTGCCGGAAAGGATTCCGGTCAGAAGCAGGAATAAAGCCGGAAGAAAACGCAGATGCCTGATACGGACACCATTAAACAAGGTCTGGTTCATAAAGTTTTGTCCTTCCTTTGAGTATTATGATACGTGATGAAACTGTTATATATCAGTATAACATGGCAGGAAGCTGATTGAAGATTCCGGGAACTTTTTTGAAGGAAAGAAGCTGCAATTTAGTCAACCGTAATTCAGTCAATCGTAAATCAGTAATGTTCAGTTGACTAAAGTAAGATTTCGCAATAGGCTTTTTATATTAAAGAGAATGTTCATATGAGTAAGCGGAGGCTGTTTATGAGCTATATTACAACCGTCACAGGAAAGCATTTTGATCCGGTAAATGTTGTGCCGGAAGACATCGACCTGCAGGATATCTTCCATGCACTGTCCTTGCTCTGCCGTGCCAACGGTCATGTGAAATATTTCTTTACCGTGGCGCAGCATTCCATTAACTGCAGTCTGGAAGCACAGGCGAGAGGATATTCTAAAAGAGTACAGCTGGCATGCCTTCTCCATGATGCGGCAGAGGCGTATTTATCAGACATCACGAGACCGATGAAAGCCGGTATGAAGGAATATCAGAAGACAGAAGAAAACCTGCTGCGGCATATCTGGGATAAATATCTGGACGGCAGATTATCGGAAGAAGAATATGCACAGGTATTTGACATTGATGACGATATGCTGGCTTATGAATTCCTGAAGCTGATGCCGGAGCCGATCTCGGACAGGTACAGAAACATCGTATCAGAACCGGATGTTTCTTTGAGGAATCCGGAAGACGTGAAACGGGAGATGTTTGACCGCTTTTGTGAACTGGGCGGAAGATAAGAGGCTATGTGTCCTTTTAGCGCCCTAAGCTCAAACATAGCATCGATAAGCAACAAAACAGCCCCGATCGATGCAGCACCAGCGTCCCAAGCTCAAACATAGCATCGATAAGCAACAAAAC
>JAUNAG010000032.1 GCA_030527685.1 Lachnospiraceae bacterium | reverse complement strand
TACTGGAGATTCAGGCATTTCTTACCCACAGTGATGCCTGAAGAGCCAAATTTTTACATAATAACCCGAAAAAGAAGATTGAAAATCAATAAAATGAAATCGATTTCAAAGAGAAAACAGAACAATTCATGAACGTGAACTGACAGAGCATGCACAATCCATTGTATTTTTGACGGTATTTGATAGAATCGCATCATGAGTTTTGCGCAAAACAGATGAGAGGTACATACAACGAACGAAGAGGGGGACAAGATCATGAGAAGATCCAAGCTTTGGACTGGTCTGACTTCTGTATTTTCATTCTTTCTGGCAGCATTGATTCTGCTGCTGAATTGCATGATGGGATACGAAGGAACAGTCAATCAGGCACTGGGAATTGTAACCAGTAAGGTTGTGAACAACGGCGATGCAGCTGACACTACTTATTATGAAAGCAGCTACGGCGAACTGAATGCCGAAAATCTGAAGACTCTGATTCAGGATACTTACGATGAAAGTGTTCTTGAGGAGGAAGAAGGCGCAGTTCTTTTAAGAAATGAAAACAATGCTCTGCCGCTGACAAAGGAAGAGACGAAGGTGACTCTCTTCGGTCATGCAGTGGCTCAGCCGCTTTATAAAAATGCTTCTGCAGGCTCCAATGGATATAAGAACGAGGGCGAGCATCGTATCGATCTGTATACTGCACTGAAGAATGCAGGCTTTGAGATCAATGACACACTGTTTGATGCATATAAGAACAGTAAGACAGAACGAGGCACAGGAGCCTTCGACTTTGTTACATCGACTACCAGCGTCTTTTCCATGGGTGAAGAAAGCATTGATTTCTATACAGACGAGATTCAGAAATCCTGGAATGACAGCTACAACGATGTTGCAATCGTCATGTTAGCAAGAGAAGGCGGCGAAGGCATGGAGCTTCAGACCTCCGATCCGGAAGGCATCAGCCAGCTTGCTCTCCATCAGGATGAGAAAGATCTTCTTCAGATGATCAAGGATTCCGGTAAGTTCAAGAAAACCATCGTTCTCCTGAACAGCGGCAATGCGATGGAAGTCAACTGGATGGATGAGTATGACGTGGATGCCTGCCTGTGGATCGGATGCCCGGGCCAGAGAGGATTTGAGGGTGTTGCAAATCTTCTGACAGGTGCTGCTAATCCGTCCGGTTCTCTGACTGATACCTATGCAGTGAGCTCCTTATCTGCTCCGGCAGTTGTAAACGGCAGCTGGAATAACCAGAACTGGACCAATCTGGATGAGCTTCTGACAAAGACTACCGAAGGTGAATCCGATGTATCCTGGTATACCGTTCAGGCAGAAGGTATCTATCTCGGATATAAGTATTATGAAACAAGATATGAAGACCTCATCCTGGGACAGGGCGGTGCAGATGCTGCGGTCGGCTCCACAACGGGAGATGCCTGGGATTACAATAACGAAGTTGTTTATCCGTTCGGCTATGGTCTTTCCTACACCACATTTGAAGAGAAACTCGACAATGTGGAGATTGATGGTGATGACATCAAGGTGACTGTTACAGTTACCAATACCGGTGATACAGCCGGCAAGAAGTCTGTTCAGATCTATGCACAGACTCCGTACGGTGATTATGAGAAGGAAAATCTGGTTGAAAAGTCAGCAATCCAGCTTCTGGACTTTGGCAAGACAAAGATGCTTGAGCCGGGCGAATCCGAAACACTGACTGTTACCGGTGACAAGTATCTCCTTGCAAGCTACGACTACAAGAAAGCAAAGAGCTACATCATGAGCGAAGGCCAGTATTTCATTTCCGTCGGCGATAATGCTCACGATGCACTGAACAATGTACTTGCAGCCAAGGGCGCAAAGGGCATGGTTGATGTAAGCGGCGCTTCTGTATCAGGAAATGAGAAGAATACCTATTCCTGGAATGAGGAGCTGGATACCGAAAGCTATAAGACCTCTCAGTATACAGATGAGGAGGTCACCAACCAGTTTGATGATGCTGATATCAACTACTGGCAGGAAGGTGCGGTTACATATCTTTCCCGTCAGGACTGGAAGGGAACCTATCCGACAGAAGCAGTCAAGGTTGCTCTGACGGATGAGATGATTGAAGTATTAAACGGTGAATATTACACAAAGGCAGAAGATGCAAAATCTGTCAGTGATTTTACACAGGGTGTAAATCAGGAGATGCCGCTCGCAGCTCTGATCGGTGCAGACTATGATGATGAGAAGTGGGAAACCTATCTGAATCAGTTTACAATTGAGGATCTGACATCCCATCTGGCAGATAACTTCGGTACTAAAGAGATTACATCTGTCGGTAAGCCGGCAGTCATCGTAGGCGACGGCCCGGACGGTGTCGGCGGTACCTACAATAAAGAATTATACGGAACAGATACCTTTGATACCTGTTTCCCGTCTGAAACAATTCTTGCGGCAACCTTCAATAAGGAGCTGATGCAGCGCCGCGGCGAGCTGATGGCAGAGGAGTGCCTGTATCTGGGTATGTCTACTGACTGGATGCCGGGTATCAATTTTCACAGAACTCCGTTCGGCGGAAGAAACTTCGAATACTATGCAGAGGATGCAAACATGAATTATCTCTGCGCTATTCCGGAAGTAGAGGCAATGGAGGCAAAGGGCGTTCATGCCGGCATGAAGCATCTGGTTGCAAATGATCAGGAAGTCAATCGTCAGGGTATCAGCACCTTCTTTAATGAACAGGCATTCCGTGAAGGTTCACTTCGCGGTGCAGAAGGCGCCGTTGCAGCAGCACCGGCTCAGACACTGATGCATGCTTTCAATCGTCTGGGTATGGTATGGTGCTCCGCAAGCACAACACTCTGCACGCAGATCGTAGAGAAGGAATGGGGCTTCCTCGGACAGCAGGAGACAGATGCAATTGCTTCCGGTGAACAGTACAAGACACACTTTGCAACCACCGTTATGGCAGGTGTCGATACCTACTGCCTTGACTTTGCAGGTACAAGCTCTCAGGTAATTGCAAAACAGATTCGTGATACTGATGATGGTGATCTTCTCGAGAAGGTCAGAGAGTCTGCACATAACTATCTGTACACAGTTGCAAACAGCTCTGTTATGAACGGCTACAGTACCGATTCCAGAGTTGTATCCATCACTCCGTGGTGGCAGCCGCTGATGTATGTGCTGATCGCAGTATTCGCACTTCTGGATCTTGTATCAGTTATCATGCTGCTTCGTTCTCCGAAGAAAAACAGAGTGATTGCAGAGGAGGTTGAAAAATAATGAAAGAACGGAAAACATTTGGGTTCTGCCTGGTCGTTCTTGCGGCAGTCCTCGGTATTGTATCTCTCGTTCGTTTCCAGATGTGGGCTCCGTCTCACAATGGTTCGGATACGATTATTACGGCTGCACTTGTAATTGCGATTCTTCTGGATATCTGCCTGATGATTCGTGACAGCAGCTTTGCAATTATTCTTGCAACAGTAGGCTATACTGTTGCAGGAGTAAAGCTTCTGACTAATTCTGTCGGCTCCTTCGTCGATGCCTTCCAGGGAATCAACATGTTCGGTGACGCAACACAGGTTGGCAGCATCATCAGTATTGCAGCGGTTATTCTTGTCTGCGTACTCCTGTCCATCATCGCAAGCTTCATGACCAGAGTGAAGGCCTGAATAACATAGGGAAATGTGAGGACTGAATGATCCTTTCAGAAAGGACCAAAAGTGATAAAAACAGCATTTAATCATGACTGGAGCTGCTATCGTACAGGAGACAGGGAACATGCATTCTCTGTAACAATTCCGCACGATGCCATGCTTCTGGACGAAAAAAGTGAGACAAGCCCGGCCGGTGTTAACACCGGCTGGTATGTCGCACAGGATTATACTTATGAAAAGGAATTCGATGTTCCCGCGGAATGGAAGGGCGAAAAACTTCTGTTTGAATTTGAAGGCGTCTATCGAAAAGCAACGGTATATGTCAATGACGTGAAGCTTGCCTTCCAGGACTACGGCTACATCGGCTTCTATGCAGATGCAACCGATGCTGTCAGATACGGTGAGACAAATACAATGAAGGTGACGGTCATCAATCATGACCAGCCCAACAGCCGCTGGTACTCCGGTACCGGTATCTATCGTCCGGGCTGGCTCTGCCGCATGCCGAAAAACCATATAAAGATGGACGGCATCCGTGTCACAACACTGGATTACAAAAAGCCGAAGATTCTGACCGAGGTGGCACTGCACACAGAGACAGAAGAAAACTGCGAACTTAAAATCGAAATTCTGGAAGCAAAGCCGACAGGTGAGGTTCTTTCGGGAAATGAAACCTATCCTGAGGGAGCGGTTCTGGCAGAACGAACCATTCGTACAAATGGAAATGAAGTCCTTCACGAGATTTTCGAGCTGCCGGAAGCAAAGCTCTGGAGTCCGGCTGAACCGAATCTCTATCTGTGCCGTGTGACCTATGGTGATGACGTCCGCACAGAGACCTTCGGCATCCGTATGATTGAATACAACGAAAACATTGGTTTTGGTATCAACGGAAAGCGCGAGATTCTGCTGGGTGCCTGCATCCATCATGACAACGGACTTCTCGGAGCCTGCGCATATGACTATTCGGAATACCGAAAGGTCCGGCTTCTGAAGGAGGCCGGCTACAATGCCATCCGCTCCGCACACAATCCATGCTCCAAGGCAATGCTTCGTGCCTGCGATGAGCTCGGTGTCATGGTCATGGATGAATATGTTGATGTCTGGTATATCCATAAAACAAAGTATGATTATGCCGGTGAGGTTGAGAAAAACTATAAAACGGATCTGAAGAGGATCGTGAAAAAGGACTATAATCATCCGTCCGTCATCATGTATTCAACCGGTAATGAGGTCGCGGAGAGTGCCCAGAAGAAGGGAATTGCGCTCTGCGGAAAAATGACAGATTATCTGCATCAGATCGATCATACGCGCCCGGTCAGCTGCGGAATAAATATCTTCTTCAATTTCCTCAGTTCTATGGGCTTTGGTGTCTACAGTGACAAGAAGGCAGATCAGGCAGCGGAAAATGCGAAGAAGAAAAAAGCAGTCGGCAGTGAGTTTTATAACACCGTTGCCGGAATGCTGGGTGCTAACTTTATGAAGTTCGGTGCGACTCTCTACCCGTGTGATGTAAAGACCCGTGATTCCTATGCAAATATGGATATTGCCGGCTATAACTACGGCATCTTCCGTTATCAGCATGATCTGAAGAAGTATCCGGATCGTCTGATACTGGGCAGTGAAACCTTCTGCTCCGATGCTTTCCGTTTTTATGAGGAGGCAAAAAAGAGTCCGAGAGTCATCGGTGATTTCGTCTGGGCCGGAATGGACTACCTGGGCGAGGTCGGAATCGGTTCTCATGAATATGCTGAATATGCGCCGCGCTTTGACAACGGTCTCGGCTGGGTCAGTGCAGGATCAGGACGTATTGACCTGACCGGCAAGGAGCTGAGCGAGATGCGTTATACGCAGGTTGCATTTGACCAGAGAAAGATCGCGATGGCTGTTACTCCGGTCAATCATGCGAAGGAGAAGCATTCTCCGTCCGCATGGAAGATGACAAATGCAGTGGAAAGCTGGTCCTGGAGAGGCTGTGAAGGAGTAGAGACAACCGTTGAGGTCTATGCAAAGGCAGCAAGAGTGGACCTGTTTTTAAACGGACAGAAGGTTGGTTCGAAGGCTCCGAAGAAGGACTGCAGGGTACTTATACCGGTCACCTATGACAACGGCACACTCATGGCTGTTTCCTATGATGAACATAATCAGGAGATTGCACGCTGTGAGCTGAAGACGGCTGAGCAGGGCACTGTCCTTCGTGCAGAGCCGGAGCAGAAGAGCATTCGACAGGAGACGGATCTTGCCTATGTGCGCTTCCGCTATACGGATGAAAACGGAAACTTAAAACCGATGAAACGCGGTGAGATCCGGCTTCAGGTCGAAAACGGTACACTGATCGGATTCGGCTCGGGCTGCCCGTTCTATACAAAGAGCTATCAGGGAAATGAGGCAGATACCTACTATGGAGAGGCTCTTGCCATCATCCGTCCGAAAGAGGCCGGTGCAATCCGACTTCAGGCGGAAAGCCCGTTTGGTTCGACATCTGCGGAAATAACAGTAGAGTGAGGAATGAATCATGGAACAATGGAAGAAAAAATGGAACCGCTTTTCTGAAAAGCATCCGACAGCAGCAAAATGGATCTACCAGCTGTTTTACTTCTGGGTTTTCAGTATGGGCGTTACCGTTTTTCAGTATCTGATGTTTACGATTCTTCCTTATGTATTCGGACTTGAGCTTGCGGGAACAGAATTTATGTGGCCGAGACTTCCGGTGCATATTCTGGGCTATGATTACACCTGGAATGTTCTCGGCTATGAGGTTGCAAGGGATGCGGCCGGAAATGTTGTCATCGGCGGCGGTTTGGGGTATTTTATTAGTTATGAGGTAGGTACCTTCCTGGCACAGTGCATTAATTTTCCGCTGCAGAGAAACATTACTTTTAAGAGTCACGGCAGGCTTTCCTGGCAGATCAGCTGGTATGTGGTTGCGTGGATTCTGATTTCACTTGTCTGCAACGGCGTCAACGGTCTCTGGATTCCGATTGCACAGCAGTATTTCAAGCCGGCTGTGTTCAATCTTCTGGTAACCTTTATTACCGGAGGTGTCTCCATGGTCATCTACTTCTTTGTGTATAAGATTATCTTCCCGGAAGGGGAGCAGAAAGCATAACCGGAGATCTTAAATGATCAAAATTGCCATTGTAGACGACGAACAACAGGAAAGAGATACCCTCAAAGGTTTTTTCGGCCAATTGTCGAAAGAGCTTCATGAGGAAATGGATATGAAACTGTTCTCATCAGGGGAACAGTTTCTTTCGTGTTATGAAAAGGAATATGATCTCATCTGTCTGGACATTGATATGGAAGGACGGGACGGAATCGAAACGGCAAAAGAGATTCGGAAAGCGGACGGAGATGTTCTGATTATCTTCATAACCAATATGGCGCAGATGGCCATTCGCGGCTATGAGGTACATGCCCTGGACTTTATCTTAAAGCCTGTAAATTATTACTCATTTGCCATGAAGATTCAGACAGCGGTGACCATGATCAACAGTCAGAAGAGCAGGAATATTGTCCTTCCGACTGCGAACGGGATGATTCGCTTTTCGACCAATAGCCTCTATTACGCCGAGGTGGACGGCCATTACATCTTTTATCACACAGCCTCCGGAACTTATAAGCAGAAGGCATCAATGAAGGAACTGGAGGAGAGACTGGATACACTCAGCTTTAAGCGGTGCAATAACTGTTATCTGGTGAATCTGAAATATGTGGACGGAGTGGAAAAAGACGAGGTCCGGATTAACGGAGAAAGCCTGAAAATAAGCCGTCCGAGGAAAAAAGAGTTCATGCAGGCCCTGGCAAACTATATGGGAGGTATTGCGCTGTAATGTGGGAAATCTGGTCGAAAATCTCTTATATGGTACAGATTCTGGCAGCCTGCGGGCTGTTCTGGGCACCTGCAAAAAAGCGAAGTCACAGATATATTCGACTTGTTGCGAGCGTTCTGTTTTTCCTTGCCTTCTCCTGGATACTGACGGGATTTCATGCAACAGATGATCCGGGAGAGCTTTCTCTTCAATTCTGGGTGCTCTATATCTTCAGTGCAGTCGGTTTTATCTGGTTTAATCTTGAAAGTTCTCTTCTGGAAGCTCTGTATGCCGGTATCTGCGGCTGCGGCATTCAGCACATTGCCTTTGATTTTTACATGCTGATTCTGATGATCGTGAATCAGGATGCCTCTATGGCGCTGAATTCGGAACAGCCTGGGCTTTGGGGCGGAATGATCTCGGTTATCATCTATGCCGCTGTCTATGCGGTTGCGTATTTCTTTTTTTCATCAAAGCTTGTGGAGAGGGGACATTACCGGGTTCATAGGGATGCAGTCATTCCTCTTGCAACGATGATTCTTCTGATCTGGGTTATCAGTATACTGGAACTCTCGTCGCTTAGTGGATTTGAGGCAGGGATCTACAACCATATTATTTACAGAATCATGGATGCCCTCTGCTGTTTCTATGTGCTGTGGGTGCAGATTAATCAGAAGGATAAGCTCTCACTTATCCGGGAGCTGGACGGTATCAATGCGGCGGCGCGCCAGCAGCAGATGCAGTATCAGATGACAAGCGAAACCATCGACAGTATCAACCGGAAGTGCCATGATATGAAGCATCAGATCAGAGCTCTGCGTCATCAGACAGATGAGAAGGAGCTTCAGGAATACCTGAATGAGATCGAAAATGATGTCATGATTTATGATGTGGCATTAAAAACCGGCAATAAGGCTCTGGATACAGTTCTGATGGAGAAGGGACTGTTCTGTAAGGAGCATAATATTCAGTGGTCCTGTATGGTAGACGGAACGAAGCTGGATTTTATGAAGCTTGAGGATATCTATGCTATTTTCGGCAATGCACTGGACAATGCGGTGCGGGCTGTCATGGCATTGAAGGAGGATGAGAAGAAGGTCATCAGCGTCAAGATTCTGGAGCAGAATCAGCTTCTGATGATTCAGATTCAGAACTATTATGAAGGCGAGCTGAAGTTTCAGGATGGACTTCCGGTGACAACCAGGAAGAATACCCGTGATCACGGCTTCGGTATGAAGAGCATTCGCCATACGGCTGAAAAATACAATGGCATCATAACGGTTCAGGCAAGAGATCATATGTTCATGCTGCAGATTCTGATTCCGGCAGGATTTTCGAACAGACATTAAATATCTCACCGATCATGGAAGTTCATACCCTGTAAGAGCAGGTATAACCCACAAATCCCCGCCATGCCGCACATCAGTTGCGGTATGACGGGGATTTTTATGTCTTTTCTGAATCAGATAATATACTCCGCGCATCTCTTGAATTCTTCCTGAGTCAGCACTGCGCTGATTCTTGTTCCCGTAGCGGTGTAATCCAGCACGGAAAGTTCGAAGGATTTCATCAGGCGGTTCAGCACGTTGCCGTCCGTGTACGGGATCAGCAGCTCACAGCTGATACGGTTTTCATTGATGCGTTCAACGATTGCTTCCATCAGGCGGCGGATGTCATCCGGATTCTTCGCGGAGATTGTGATGCGTCTGTCATCCGGTGACATGTTGCGGACCGATACGGCATCGCTGCGGAAGCCCTCTGCCTGATCGGCCTTGTTGAAGACGTAGAGGCGGGGGATACTTCCGGCGCCTGTCTCCTCAAGAGTTTTGATCGTGACTTCCAGCTGATCGCGGTACTCCGGATCGGAGATGTCCGAAACCAGAAGCAGGACATCGGCGTACTTGGTTTCCGCCAGTGTCGAGCGGAAGGCCTTGACCAGAGTTGTCGGCAGGTTATCGATGAATCCGACTGTATCGGACAGCAGGAAGGGCTTGTGATCGCCCGTGGCGTCAATACGTCGGACCGTTGTATCCAGTGTGGCGAAGAGCATGTTCTCTTCGTAAACCATCTTATCATCGACACCGCCGCTGATTTTCAGCATCTCGTTCATGATGGTGGACTTTCCTGCATTGGTGTATCCGACCAGAGCGATACGGGGCATACCGGAGCGCATGCGCTTTGCACGCTGCGTCTCACGTTCACGATCGACCGCTTCGAGTTCGCGGCGAAGTTCCGCCATACGATGCTCGATGTGACGGCGGTCCAGCTCGATCTTCTTCTCACCGGAACCCTTGTTGGACATTGCACCGCTGGCGCCGCCCTGACGTCCGAGGTCGGAGTGCATACCGACCAGACGCGGCAGGAGGTACTGCAGGCGGGCATATTCGACCTGCAGATTGGCTTCGCGGGTACGGGCACGGTCTGCAAAGATCTGCAGGATTACGGCCGTGCGGTCCAGCACCTCGGCATCGAGTGCCTCGGAAAGATTGCTCAGCTGCATTGGTGTCAGCTGGTTATCGAAGAGAACCAGATCAATGCCGGTCATCTCAAGATAAGCACGGATCTCTTCGATTTTGCCGGAGCCAATGTAGTAGCCTGTATTGACCTTCGGCAGATTCTGGGTAAATGTTTCTGCTACATGAAGGTCAGCGGCTTCCGCCAGAGCCTTCATTTCACCAAGAGAGATTTCAAATCTCTCCTGGTTGTTGATATTTAAAGCTGCTAAAACACATTCGCGCATATTAAATATAAGCTTCCTCTTTTTCCAGATTTCTCTGCGCTGTTGTAAGCATGAGTTTGATGCGGTTCAGCTGGTTGACCTCGGAAGCACCCGGATCATAGTCGACAGCCGCAATGTTGGCCTGCGGATAACGATGACGGATTTCCTTGATAACGCCCTTGCCGACGATGTGGTTCGGCAGGCAGGCGAACGGCTGAATGCATACAATATTCGGAACACCTTCACCGATCAGCTCAAGCATCTCGCCGGTCAGGAACCAGCCTTCACCTGTCTGGTTGCCGTTCGAAACAATCGGTTCGGCGGCCTTCGCCAGGTCGGAGATGCGTGCAGGCGGATCGAAGTGGACACTCTTCTTAAACTCTGCTGTAGCGGCGCCGCGGATCTTCTCAACGGCTGCGACAGCTGCATTCATTTTCAGCTTATAAGCCTTGGAGAAGCCGAGGTTGTCCGCTTTGAAGTTTCCGTTATAGAAGCTGTACTGGAAGAAGTCCAGGAGATCCGGAACAACCGGCTCGGCGCCTTCCTTCTCAAGCAGTTCAGCAAGGTGATTATTAGCGGTCGGAGAGAACTTTACAAGAATCTCACCGACAATGCCGACACGCGGCTTCTTTTCATCTGTAATCGGCAGACAGTCAAATTCATGAATCATGGTACGGCAGATCTGCTGATACTTGCGGAAGCTGACGCTTTCCGACAGGAACTTTCTGCAGATCCGGTTCCATTTGCGATGAAGCTGATCGGCTGAGCCCTTCTTGACTTCGTACGGTCTCATACGGTACAGGCACTTCATCATGATGTCACCGAAGACAACGGCATAGACCACCTTGGTTAGCAGACGCGGTGTCATCTTGAAGCCTTCCTGCGGCTCATAGCCGTTGAAGTTCAGAGACAGAACCGGTACGAAGCCCAGACCTGCCTTTTCCAGTGCACGGCGGATGAAGCCGACGTAGTTGGAGGCACGGCAGCCGCCGCCTGTCTGTGTCATGACAACGGCAGTGCGGTGAACATCATACTTGCCTGATTTCAGAGCTGACATCAGCTGACCGATTACCAGCAGGGACGGGTAGCAGGCGTCGTTGTTGACATACTTCAGACCCATATCGATTGCCGAACGGTTGTCGTTATCCAGGACCTCAAAGTTGTAGCCCTCGGAATTGACGGCAGACTCAAGCAGATCAAAGTGAATCGGAGACATCTGCGGAGCAAGGATGGTATAACGCTGGCGCATCTCCTTTGTGAACTTGACCTTTTCGATAGAGGACGGTGCAATGGTATGCTCCGTCTTCTTCTCGCTGCGGACACGGATGGCCGCAAGCAGGGAGCGGATTCGGATTCTGGCTGAACCGAGATTGCTGACCTCATCGATCTTCAGGCAGGTGTAGATACGTCCGCTTCTGGACATGATCTCCTGTACCTGATCGGTTGTGACGGCATCGACACCGCAGCCGAACGAATTGAGCTGGATGATGTCGAGATTGTCGTGCTTTTTGATGTAGTTGGCAGCTGCGTAGAGACGGGTGTGGTACATCCACTGGTCATTGACACGCAGCGGACGCTCCAGCTCGCCGAGATGCGAGATGGAATCTTCCGTCAGAACAGCCATGCCGTAGGTGTTGATCAGCTCCGGAATACCGTGATTGATTTCCGGATCAATGTGATACGGACGGCCTGCAAGAACAATGCCGTGGCGGCCTGTTTCCTCCAGGTAGCGGAGAGTTTCCTCACCCTTGAGCTCGATGTCGCGGCGAGCGCGGGACTGTTCCTCCCATGCGGCGTGTGCGGCGGCACTGACCTCTGATTTCGGAAGATCGGAGAAGATGTCGATCATACGATCCGTGAAGATCTTCTCGCTTGAAAGAGCGAGGAAGGGGTTCATGAAACGGATCGACGGATCACGCAACTCTTCCACGTTGTTCTTGATATTTTCTGCATAGCTTGTGACGATCGGGCAGTTGTAATGGTTGACTGCTTCCGGGAACTCGTTTCGCTCGTACGGAATGCACGGATAGAAGATGAACTTCACGCCCTGACGCAGAAGCCAGGTGACATGACCGTGCGCAAGCTTGGCCGGGTAGCATTCCGATTCACTCGGGATGGATTCGATACCGAGCTCATACATCCGGTGTGTGGAAGTCGGTGAAAGCACGACCTCATAGCCCAGCTTCGTGAAGAAGGTGAACCACAGCGGATAGTTTTCGTACATATTCAGGACACGCGGAATGCCGACTTGTCCGCGCGGAGCATCGTCGGACGGACGCGGTGTATAGCCGAAGATTCTCTTGTACTTGTAGTCATAGAGATTCGGCAGATGATCCTTATTCTTTTCCTTGCCGATGCCTCGCTCGCAGCGGTTGCCGGAGATGTAACGGCGGCCGCCGCTGAAGTTGTTGATGGTCAGACGGCAGGAGTTTGTGCAGCCGCGGCAGCGTGTCATGGTGGTGCCGTACTTGAAGCTTTCGATCTTGTCGATGGAAAGCATGGTGGACGGCTTTCCGTCCTCATGACGTTCTTTGGCGATCAGAGCCGCACCGAAGGCACCCATGATACCGGCGATATCCGGTCGGATGACTTCGCATTCTGCGATTTTTTCAAATGCACGGAGGACCGCATCGTTATAGAAGGTACCGCCCTGTACGACGATATTCTTTCCGAGTTCGGCTGCGTCCGAAACCTTGATAACCTTGTAAAGGGCATTCTTGATAACGGAGTAGGCAAGACCGGCGGAGATGTCGGCGACAGTAGCACCTTCCTTCTGCGCCTGCTTGACCTTCGAGTTCATGAAGACCGTGCAGCGCGTGCCGAGATCGATCGGATGCTCGGCGAAAAGGGCTGCCTTTGCAAAGTCCTGTACAGTGTAGGACAGAGTGGTGGCAAAGTTCTCAATGAAGGAACCGCAGCCGGCGGAGCAGGCCTCGTTGAGCATGACATCATCAACGGCATGGTCGCGGATGCGGATGCATTTCATGTCCTGGCCGCCGATATCAAGGATGCAGTCGACGTCCGGATTGAAGAACTGTGCTGCGTAATAATGGGAGATGGTCTCGACCTCACCCTCGTCCAGCATCAGAGCAGCCTTGATCAGTGCCTCGCCGTAGCCTGTGGAGCAGGCACCGGCAATTGTAACGGAATCCGGCATATGCGCATAGGTTTCCTTGATCGCACGGATCGAAGTAGCCAGCGGATCGCCGTGGTTGCTGTCATAGAAGGAATAAAGAAGCTTTCCGTCCTCAGAAATCAGAGCTGTCTTGGTGGTTGTAGAGCCTGCGTCAATACCGAGGTATGCATTTCCCTCATAAGTGGAAAGATCACCGCGGACAACCTTGTACTGATCCTGACGGCTGCGGAAGGCCTCGTAGTCTTCCTGAGTCGGGAACAGCGGGTCGAGACGGTTGACCTCGAACTCAAGGCTGACGCCGCCTTCAAGCTTTCTGGTCAGGGACTCAAGAGATACCAGCTGGTCACCCTCTGTGAAGGCGCGTTCTTCTGTGCGAGCCTCGGAGCGGGCAGCTTCCACCGCATTCATGGCGGAGCCGGCTGCTGCAAAGAGGTGTGAGTTATCCGGAGCAATAGTGTGCTCCTCATCCAGATGAAGTGTGCGGACATAGGTGTCGCGCAGGCAGTCCAGGAAATGCAGCGGGCCTCCGAGGAAGGCGACATAGCCGCGGATCGGCTTGCCGCAGGCCAGACCGGAGATGGTCTGGTTGCAGACGGACTGGAAGATGGATGCGGAGAGGTCTTCCTTGGTCGCACCATCGTTGATCAGCGGCTGAATGTCTGTCTTGGCGAAAACGCCGCATCGAGCCGCGATCGGATAGATGGCCTTGTAATTCTTCGCATACTGATTGAGACCGGAGGCGTCTGTCTGCAGCAGATCGGCCATCTGGTCAATGAAGGAACCGGTGCCGCCGGCGCAGATACCGTTCATGCGCTGCTCCACACCGCCGTTTTCAAAATAGATAATCTTTGCGTCTTCGCCGCCGAGCTCGATGGCAACGTCTGTCTTCGGGCAGTATTCCTTCAGAGCAGTGGAAACGGCCACGACCTCCTGTACGAAGGGGACGCCGAGATGTCTGGCAAGAGTCAGACCGCCGGAACCCGTGATGGCCGGAGAGACCTGCACATCGCCGATGCTGTCACAGGCCTCGCGGATCAGGCGGGAAGCTGTCGTCTGAATCTCAGCGAAGTGACGCTGGTAGTCGGAAAAAAGAATCTTGTTGTTCTCATCGAGAAGCGCGATTTTTACGGTTGTTGAACCGATGTCAATTCCGAGTGTATAGCTTTTCTGTGTCATATGAATCTGTGTAACTCCTTCAGGGTCCTGTCACCGGACTTTGATTTTTTGCAAATGCAGCCGGCGATCCAGGGGTCAATGTCTTTTCGCTTTAATATAGGAAAAGATAATTTGAATCATCCGGGTATTATATGACAGAAGAAGAAGAATAACAAGAAACAAATTGGCCGACTTGTTCTCGGATTGTATTCCTGCCTGCGTAGTGTTACACTACTCATACTACTTCAATAGAAAGAGGAATGCTGATTTGAGTGCAAAGTATGAGATTCTGAAACAGGAAGGACGCGCCAAGAGAGCACGTTTCCACACGGTTCACGGCACGATCGAGACCCCTGTTTTTATGAACGTCGGTACAGCGGCGGCAATTAAGGGCGGCGTATCTTCTCCGGATTTAAAGGAACTGGGATGTCAGGTTGAGCTCTGCAATACCTATCATCTGCACGTTCGTCCGGGTGATAAGATTGTGCGTCAGCTCGGCGGTCTGCGGAAGTTTATGAACTGGGACGGCCCGGTTCTGACAGACTCCGGCGGATTCCAGGTATTCTCTCTGGCGAAGCTTCGTGCCATCAAGGAGGAAGGCGTTACCTTCCGTTCCCACATTGACGGCCATAAGATCTTCATGGGCCCGGAAGAGAGTATGCAGATTCAGTCGAACCTCGGTTCAACAATTGCGATGGCATTCGACGAGTGCCCGCCGGCACTGGCAGACGAGCGCTACATCCGTCAGTCTGTTGACCGCACGACCAGATGGCTGAAGCGCTGTAAGGCAGAGATGAAGCGTCTGAACTCTCTGGAGGATACAGTCAATCCGGATCAGCTGCTGTTCGGCATCAACCAGGGCGGCATCATTGATCATATCCGCATTGAGCACGCAAAGCAGATTTCGGAACTGGATCTGGACGGCTATGCCATCGGCGGCCTGGCAGTCGGAGAGACACATGAGCAGATGTATCACGTACTGGACGAGGTCGTGCCGCATCTCCCGGTGAACAAGCCGACTTACCTGATGGGCGTCGGTACACCGGCCAATATTCTGGAAGGTGTCGAGAGAGGTGTCGATTTCTTTGACTGCGTCTATCCGACAAGAAACGGCCGTCACGCACATGTGTACACGAAGCACGGCCATCTGAATCTGAAGAATGCGAAGTTTGAGCTGGATACCCGTCCGATTGAGGAAGGCTGCGGCTGCCCGGCATGCAAAAACTTCTCAAGAGCCTACATCCGTCACCTGCTGAAAGCAGATGAGATGCTGGGACTTCGCTTATGTGTTTCCCACAATCTGTGGTTCTATAATCATATGATGGAAGAGATCCGCGAGGCACTTGATGAAGGCCGTTTTGCGGAGTACAAGAAAGAAACACTGGCCGGATTCGAGGCAAAGGAGGACTGAAGCCGGATATAAGGCTGTAAAAGTCCCCTTCCGGCGGTATTTAAACTTGCGATAGAGCAGGTAAACGTGTAAAATTGGTTTATTGCGATGCGGAGGAAGGATACCGTATCAAGTATGAAAATAAGGAGGCAGAGAAAAACAGATGAATACAATTCTTATGACTGAAGGTGCAGGAGCCGGCGCAGGTGTCGGATCACTGGTAATCTGGCTTGTTGTCATGATCGGAATTATGTATTTCCTCATGATCCGTCCGCAGAAGAACGAGCAGAAGAGACTGACAGCCATGCTCAATGATATGGCAGTAGGTGACAGCGTTGTCACAACAAGCGGTTTCTACGGCGTTATTCTGGACATCACAGATGAGGATGTCATCGTTGAATTCGGTAACAACAAGAACTGCAGAATCCCGATGAGAAAGACAGCAATTGCCGAGGTCGAGAAGGCTGATGCGGCATATGGTAACAGCAGCGAGCAGGAAGTAGCAGAGGTTAAAGAGTCCAAGGGCTTTTTTGGCCGCAAAAAATAAACAGGTGAATCCCTGAAACCTAAAGAGATGGCCATTGGCCATCTCTTTATGAAAAAATGGAGAAAGAATTTATGAATGCAAAAATTGCTCTGATTCCCGGTGACGGAATCGGCCCGGAGGTTGTAGCGCAGGCTAAGCGCGTGCTGGATAAGGCAGCTGAGATGAGCGGAAGTACCTTTGAATATGCAGAAGTGTACCTCGGCGGATGCTCAATTGACCGCTTCGGTGTACCGCTGACAGATGAAGCAGTTGAGACCTGCAAGAGCAGCGATGCTGTTCTGATGGGTTCCATCGGCGGCGATGCGAAGACCTCTCCGTGGTACCGGCTCCCGCCCGAAAAGCGTCCGGAGGCAGGACTTCTGGCTATCCGCAAGGCACTGAATCTCTTTGCCAACCTCAGACCGGCTTATCTGTATCCGGAACTGAAGGATGCCTGCCCGCTGAAAGAGGAAATCGCAGAGCGCGGCTTCGACCTCATGATGGTCCGCGAGCTGACAGGCGGTCTGTATTTCGGAAAGCGCTATACGGAAGATGTAAACGGCGTGAAGAATGCTGTTGATACACTTTCCTATAATGAGGAAGAAATCCGCCGCGTAGCAATCAGAGCATTCGATATTGCTCAGAAGAGAAGAAAGCAGGTCACACTGGTTGATAAGGCCAATGTTCTGGATTCCTCCCGTCTGTGGCGCTCCGTTGTCGCAGAAGTGGCAAAGGACTATCCGGATGTCACACTGACCAACATGCTGGTCGACAACTGTGCGATGCAGCTGGTAAAGGATCCGGCACAGTTCGATGTCGTCCTTACCGAAAACATGTTCGGCGATATTCTCTCAGATGAGGCGAGCATGATTTCCGGCTCCATCGGCATGCTGTCATCTGCATCACTGAATGATACAAAGTTCGGTCTCTATGAGCCGAGCGGCGGTTCCGCACCGGATATTGCCGGAAAGGGCATCGCCAACCCGATTGCGACCATCTTAAGCGCGGCTATGCTGCTTCGTTTCAGCCTTGATCTGGATCGTGAAGCAGATGCTGTTGAGAATGCTGTCCGTCAGGTTCTCGCAGACGGCTACCGCACAGGCGACATCATGTCCGAGGGCTGCACACAGGTCGGTACAGCCGAAATGGGCGATCTGATTCTGGAAAGAATGGGCTGAATAAGTCCCGCATTCATATAAAAGGAGAAATATTATGCGCAGTGAAACAGTCAAGAAGGGTCTGCAGCAGGCACCGCACCGCTCCCTCTGGAACGCACTCGGCGTGACAAAGGAGGAGATGGAGAAGCCGCTGGTTGCAGTCGTCAGCTCCTGGAACGAGATCGTTCCGGGTCACATGAATCTCGATAAAATTGCAGATGCTGTCAAGCTCGGTATTGCAGAGGCAGGCGGCTATCCGGTAGTCGTTCCGGCTATTGCGGTCTGCGACGGTATCGCTATGGGCCACACCGGCATGAAGTACTCTCTGGTTACACGTGATCTGGTTGCTGATTCCACAGAGTCTGTGATCATGGCGCACCAGTTCGATGCAATGGTCTGCATCCCGAACTGCGACAAGAACGTTCCGGGTATGCTGATGGCAGCAGCCCGTCTGAACATCCCGACGGTTTTCGTCAGCGGCGGCCCGATGCTGGCCGGTCATGTCGGAGGAAAGCGCACATCCCTGTCCAGTATCTTCGAGGCAGTCGGCCAGAGACAGGCCGGCACTCTGGATCAGGCAGGTCTTGAGGAATACGAGGAGTACGGCTGCCCGACATGCGGCTCCTGCTCCGGTATGTACACTGCAAACAGCATGAACTGCCTGACAGAGGCAATCGGCATGGGTCTTCGCGGAAACGGCACAATTCCGGCTGTTTACTCCGCAAGAATCCGCCTTGCCAAGCATGCAGGCAACCAGGTCATGGAGCTCTACAGAAAGAACATCCGTCCGCGCGACATCATCACGGAAGAGTCTCTGAAGAACGCTCTGACAGTTGATATGGCTCTCGGCTGCTCCACAAACAGCATGCTGCATCTTCCGGCTATTGCTCATGAGATCGGCATGACACTGGATATGCGTATGGCCAATGAGTTCTCTGCAAAGACACCGAACCTCTGCCACCTTGCACCGGCAGGTCATACCTATATGGAACAGCTGAACGAGGCAGGCGGTGTCTATGCCGTTATGAACGAGCTGGCAAAGAAGGGACTGCTGAATCTGGATTGCATGACTGTCACAGGAAAGACAGTCGGCGAGAATATCGAGGGTGCGATCAACCGTGATCCGGAAGTCATCCGTCCGATTGACAATCCGTATACACAGACCGGCGGTCTTGCAGTTCTGTCCGGCAACATCGCACCGGAAGGCGGCGTCGTCAAGCAGAGTGCCGTTGCACCGGAGATGCTTGTACACGAAGGCCCGGCAAGAGTCTTCGACTGTGAAGATGATGCAATCGAGGCAATTCTCGGAGGAAAGATCAATCCGGGCGATGTCGTGGTCATCCGCTACGAAGGACCGAAGGGCGGCCCGGGCATGCGCGAGATGCTGAACCCGACTTCTGCTATTGCAGGTATGGGCCTCGGCTCCACAGTTGCACTGATTACAGACGGCCGTTTCAGCGGCGCCTCCAGAGGTGCCTCCATCGGTCATGTTTCACCGGAAGCTGCAGTCGGCGGTCCGATCGCACTGATCGAAGAGGGCGATCTGATTCAGATTGATATCCCGAATAAGTCGATTCATGCAGCTGTTTCGGATGAAGTTCTCGCAGAGCGCAAGGCGCGCTGGACACCGAGAGAACCGAAGATCACAACAGGCTATCTTGCAAGATATGCCGCTATGGTGACCTCCGGCAGCCGCGGCGCCGTACTTGAGGTACCGGGCAAGAACTGATCATCCGTATGAAAGGAGTTTTATAGAATGGTTTTAACAGGTTCCCAGATTGTGATTGAGTGCCTGAAAGAGCAGGGCGTGGATACTGTTTTCGGATATCCGGGCGGCACGATTCTGAATATTTACGACGAGCTGTACAAGCATGCGGATGAGATTCATCACGTTCTGACTTCTCATGAGCAGGGTGCATCTCATGCAGCTGACGGCTATGCAAGAGCAACAGGCAAGGTCGGTGTCGTCATGGCAACCTCCGGTCCGGGTGCAACAAACCTTGTAACCGGTATTGCTACTGCTTATATGGACTCCATCCCGATGGTTGCCTTTACCTGCAACGTAGGCGTCTCCCTTCTCGGCAAGGACAGCTTCCAGGAGGTTGATATCGCCGGTATTACCATGCCGATCACCAAGTACAGCAGCATTGTACGCGATATCTCCCAGCTGGCTGATTCGATCCGCCGCGCGTTCCGCATTGCCAAGTCCGGCCGTCCGGGACCGGTTCTGATCGATATCACGAAGGACGTCACAGCTGCAAGCTATGAATATACACCGGAGCGTCCGTTCGTCGTGAAGCCGAAGACGGATACAATCCGTGAAAGAGACCTGAAGAAGGCAGTTGTGATGATCAACGAGGCACAGCGCCCGGTCATCTTTGTCGGAGGCGGTGCCATCGCTTCCGGCGCTTATCAGGAGGTTCGCGAGCTGGCTCACCGCATCGATGCACCGGTCTGCGACACACTGATGGGCAAGGGTGCCTTCCCGGGAAATGACCCGCTCTACATGGGTATGCTCGGCATGCACGGCACAAAGACAGCCAATAATTCGGTACATAAGTGCGACCTTCTGATCTCACTCGGCTGCCGTTTCTCAGACCGCGATACAGGCAAGACCTCTGCATTTGCACATCAGGCAAAGGTTCTGCAGTTTGATATCGATGAGGCTGAAATCAATAAAAATATCATGGCAGACGGTTCTGTTGTCGGCGATCTGAAGGAAAGCCTGACTCGCCTGCTTGCAAAGCTTGAGCCGGCAAAGCATACAGAATGGATCGAGGAGATCAGGGAATACGAGAAAGAGCATCCGCTGTTCTACGATTATCCGCGTCTGACAGGTCCGTACATCATCCAGAAGCTCTACGAGCTGACCGGAGGCGATGCGATTATTTCTACAGACGTAGGACAGCATCAGATGTGGACCGCACAGTACTATTCCTTCCTGAAGCCGCGCACACTGCTGACCTCAGGCGGCCTGGGCACAATGGGCTACGGCTACGGCGCTGCTGTCGGAGCGAAGGCTGCATTCCCTGACAAGCATGTCTTCAATATCGGCGGTGACGGCTGCTTCCGCATGAACATGAATGAGGTTGTTTCCGCTGTCCGCAACGGCATCAACGTCATTGAAATTGTCATGAACAACGAAGTGCTCGGCATGGTCCGCCAGTGGCAGCATCTCTTCTACGGAGAGCGCTACTCCAACACCGTTCTGACAGACGGCTGTGACTTTGTTAAGATTGCAGAGGGCATGGGCGCTCTCGGCATCCGCGTCACAAAGAAGGAAGAAGTCGAGGATGCACTGAAGACAGCTATGGCTGCAAACCGCCCGGTTGTCATTGACTGCCGCCTGGACAAGGATGACATGGTCTTCCCGATGGCACCGGCAGGCAAGCCGATTGAGGGGGCATTTGACCAGACAGACGTCAAACTTTGATGTCGAAATAAGAGTAATAAAAGTAAGAACGAAAGCAAGAGAGACTGAGGGATAAGAAGATGTATACATATCGCTGCCTGAACAACATTTCAAATATTGGCCTTGCAAATTTTTCCGACGAATGGAAAGAGGTTCCGGAGTTTGAATCCTCCGACGCAATCCTCGTTCGATCCGCCAATATGAAGGAGATGGAGTTCATGCCCCAGCTCAAGGCAATCGCAAGAGCCGGCGCCGGCGTGAACAACGTTCCGGTTGACCGCTGTGCAGAACAGGGTATTGTCGTATTTAATACACCGGGTGCCAATGCAAACGGCGTTAAGGAGCTGGTAATTGCCGGCATGCTGCTCGCATCCCGCGACATCGTCGGCGGTATCGAGTGGCTCGAATCACAGGAGCCGACAGAGGACCTGCAGAAGCGTGCCGAGAAGCAGAAGAAGCAGTTCGCCGGAAGCGAAATTGCAGGTAAGAAGCTTGGCATCATCGGCCTGGGTGCCATCGGTGTTATGGTTGCCAATACAGCTGTTTCTCTCGGCATGGATGTCTACGGCTACGATCCGTACCTCAGCATCAAGGCAGCATGGAATGTTTCCAGCAGCATCAAGCATGTGGATGATGTCGAGGAGATCTACAGAAACTGCGATTTCATCACCATTCACGTTCCGCTGAATGACGGAACACGTGAGATGATCAATGCAGAGGCATTTGCAGCTATGAAGGAGGGTGCCGTTCTTCTGAACTTTGCCCGTGACCTTCTGGTCAGCGAAGAAGCTCTTGTAGCTGCACTGGAGTCAGGAAAGCTTCGCAAGTATGTAACAGACTTCGTTACTCCGGCTGTTGCAAAGGCTCCGAACACCATCATTACACCGCACCTCGGAGCATCCACGAAGGAATCTGAGGACAACTGCGCAGTGATGGCAGTCAAGGAGCTCCGCGAATATCTGGAGCACGGAAATATCCGCAATTCCGTCAACTATCCGGCCTGCGACCTCGGTGTGTGCAGAACAGCCGGACGTCTGGCAGTCAACCACCGCAATGTTCCGAACATGCTGGCTGCTCTGACAACTGTTCTCGGTAAGGCAGGCGTCAACGTCGCCAATATCCAGAACGCAAGCCGCGGCAACTACGCTTATACACTGATCGATACCGATTCCGAGATTCATGAGGATCTTGTTAACGAAATCGAGAAGACAGAGGGCGTTTTAAAGGTCCGTGTGGTAAAATAAGAATAAATAGATTTTTAAGAGTCATGAATGTGTGCGAGGGCATGCATTCATGACTTTGGATGTTTTTAGAAAATGTTTTTTGACAGGCAGCAATCGACATTTTTTGAATAAACCTGTAATAAATGCAGGGAATTCAATACACACGATCACGATCAGGGGGAAAAAGATGACTGACCGGGCTTATTCGTATATGGACTGGGCTGCGATTGAAGGGATTGTCTATTCGGAAGAAAAGCATCCGAAGGAAATTATGGCACCGCAGAAGGTAAAGGAGGGAATTCTTTACCAGTGCTTCATCCCCGGAGCGGAAACTGTCAGCCTGAAGGAAACAGCTTCCGGAAAAACCTATGAAATGGTACAGGAGGACGAGGAAGGCTACTTCGCATGCGTTGTGCCGGGCAAGGCACCGGCTGCACACGTATTCTGCACAGATGGAAAGGAATACGGCGATCCGTATGCTTATCCGTCCCTTCTTGATGCGGAGGAGCTGAGCCGCTTTTATGCCGGAATCTCCGAGAGAGCGTATCGTCTTTTCGGCGCACATCCGACGGAAGTTGACGGTGTCAGCGGCATGCTCTTTGTACTCTGGGCACCGACCGCTATGCGTGTCAGTGTCGTCGGTCCGTTCTGCGACTGGGACGGCCGCCGTTATCCGATGGAATTCCACGAGGAATCCGGCGTATATGAGCTCTTCATTCCGGGACTTGAGACCGGTATCACCTACAAATATGAGCTGAAGCTGACAACGGGCCTGGTTTACACCAGACCGGATCCGTATGCAAGTGCATTTGTTCTTGCAGAAGAGCCGGCTTCTATTGCCTGCGAGACGGCTTATCGCTGGACTGACCGCACTTATATGACAGCGCGGAAAAAGAAGACGGATACGACAGCTGCACCGATGGCAGTCTATGAATGCTCACTGGCATCCTGGAAGGCCCGTGCGGAGCATCCGGAAGAGGAAACTTATCGCACACTGGCAGACAAGATTGCCGATCACGCAGTGGATGCAGGCTTTACGCATGTCGAGCTGCTTCCGATCATGGAATATGCAGACGACGCTTCCAACGGCTTTCATACGACCGGCTACTTTGCACCGACCTCACGTTACGGCGCACCGGCTGATTTCAAGTATTTTGTAGACCGCATGCATCAGGCGGGACTGGCTGTCATCCTTGACTGGACACCGGCACAGTTCTCACCGGATACACGCTGGCTTGCTGACTTTGACGGCACCTGCCTCTACGAGCATCTTGACCCGCGTCAGGGTATTCACCCGCTGTGGGGCACGAAGCTTTTCAACTACGGCAGACCGCAGGTCAGAAGCTTCCTGTTCTCTGCAGCCATGAACTGGATCCGTGAATATCACGTCGACGGTCTCAGACTGGACGGCTGCTCCACCATGCTGCGTCTTGATTACGCAAGAGGAGACCGCTGGGTTGCCAATGCCTTCGGTTCCTGGGAGAACCTGGAGGGAATCGATTTCCTGACCAGACTCAGCAGGATCTTCAAGCAGGCATGCCCGGAAGGACTGCTGATGATGGCAGAAGATGTCGACTGGCCGGAGGTCACGGCGCCCGTTGAAGAAGCAGGACTCGGCTTTGATTACGTCTGGAATCTGCATTTTACACAGGATCTGCTTTATTATCTCTCGCTCAGCAATGAGGGAAGACAGCTGGAGCACAATGTGCTGACCAATGCGATGCTGCAGAATTATCAGGAGCGTCATATTGTCAGCCTCTCCCGCGGAATCGGCCTGTTCGACAGACAGCGTTTCCTCGGACAGATCAGCGGAAAAGATCAGGCGCAGGCCTCCCTGCTCCGCGTTGCCTATGCATACCTCTTTATGCATCCGGGCAAGAAGCTCCTGACAGACGGAGAGGAGTTCAACCTTCCGTATCTGAAAAAACTTCTGGAGCTCTACAAGAGTGAAAAGGCTCTGTGGCTTCATGACTACCAGGAAGACGGCTTCGAGTGGATCAATACGATGGACAGTGAGCACTCCGTCCTGACCTTCCTCAGAAAGGGAGATCAGCCGGGCGAGACACTGCTCGTAGTGTGCAACTTCTCCGAAGAGGACTTCCCGCTGTATCAGGTGGGCGTTCCTTATGCAGGAAGCTACAAGGAGATCCTGAACAGCGACAGCGAGGAGT
>JAUNAG010000031.1 GCA_030527685.1 Lachnospiraceae bacterium | reverse complement strand
GAGGTTCTTCTTTTATATCATGAGAAATTCCCTTGCATTTTCTTTAACACCTTACGGACTTTGTCTGATCAGCGGCTCAAGCCGAGAAGATCGCGGAGACGCACGATCAGACCTGTCAGCTTCGGACCGAGCAGCTTTTTGATCTTTCTGTTCCGCTTCTTGGACTGGTCTTCGATCCAGGAGCCGGCAAAGTGGTGAATCGTATAGGTATTAGCTGTCTTTTTCAGCTCGAAGGTGCGGTTATCCAGCGGGCAGAACCAGTCTTTCGGATATAAGGTAAAGCCGTCGATGGTCTGCTTCTGATTGTTGAGTTTCAGTCCCCGCTCCAGAAAATACGCTGTGATGTCTTCTACATTGGTATGCAGATCCATGGAGCCGTCAGGCAGAATAAAATGCCGGTGCTCGTAATCATCCAGCAGCATTTTTATAACGGGAAGACCTGCTTCGGCTGCCATGATGCCGGTTGGAACCGCATCTTCCTTCTCAAAACCTGAGAAGCCTCTTTCAGAGAGGAAGCGGTCCAGCGGCTGCAGAACCTCCACGTCTGTATCCATGTAGATGCCGCCGTACTTGTACAGCGCCCATAAGCGAACCACGTCTGTGACGAAGGCCCATTTGCGGTTTTCATAGGCCTCGCGGACAAAATCATACTGCGTGAGATCGAATGAATCCTCATCCCAGCGCATGATTTCATAATCCGGGCAGTAGGTTTTCCAGCTGTCAATATAAGCCTGCAGATCGGCCGGAATCGGATTTCTTCCGAACCAGCAGTAATGAATAATTTTTGGAATCATGAGTACTCCGTAATATCGTTAATCCAGATTCCCCGTCTGACCATGGCAGAACCGATCAGGCACTTGATCAGCGGGAGTGCTAAAACAATGGCATAGATTGCCGGGAACGGAAGTCCCGAGTATCTTGTCAGGAAAAATGCAGCGGGCACCGTGCAGACCCAGGAGAAACAGGAATCAAACAGGAAGGTGATGAAGGTCTTTCCTCCTGAACGCAGGGTGAAGTAAGCGGCATTGGCATAGGCATCGATCGGCATGGTCAGTGCCGTGATACGCAGCATGGTGGTTGCCAGTGCGCGGATATCCGGTGACGTATTGTATACCTGCGGGATGATGCCGGACATCAGAAGCATCAGAACCGCGGTAATCGTGCAGAGGAAGACGGAGAACCAGGTCAGGCGTCTTGCCATCTGCTGAATGGTCTCTGTATTGCCCTGCCCCAGCTCCTGACCGAGGATGATGCCGATGGCGGCGCCCATGGCGATGAAGGCCACACAGAAGACGTTGCTGACGGTTGAGGAGATATTAAAGGCTGCCACAACCGAGAGTCCCATATAGGCATAGCACTGCGTCAGAGCGGCCTGTCCGCCTGCCCACAGCGTTTCGTTGAGCATCAGAGGGATTGTTTTGGCACCGACATTTTTAAGCAGGCTGACGGGCACGTAGAGGCTGCGGAAGGCACCCTGCAGCCAGGTGAATCTCTCCTTGCGGTACTGCGTCCAGATCACCAGAAAGCCCATCTCGACAAAGCGCGCTGCGACTGTAGCGGCAGCGGCTCCTGCAACACCGAGCTTCGGGAAGCCGAGCTTGCCGTAAATCAGAACATAGTTGCCGATCAGGTTGACGACAACAGCTGTCAGAGAGGCACGCATCGGTACAACGGTCTCTCCGGTGGACTTCAGAATGGTCGTGTAGACCTGTGTGATGATAAACGGCAGGAAGCCAAGAAGCATCACGGAGAGATAACGGTTTGCGAACTGCAGCGTCATGGCAGGATCTCCGATTCCGCCGTCCTGGTAGAGATACAGGCTGATCAGAGGTGTACTGAAAAAGAAAAAGATTCCGAGCCCGGTCAGAAGAAGCAGCACGGAGAGCTGCATCATCAGGCGGAAGGTGTAGCGAAGACCTTTCCGGTCATTCTTTCCGTAAAACTGAGCTGTAAAGATGCCGATGCCGGAGAGTCCGCCGAAGATCATCAGGTTCCAGACCATGATCAGCTGGTTGACGATGGCTACACCGGACATGGCATCTGTGCCGATTCGTCCGACCATCATATTATCCAGCAGGCCGACAAACTGCGTGATTCCGTTCTGAATCATCATCGGAACGGCAATTGTCAGAGCTCTTCTGTAAAATGCTTTGTTTTTCATTTTAAACCTGCAAAAGCCCTCTGCATGAGAGGGCTGTTTTTTGTATCAGCGGTACATTCTGCTTTCCGCTTCTTTCAGTGTTTCGTATATCATGCAGTAATTCTCGTAGCGAAGACGGCTGATCTTTCCCTGCTGCAGAGCATCCTTGACCCGGCAGTCCGGCTCTGTGATATGGACGCAGCTGTCAAAGCGGCACTGTCCCGTATAGGGCAGGAACTCGTCATAATAATTGCGCAGCTCTTCCTTCTTGATACCGGATGTTTCGAAGGCCATAAAGCCCGGCGTATCACATAAAAAGGCATCCGGTCCGATCGGGACCAGCTCGCAGTGACGGGTTGTATTTTTGCCGCGGGCAAGCTTGCGGGAAATCTCTCCGGTCTCCATGATCTCCTGTCCCTTTACAGCATTGGTAAAGGAGGATTTGCCTGAACCGGAAGGACCGGCAAGCGCAGTGATCTTATGAGCAAGGAGCTCCCGGATCTCCTCCATGCCGATGTTTTCGCGGACGCTGATAAAACGCACGCGATGACCGCAGTCGGCATAGGCCTCTGCAATCTCCCGCTTTTCTTCTTCGGAGACGAGATCGGCCTTGTTCAGCAGAATCTCGCAGGGGATTCCGCGCATCTCCATGGCGATCAGGAAGCGGTCCAGCAGGACAAAATTCGGATCAGGTGTCCGAAGGGCAAAAAGAAGCAGCACCTGGTCAATATTGGCAGCTGCCGGGCGGTCCAGTACATTGGTGCGCGTAAGGATCTCCGTAACATTTCCCAGATACTTTTCCTGATCAAGAATCTCAATTACGACCCGGTCGCCGACAAGCGGCTTGATCTTCTGCTTGCGGAAGATTCCGCGGGCCTTACATTCATAAATACCGGATTCTGCTACGTAGACGTAGTAGAATCCGGCAATACCTTTCACTATTGTTCCGGTCATATATCAATCGGCTTTCTGGAATGTGACCGGCCAGCATAACTTGGCCGTATATTCGCCTTCAGCGACCTCTTCGTAGAGATAAACAGTTCCGGATGTTACATTCGGTGCACCTGTCACAAGCAGGGTGTACGGGAATTCCAGAGCGGTTGTATTCTCTTCGATCACAGTTTCTGTCTTCTGTCCGTTTACTTCCTGTTCAAGAACAAGACGGTAAGCGCCGCCTGTATAATGCTCATCTGCCTGCAGGAGACCGCTGGTTGTCCAGGTGCTTTCTGCTGCAGCTGTCTCAGTGACAGTCGGATCTGCGGAAGCTGCTGATGCGGTTGTGGATGCAGCAGCGGATGCTGTATCGGAACCTGTGGAAACGGCAGCTGCTTCTGTCGGTGCGGCTGTTGCCTCTGCTGTCGGAGCCGTTGTCTCTTCTGCTACAGCTTCAGCAGCTGACTCTGCTGCAAGTGCCGCAGCCTGTTTCTCTGCATTGTTGATGATCAGAAGGATGTCAGAGCCGTATGCAACGGATTCGCCGCCTGACGGAGACTGAGACATAACCTGATCGGTACCGACATTTTGGCTTGTACCGTACTGAATCCGGACAATCAGACCGCTGGTTCTGGCATCACTTACGGATGCGTCAACCGGAGTGCCCGTGTAGTCTGTTACATAAACAGAGGAAGCACCTTCCGGACCTGCACTGACTGTCAGTGTGACAACAGTGTCGGCAGTGATCTGCTCTCCTTCAGTCGGGCTGACAGAGATGACATTACCGACAGAAACCTCAGAGGAAGTTTCCTTTGCAACCTTTACAGCGGTGAAACCTGCGGAAGCAAGTGCGCTTTCTGCGTCTGTTACATACTGTCCTGTGACAGTCGGAACTGCGTAAGTAACAGGGCCGCTGCTCTTGTAGTAGGTAATAACGGTTCCGGCTTCAACGAGTGAGTCCGCTGCCGGATCCTGAGAAATAATCGTGCCTTCCGGACGATCGGAGTGCTCTTCACCTGCGAAGCGGATGCTGAGACCTGCCGCAGCGACAGCATTCTGAGCCTCTGCCTCTGTTCTGCCGATGATGGACGGAACCTTTGCCATGCCGCTTTCTGTCTCGGATACAGTTGATTCGGAAGCCGGAGCAACTGTTGTGCGGGCTGAGGAACGGAACAGTCCTGCCGCTCTTGCAATGAAGAAGACAAGAACGCAGATGATCAGACCGCATACAATGAAACTGCCGATGGTAACGGCCTTCTCCAGTCCGGAACTTACCTCTTCCTCTTCTGCCGGCTCTTCTGCCTCGGAATCCTTGTAATAATCGCTCTCCTCACCGCTGCGTGCAGCAGAGATGGAAGAAAATGTCTTCTGAGAGGTGGAGTCCTTCATTGTATCACCGAGTTTTCCGGCGCGGATCTCATCACGCTCCTTATCCGTAATCATGACGGTGTTCTGCTTCGGAGCATCCTCTGAAAGAGGTGCCAGCTGTACGAATCTGCCGTCCGGATCCAGAAGAGAATGCTTCAGATCTGCAATGATTTCATTCATGGACTGATAGCGGCGGTCCACACTCTTCTGCGTACATTTGTAAATAATCTGTTCCAGTGAATACGGAAGATTCGGCGTATACTTTGTCGGCGGTGTCATCTCATCCTGCAGATGCTTGATGGCAATGACAACAGTGGTGTCGCCGTCAAACGGAACACGTCCGGTCAGCATCTCATAAAGTGTGATGCCGAGAGAATAGATATCGGAACGTGCATCGGAATAGCCGCCGCGAACCTGCTCCGGTGAGCTGTAATGAACAGATCCCATCGCACTTGCATTGATGGTGTTGGAGGAAGCAGCTCTGGCAATACCGAAGTCTGTTACCTTTACCTGTCCGTCAGTTGAGATGCAGATGTTCTGCGGCTTGATGTCGCGATGTACAATGCCCTGATCATGTGCGGCAGCAAGGCCGGAACAGACCTGAATGGCAATGCTGGTAGCCTCCTTTACTGTCAGTTTGCCCTTCTTGGCAATATACTCCTTCAGGGTAATTCCCTCAACGAGCTCCATGACAATGTAATAGCTGCCCTTGTCTTCGCCTACATCGTATACATTGACAATGTTCGGATGAGCAAGTCCTGCTGCAGCCTGTGCTTCACTCTTGAATTTATTGATAAATGTGCTGTCTCCCTGAAACTCCTGTTTCATAACCTTGACAGCGACTTTACGATTCAGCTTCTGATCTTTTGCTTTATATACATCGGCCATACCGCCGGTACCGATTTTGCCGATGATTTCATAACGGCCGGCCAGTAATGTTCCCTTATTAATAACCATCCTCACACCTCATCCGCATCCGGGCCGATGATCAGCACCGCGATGTTATCTTTGCCGCCATTCTCATTTGCAGTATCTACAAGCAGTTTTGCCTTTTCCTCTACTCCTTCCGAAGAGGAAAGGATTCTTGCGATCTCCGGGTCATCAACCATGTTGGAGAGACCGTCGGAGCACATCAGAATGCTTGCGTTGGGCGACAGCTGGTAGTCGAAATAATCAATATTAATTTCATCCTGAGCGCCGACAGCACGTGTAATGATGTTGCGGTCAGGGTGCGTTTTTGCTTCTTCTTCTGTGATTTCACCGAGCCGGACCATCTCTTCTACCAGAGAGTGATCCTTTGTAATCTGCTTCAGTTCCTCATCAAAAATATAGAGCCTGCTGTCACCTACATTGGCTGTATAGGCATAGCCGTCCATAATGGTCGTCACGACAATTGTCGTACCCATGCCGTACATCTCTTCGTGCTCAGCAGCTTCTTTCAGGATTCCTCTGTTGGCAAGCTTAATCGCCTCGTCAATCAACTTGATCGGGTTCTTCTCACTGCTCTCTTCGATGAACGCTTTTACGGTGTTCACCGCATAGCGGGAAGCAAAGTCACCGGCGTTATGACCGCCCATGCCATCCGCTACAATATACAGGTTAGGAAGATTTCCGACCGGGTTGTCCGAGGCGAATAAACTGTCCTGATTAATTTTTCGTTTTCGTCCTACATCGGTAGCCGAATATGATTTCATATAGTATTAATCCGTTTCTGTGCATCGCTTTCGAAGCTGCCCGCAGGCACCATCGATATCTCTGCCCAATTCTCTTCTAATAGTAACATGAATTCCATGTTTTTCAAGTTTTTTCTTGAAGGCCTGGACCCCTGCCGGAGTCGTTTCACGGTAGCCTGTTTCGGTTACCGGATTGACCGGAATCAGGTTGACAAGGCAGTTCATTCCACGAAGAAGAGAGGCAATCTGAGCGGCGCATTCGTCTGTGTCGTTGGTGTCCCGGATGAGACTGTATTCAAAGGTGAGTCTGCGGCTGTTGGCCTTGTAATAGGTCTTGAGAGCCGGAATGATCTCAGAAAGAGAATACTTTCTGGCAATCGGCATAATCCGGCGGCGCAGCTCGTCATTCGGGGCATGGAGAGAAAGTGCAAGATTGATCATCAGGTGTTCATCCTTCAGGCGAAGGATACCCGGAACCAGTCCGCAGGTCGAAACCGTGATGTTTCGCTCACTGATATTCAAGCCGTTTTCATCTGAAAGCATACGGAGAAAACGGACGAGCGAGTCGTAGTTGTCCAGTGGTTCGCCTGTTCCCATGACAACAACGTTGGATACACGTTCACCTGTGTCACGCGTGATGGCGTAGATCTGACTCAGCATTTCTCCTGCTGTCAGATTTCGAGTCAGACCGCCGATTGTGGAAGCACAGAAGGTGCAGCCCATGCGGCAGCCGACCTGAGAAGAGATGCAGACCGAATTTCCGTGGTGATAGCTCATCCAGACACTTTCCACATAATTGCCGTCGTGCATACGGAACAGATATTTGCGTGTTCCGTCGATCGCGGATACCTGCAGAGAACGGATTTCCGGTGCATGCAGGCAGGTCTGCTCTGCAAGCTTTCCGCGCAGGGCTTTTGAGAGTGTTGTTATCTCATCCCAGGATGCAGCCTGCTTTTTATGAAGCCAGTCGTAGATCTGGGAAGCGCGGTAGGGCTTCTCTCCCATCTCTTCAAGGAGCGTTTTCAGCTCGGGAAGCGTCATTGAAAGGATATCGGTCTGATTCATTCATTACTCCGTTATTTTTTCTTTTTGAAGCGTGCGATGAAGAAGCCGTCTGATTCGTGAATGCCCGGAAGCAGCTGCAGATAGCCTTCTGCAGTTGTCAGACGCTTCAGTTTTGCCGGGATGTAGGGATCCAGGCTCTCGGTCTCAAACGGGAAGTGCTCCGTGAACCAGCGTACATTTTCCAGATTCTCTCTGGAACCGATGGTGCAGGTGCTGTAGATCAGGTGTCCGCCCGGTCTGATATAGGTAGCTGCGTTGCGGAGAATAGCGCGCTGCAGTTCAACCAGGGCATCGATCTTGTCCGGCTGTACTCTGTATTTGATATCGGACTTGCGGCTGATGACACCGAGTCCGGAGCACGGCAGGTCGCAGATGACGATGTCGGCTGCATTTTCAGAAGATTTATCCTGAATCAGGGCATCCATCATGACGGCGCGGACATTGATGAGATCCGCTCTCTTGATGTTGTCCTGAATCAGGGATACCTTATCGGCAGAGAGGTCTCTTGCCTCAATCATGCCGAAGCCTTCCATCTTGTCTGCCATGTGAAGGCTTTTGCCGCCCGGAGCGGCGCAGACATCGATGACATAGTCTCCTCTTCGCGGAGCCGCTGCCTCAGTGACCAGCATTGAACTGACGTCCTGCGGGAAAATCCATCCGTTGCGGAAGGCGGTCAGAGAAGGCAGGTAATTATAGTCCGAGATGCAGTAGGCATACGGAAGATAAGGTGCCTTCTTGACGGTTACGCCCTGTGAGGTCAGTGAATCGATGATGGTCTGTTTGGAGATGCGGTCTGTCTTGAAGCGCACGATGGTCGGACGTTCTGTCAGATCGGCCTTCAGAATACGCTTTGTTACAATCGGACCGTACTCTTCAAGCCACCGGGATACCAGCCATTCCGGCATGGAATAGACGACAGAAAGATATTTGACCGGTTCGCGGATTTCATCGGGATACGGAATGGAGTCCGCATTTCTGATGACACTGCGAAGTACGCCGTTCACAAAGCCCTTGAGATTATAGAAGCCTTTTTTCTGTGTCAGACGTACGGCTTCGTTGACAGCAGCCGCATCGGGGATGCTGTCCATAAAGCGGATCTGATAGATGGTGCTGCGAAGAATATCGCGGATCAGCGGCTTCATCTTCTCGACCGGAACGGTTGAATAGCAGTCAATTATGTAGTCGATCTCGATCATTCTCTCAATCGTGCCTTCACAGACGCGGTTGATAAAGGCGCGGTCTCTTCTCGGAAGATACTGATAGCGATCAAGAGCTCCTCTGATTGCCATATGGCTGTAGATTCCGTTGTCATTGATTTCACCGAGAATCTTAGCAATAATCTCTCTTGGTGTTTCTGTCATCTGACGTTCTCCTGGTGGGTGCAAAAACTGTGAGCATCACAGGTGTATTTTAGTGAAGCTGATTATCTCTGATTACGTAGCCGCGCAGGAATTCTGCGCTGGTCATGCGGCGTTTTCCTTCAATCTGAAGTTCTTCCGGAACAAGGATACCCTGAGCGGTGCCGATATAGAGGCCCTTGGCATCCTGACGAAGCACTCTTCCGAAGTCTTTTTCTTCAAAGGCTTCCTCCGGGCGCTCGACATGACACTTCCAGATCTTGAGAACACGTCCGTCAAGCATGGTCCATGCGGACGGCCACGGATTCATGGCACGGGTGTGAAGTGCGATTTCTGCGGCACTCTTTGACCAGTCGATTTTTCCGTTTGCCTTGGAAATCATGGATGCATACGGAGTCGGGCTCTTCTCCGGCTGCTTTGTATAAACAGCTGTTCCGTCTACGACTGAAGGAATTGTGCGGATCAGAAGACGTGCGCCTTCTTCTGCAAGCTGATCAAACAGACTTCCGCCTGTTGTCTCTTCTGTGATCGCAACTTCTGACACAGAGATCATATCACCCATGTCAAGACCTTCATTCATACGCATGATGGTGACGCCTGTCTTTTCGCAGCCGTCCAGAATGGCATGCTGAATCGGAGCAGCGCCGCGGTATGCGGGAAGAAGGGATGCATGGACATTCAGGCAGCCGTATTTCGGCATATCCAGAATTTCCTTCGGGATAATCTGTCCGAAAGCGGCAACAACAATCAGATCCGGCTCTGCGCTGCGGATTGCCTCAACAGCTTCCGGTGTGCGCACCTTTTCAGGCTGCAGAACCGGAATATTTCTCTTCAGAGCTTCTTCTTTAACCGGACCCGGCAGCAGTTCCTTTTTTCTTCCGCGCGGACGATCCGGCTGTGTCACAACAGCTGTAATCTCATAGCCCTCTTCGGCCAGTGCGCGCAGGCTTCCCACTGCAAAATCAGGTGTTCCCATGAATACAACTTTCATTTATTCTTCTCCCTCTTCCTCGTACATCTCGTCTTCATCGTAATTGACATCGTGAACCGGGCCCTCTGCAAACTCCGTGTAGAGATGGCCGTCCAGGTGATCCAGCTCATGGCAGATCGCACGTGCAAGCAGGTCCTCGCCTTCAATGCGGATCGGCTGCATATTTCTGTCCAGTGCTTCTGCAACGACACGCTGCGGGCGTGTTACCTGTGCAGCCTTGCCCGGAAGTGAGAGGCAGCCTTCCTCACCGGTCTGCTCGCCTTCTCTCTCCACAATAACCGGATTGATGAGAACAAGCGGGTTGTCACCTGTTGTATCAATGACTACAAGTCTCTTCAGGATGCCGACCTGCGGAGCGGCAAGACCGACACCGTTGGCATCGTACATGGTTTCCAGCATGTCATCAATCAGGTCCTGCAGACGGGGTGTCAGTTCTTTTACCTCACGGCAGGTTCTGTTCAGTACGGGATCTCCCTCAATTCGAATTGTTCTAAGTGCCATAGTGCATTGCCCTCCCGGCATATATGTGTCTGTTTTCGTTTAGCGGTTAAAATCAAACTGAATCCGGATTTTGGAAAATCCGCTGTTCAGTGCAATGTATTCTTCGATGCGGTCCTTCGCGAGAATCAGCTTCTCCCTGTCCGCGTTTCGGATATAGATGACCTGACGATACCGGTCTTTCAGCTTTCCGATAGCCTCCGGTGCGGGACCGATTGTCCGGAGCACGCCGCGCGGATCGATTCTGTCGATGAAGGCGCGCAGGTAATGCATGCCCTGTGTCAGAAGTGCTTCGTCATAGGCACTTCCCAGAATTGCCGTCATGTATCCGGCAGGCGGATATTCCATGAGAGTGCGGAAGCTCATTTCTTCTCTGTAAAATGTTCTGTAATCCTGTGCGGCAGCGGCAGTCACGGCAAAATGGTCCGGATTGTAGGTCTGAATAACAGCCCTTCCGGGACGTTCGCCTCTTCCTGCTCTTCCGACCACCTGCGTGATCAGCTGGAATGTCTGCTCGGAGGAACGGTAATTGTCGGCATTCAGTGACATATCGGCGCAGAGCACGCCGACCAGTGTGACTGCGGGAAAATCGTGTCCCTTGACAATCATCTGTGTGCCGATCAGAATATCCGCTTTGTGAGCGGCGAAGGAAGAAAGAATGGACTCGAATCCTTCTTTTCCAGCTGTAGTATCCGCATCCATGCGCAGGATACCTGCCTGCGGAAAATCTTTTTTCAGAAGTTCTTCGATCTGTTCTGTTCCGATGGCGAGTCCGCCAATCTGGGCAGAACCGCATTCCGGACAGACTTTCGGAACAGGTGTTTCGTATCCGCAGTAATGACAGATCATGCGGCCGCTGCGGTGATGCGTCAGTGAAACATCACAGTGCGGACAGCGCAGCACACTTCCGCAGGAGCGGCAGGTCCAGGTGCCTGAATAACCGCGCCTGTTCAGAAACAGCATGATCTGACCGCCGGAAGCCAGTGCTTCCTCGATACCCCTGTGAAGTGACATGCTGAAGATGCTTCTGTTGCCGTTCTGCAGCTCGGCGCGCATATCCACAATCTCTGTCTCCGGAAGACGGCTTCCTCCAAAACGGGAAGCAAGTATCAGACCGAGATAAGTGCCGGTCTCCGCCCGTCTTGCAGAAAGAACGGAAGGGGTTGCGGAACCGAGGATCACATGTGCTCCCTCAAGTTCTGCTCTTTTTACGGCAGTATCCCGCGCATCATAGCGTGGAACACTCTCTGACTGGTAAGTATCTTCATGCTCCTCATCCACGACGATCAGTCCCAGATTCGGGAACGGTGTAAACAGCGCGGAACGCGGGCCGACCATGACGGAAACGGCGCCCTGGCGGGCGGCCTTCATCTGATCGTAGCGTTCTCCTCCGGAAAGTCTGGAATGAAGAAAGGAAACCTTATCGCCGAAGCGTTTGACGAAGCGCATGACAGTCTGTTTTGTGAGCGCAATTTCGGGAATCAGGATGATGACCTGTTTTCCCTGCTGCAGCATATCCGCTGCCAGTTCCGTATAGACAACCGTTTTTCCGCTTCCGGTAACACCGTTAATCAGTACGGGCCGTCCGTTCGCATTCCATTCGGAACGGATTGCTTCAATAACGGACTGCTGTTCCGGTGACGGAATATCCGGCGGAAGCTTCTCTGCTTCTTTTAAGACAAGCCGCAGTTCCTCGGAGCTGTCAATCTGCAGAATTCCCTCATCCGCCAGTTTTCTGACAACCGATAGGGGAACGGATGCCGCTCTTTCAAGTTTTGCCAGATCCATCGTCTGTTCTTCAAGCAGACAGCGCAGCACACGTGCCTTTGCGGCATAATGCTTCCGCTCCGCTTCTGCCAGCGCATCACCGGCAGCGGCCGGATCCGCGATACTGACAGTTCTGGAAACAACAGCGCGGTATTTTCTGCGGATCGGAACAACGGTTCGCAGTGCCTGAATCATCGTGGAGCCGCAGTTCCGGCTCATCCAGACTGCAAGACGGACAAGTCTCGCCTCTACAGTTTCTTCATCTGTCAGAAGCTCTTTCAGCGGCTTGACGGTTTCGGGAGCCAGTGTTGTCTGCTCTGCAAAGCCGACCACATAGCCGCGGATCGGTTTTTTCGATGATCCGAAGGGAATCGAAACGACACTTCCGATCTGAATACGCTCCGCAAGTTCTTCCGGTACGCGATAGGTAAAAGGACGATCCAGACTTTCTGCCGAGATATCGACGATGATTTCGGCAAAATTTTTCTTCATGTGCAGTTCTCCGATCAGGCCTTTTCGGCAGCCATCTCCTGCAGGATTTCACGGATCAGCACGCGCTCATCCATCGGATATTTCTTTCCGCAGATTTCCTGATAATCCTCATGACCCTTGCCGGCAAGTACGATGACATCACCCGGCTGGCCGTTGCGGATTGCATAGGCAATTGCTTCCTTGCGGTCAATGATTTCGATATACTTTCCGCCTGTAGGAGTGATGCCGGTCACAATATCATTCAGAATGGCCTGCGGCTCCTCAAAGCGCGGATTGTCAGAAGTAATAATGGTGAAGTCAGCCAGTCTTCCCGAAACCTCTCCCATCTCGAATCTTCTTGCTCTGGAGCGGTTGCCGCCGCAGCCGAAGACACAGACCAGACGCTTCGGATTATAGTCGCGAAGTGTGGAAAGAAGGCTTTCCAGAGCCATAGCATTGTGAGCATAGTCAATCATCAGTGTAAACTGATCGGAAACCTTAACCGGCTCGATACGCCCCTTGACAGAAGCTGTTTTAAGAGCGGCAAGGACTGCCTCGTCTGCAATGCCGAAGTGTGCACAGCAGGCAATAGCGGTCATGGCATTATAAACAGAGAACTGACCCGGAATATCAAGCTCTACGCGGAAGTTCTTCAGGCCGCTCACATCGAAGGACATGCCGAGATAGCCCGGACGCTGTACATGCTCAATGTTCTTTGCGCAAAGGTCCGCATTCTCTGTGCGAAGACCGTAGGTCACAACATCGCAGGTGTGGCCTGCAAGCACATCCGGGGTGTGCGGATCATCTGCATTGACGATCGCCGTTCTGCACTGTCTGAACAGCAGACCCTTGCAGGCCATATACTGCTCAAAATCGGTATGCTCATTCGGTCCGATATGATCCGGGGAAATGTTGGTGAAGACACCAAGCTCAAACTCAATGCCGGCTGTTCTGTGCATCATGAGTGCCTGACTTGAGACCTCCATGACGGCGCAGTCAGCACCTGCATCCAGCATGCCGCGAAGATATTTCTGCACCATATAGGATTCCGGTGTCGTATTGACAGCCGGGATATGCTCCTCACCGACAATTGCTTCAATTGTTCCGATCAGGCCGCACTTCTTTCCGGCGTGCTCCAGGATGGAACGGATCATATAAGTGGTAGTGGTTTTGCCCTTTGTTCCCGTAATTCCGATGACCGGAAGCTGTTCAGCCGGATAGCCGAACCAGGCAGCTGAAGCAAGTGCAAGCCCCTTGCGTGTATCTTCTACTTCTGCGACTGCGACTGTTTCCGGGAGGATCTTTCCTTCCGGAAGATGTCCCTTCTGTACGAGAATCGCTGCAGCTCCTGCGGCAACTGCATCATCAAAGCAGGTGTGCGCATCGAAATTCGCTCCGACGATGCAGACAAAAAGGCTCCCGGGGCCGATCTTACGGGAATCATAGACCAGATCACAAATCTCGGTATCCAGACTTCCGGAAAGCAGCTTTGCATCAGTTCTTTCCAGAATTTGACTCAGCTTCATCATATAGCAATCTCCTGTTTTATCATAATACTGCGGCAGCATTTGCCCCGGCAGAATATGTCCTGTAAACATCTGACTTTTTATTCTATAACATTCAATGAATAACGTCAAACATAGCATTATGCGGACACGGCGCGTGTGATTTTATACTTTTTTTATTCTTTTTATAGTTTCTTTCGGGCGAGGTCATAGTCTTTCCATAAAACATCAGTATAGTATATGACAGATAGTTCATTAACCATTTACTATCTCCCCCCCTCATTAAATGCAATGAAAAACGAGACCGCAGCGGGTCTCGTTTTTCATTGCATTTTCTTTGTTCTCAGATCAATCAGCCGTTTGTAATTTCTGTTCCGGCCTTGCCGAGCCATGCAGCCTTCGCGCGTGCGATGGAGGTGATGATGGCTCTTCTGTTCTGTCCCAGCTCAACAAAGTTGACTGCCGCTTCGAATTTCGGAAGCATGGATCCCTTCTCAAACTGGTTTTCTTCCATGTAAGCTCTTGCTTCACGGACATTGATATGTCCGATTACCTTTTCGTTATCGGATCTGTAGTTCAGAGCAACTGCATCTACGGATGTCAGAATCATCAGTGCGTCTGCGGAAAGGTCGATGGCAAGCAGACCTGCGATCAGATCCTTTTCGATGACTGCCGAAGCGCCTCGCAGGTCAACGCCCTGCTCCATAACCGGAATTCCGCCGCCTCCGCAGCAGATGACGATCTGGTTTTCTTTTAAGAGAGCCTTCACTGCATCCAGTTCGATGATTTCGCGAGGTTTCGGTGAAGCAACAATTCTTCTCCAGCCTCCCTCGACTTCTACAACATAATTGCCCTTCTTTTCCTCGACATCAGCTTCTTCTCTTGTCAGAACACGGCCGATGACCTTCGTGGGCTCATAGAAAGCTTCATCATACGGATCTACAAGAACCTGTGTCAGAACAGTCGAAATTGTGCGGTAGATACCGCGTGTCATCAGCTCTGCACGGATGGCATTCTGCAGATCGTATCCGATGTAGCCCTGGCTCATGGCAGAGCAGACCGACATCGGGCAGGAGGTGTATTCCGGATGATTCTGAGCAAATTCATTCATTGCCATATGGATCATACCGACCTGCGGTGCATTGCTGTGAGAAATCACAATGTTGACACCTGTTTCAGCAAGATCTGCGATAGCCTTGGCGGCCTCTTTTGTGGCCTGCTGCTGTTCCGGAAGTGTTGTGCCGAGCGCTCTGTGTCCGAGTGCCACGATCACGGTTTTTTTCTTATCCATGAGACGTCCTCCTTACATGACAGCCGCTTTAGCGGCAAAGACAAGAAGAATAACAAAACCGAGTACAATTCGATACTTGCCGAAAGCAGTAAAGTCATGCTTTCGGATGTAGTTCATCAGAAGACGGATCACTGCGACGGAAACGACAAAGGCAACTGCCATTCCGATCATCAGATAGAGAATCTCGGCTCCAGTCATGCCGCCTGTAATACGGAGCATCTTGATCAGCTTCAGCAGGCTTGCTCCGAACATAGTCGGAATCGCCAGGAAGAAGGTGAACTCCGAAGCACAGGTTCTGGACATACCCAGAAGAATACCGCCCAGGATGGTAGCTCCGGAACGGGATGTTCCCGGGATGATGGCAAGTGCCTGGAAGACACCGATCATCAGTGCCAGCGGGAAGGAAATCTCACTGATTGCTCCGACCGCCGCTTTGCGGTTTTTGTTGCGGCGCTCGATCAGCAGGAAGCCGACACCGTAGACGATCAGCATGATCGCAACGGTAACATAGCCGTAGAGATGCTCTTCAATCCAGTCATCCAGTGTCAGACCGACAGCAACTGCCGGAAGGCAGGCAACTGCGATCTTGCACCACATCAGCATCTTTGAAGGTTCAAAGACACTGATGCATTTTCCCATGCCGCTTGCTTTCGGATCCGGTCTGCGGAACGGCCAGAGTGTTGAAAAATACAGAACAACAACTGCCGCAATGGCACCGAGCTGGATCACAACCAGGAACATGGACCAGAAGGGATCCTGCGGATTGATCCGGAAGATCTCATAAAGAAGGAGCATGTGTCCTGTGGAGCTGATGGGAAGCCACTCTGTAATTCCTTCACAGATTCCGAGAAGGATTACTTCAAGTACAGTAAGCATGAATTCGATATCCTCTCATTTTGACGATGATCGTATTCAGCCGATTTCCGCAATATTGACCAGGGAGAGATCCTTCAGATTCGGATTCTCAAGAGAAGTAATCAGCGCTTCTGCCGTATCAATGGCAGTCAGTACGGTTACACCTGTTTCAATTGCATTTCTTCTGATCAGGAAGCCGTCGTGCTGATGTTCGATTCCCTGCGGCGGCAGATCGATGATCAGGTCGATCTTGTGGCCGAGGATGAGGTCAAGCAGATTCGGATGCGGCTGTTCGATCTTATTGGTTCTGACGGCGTGGACTCCGTGCTCATTCAGGCAGCGGGCCGTGCCGCGGGTTGCATAGATGCGATAGCCGATCGCCTCAAAACGGGCTGCAATCGGTACGATCGCCTCCTTGTCCTCTTCACGGACGGTAATAATCATGTTCTTGTGCTTCGGCAGATTGATGCCGGCACCGAGGAAAGCTTTATACAGAGCTTCGCTCTGGGATTCAGAGATACCGAGAGCCTCACCTGTGGACTTCATCTCCGGTCCGAGGCTGATGTCTGCATCATGGATCTTTTCGAATGAGAAGACCGGCATCTTGATGGCGATATGCTTTGCCTCCGGCTGCAGACCCGGTTCATAGCCAAGTTCACGAATTGTATGTCCCAGAATGACCTTTGATGCAAGCGGAACAATCGGAATACCTGTGACCTTGCTGATGTAGGGAACGGTTCTGGAGGATCGCGGGTTTACCTCGATACAGCAGACTTCATCGCCCTGTGCGATAAACTGGATGTTGATCATGCCGAGTACGTGCAGTGCCTTTGCCAGTTTTCCGGTATAATCGATGATCTTCTCCTTCGCTGCCTCTGACAGTGTCTGTGCAGGATAAACGGAGATGGAATCGCCGGAATGGATGCCGGCACGCTCAACGTGCTCCATGATACCCGGAATCAGGATGTCGTTTCCGTCACAGACGGCATCAACTTCTACTTCCTTGCCGAGCATGTATTTGTCGACAAGAATCGGATGATCCTGTGCAATACGGTTGATGATGCCGATGTATTCGTCGATATCGTCGTCGCTGATCGCGATTCTCATGCCCTGGCCGCCAAGAACGTAGGACGGTCTGACGAGAACCGGATAGCCGAGTCTTGCGGCAGCAGCCTTTGCTTCTTCAGCGGTAAAGACTGTCTCGCCCTTCGGACGCTCAATGCCGCAGGACGCAAGAACTTCATCAAAACGCTCGCGGTCTTCTGCTGCGTCTACGTCATCTGCAGATGTACCGAGAATCGGCACGCCCATCTTCATCAGCGCTTCTGTCAGCTTGATAGCGGTCTGTCCGCCGAACTGTACGACTGCTCCGTCAGGCTTTTCGACAGCCACAACATTTTCCACATCTTCGGGAGTCAGCGGCTCGAAGTAGAGACGATCGGCAATATCAAAGTCTGTACTGACGGTCTCCGGATTGTTATTGATGATAACGGTCTCCCAGCCTTCCTTGGAGAAAGCCCAGGTACAGTGAACCGAGCAGAAATCGAACTCGATACCCTGACCGATACGGATCGGGCCGGAACCGAGAACCAGAACCTTCTTGCGGTCGTGTGACGGCTGGGATTCGTTCTCGCCGCCGTATACCGAATAATAATACGGTGTGCTTGCTGCAAATTCCGCAGCGCAGGTATCGACCATCTTGAAGGAGGCGGTGATGCCGTTTTCAAGACGAAGTCTGCGGACCTCTTCTGCTGTATTTCCGGAGATCTTTGCAATGACATCATCCGGGAACTCCATGCGCTTTGCTTCGCGGAGCAGCTCCGGTGTCAGCTTTCTTGTCTTCAGATTGTACTCCATACCGACGAGATTTGCGAGCTTATCTACAAACCACTCGTCAATTCCTGTCAGCATGACAATTTCCGACTGCGGAATCTGGCGGCGCAGAGCTTCTGCGATCTTCCAGATACGGCGGTCGTCAACGTTGCGAAGTTCATCCAGAAGCTGCTGATCCTCAAGCTGTGAATAATCATAGGACATCAGAGAATCTACGTGCTGCTCCAGTGAGCGGATTGCCTTCATCAGTGCACCTTCGAAGTTGGTGCAGATAGACATGACCTCGCCGGTTGCCTTCATCTGAGTTGTCAGCGTGTGTCTTGCCGTGATGAACTTGTCAAACGGAAGACGCGGAATCTTGACGACGCAGTAGTCCAGCATCGGCTCGAAGGAGGCATAGGTCTTCTTCGTGATGGCGTTCGGAATTTCATCCAGTGTGTAGCCGAGGGCGATCTTGGCGGAAACCTTCGCAATCGGATAGCCGGTTGCCTTGGATGCCAGTGCCGAGCTGCGGCTGACACGCGGGTTTACTTCAATAACACAGTATTCAAAGGATTCCGGATGCAGAGCGTACTGGACGTTGCAGCCGCCGGTGATGCCGAGCTCCTCAATGATATTCAGTGCGGAGGTACGGAGCATCTGGTATTCCTTGTCACCGAGTGTCTGTGACGGAGCAACAACGATCGAGTCACCTGTATGGACGCCGACCGGGTCGATGTTTTCCATATTGCAGACGGTGATCTTGTTGCCGCGGGCATCGCGCATGACCTCATACTCGATTTCCTTCCAGCCGGCAATGGAGCGCTCTACGAGTACTTCATTGACACGGGAAAGGCGCAGACCGTTGGCAAGGATCTCACGCAGTTCTTCCAGATCATGGGCAATACCGCCGCCGGATCCGCCGAGTGTGTAGGCAGGACGCAGGACGACCGGATATCCGATCTTTGCTGCAAAGGCCTCGCCTTCCTCGACAGTGTGAACGACAAGGCTGGCTGCGATCGGCTCACCGATCTTTTCCATTGTATCCTTAAAGGACTGGCGGTCCTCTGCTTTCTTTATAGTCAGAGCTGTCGTTCCGATCAGATTGACATCATGTGTCTCAAAGAAACCTTCATCTGCCAGCTCCATTGCAAGATTCAGACCTGCCTGACCGCCGAGGGTCGGAAGAATGGAATCCGGCTTTTCTTTTTCAATGATCTTTTTGACAACATCGGTTGTCAGCGGCTCGATATAGACCTCATCGGCAATATCTTTATCTGTCATGATGGTGGCCGGGTTGCTGTTCAGAAGAACAACTTCGACACCTTCCTCACGCAGGGAGCGGCATGCCTGTGTACCGGCATAGTCAAACTCTGCTGCCTGGCCGATGATAATCGGACCGGAACCAATCACCAGAACTTTTTTGATATTCGGATTCTTCGGCATTAAAGACTCCTTTCTGTCGTGCTCATCATCGAAACGAATCTGTCAAACAGATAGTTGGCATCCTGAGGACCCGGGCAGGCTTCCGGATGGAACTGTACTGTAAAGATTTTCTTTCCGACGTAAGAGAGTCCTTCGTTCGTACCGTCGTTGACATTTTCAAATGCAGGAACTGCAACTGACGGATCGAGGGATGTCGGATCTACAGCGTAGCCGTGATTCTGAGATGTAATATAGACGCGGCCGTCTCCCATCAGATCTCTGACCGGATGATTGCCTCCGCGGTGACCGTACTTCAGCTTGAAGGTGTCGGCTCCTGTTGCAAGTGCCATAAGCTGATGTCCGAGGCAGATTGCAAAGATCGGTACGTCAGATTCATAGAGCTTTCTGATCTCCGCAATGATCTCTGTATTTTCCTTCGGATCTCCCGGGCCGTTGGAAAGCATGATGCCGTCCGGCTTCATAGCAAGAATTTCTTCTGCTGTGGTATGTGCCGGACAGATTGTGACATCGCAGCCGCGCTTTGCGAGGTTGGCGGCAATATCGCCCTTTGTTCCGAAATCCATCAGCACAACCTTCGGGCCGTCTCCCGGGATGTGTTCTTTTTCAGTGCAGGTTACGATGTCTACGACACGGCCTACCTGATAGTCACGAATCCGGCTGACTGCCTCTTCTACGGACAGATCCTCGGTTGTGATCATGCCGTTCATTGTTCCTTTTTCACGGAGAAGTCTTGTAAGAGCACGGGTATCAACGCCGGCAATACCGGGGATATCGTGTTTAAGGAGATAATGCTGAATAGAGTCTTCAGAGCGGAAATTACTGGGAAGTCTTGAAAGTTCACGTACAATATAGCCGTCCGGCCAGGGCTTTGCGGATTCCTGATCTTCATAGCAGATGCCATAATTACCAATCAGGGGATACGTCATGACAACGGCCTGTCCGGCATAGGAGGGATCAGTCAGAATCTCCAGATAACCTGTCATAGAGGTATTGAAGACAATCTCACTGATTGCGGTCTTGGCGGAGCCGATGCTCACACCTGTAAATACTGTTCCGTCTTCTAAAATTAGAGATGCTTTCACGTCATTAACCTTTCGGGTGCGGGTCAGCAGATCACTGAGAAACACACTGTCTGATTCTAAACACCGGCAGCTGCTCTCGTGCACGAATCCTCTTCAAAATTCGTGTTTTCAGGTAAAAACTTACCTCTGGGTAAATCTTGCATATTATACATTAAGGTTTTTTCATTTGCAAGATTTGAGTTTCAGCGTTTTCTGAAATCAAAAAAAGATTTTTTTGAATTTTCCTATTGACGGATCAGTGAAAGAACAGTATAATTGCATTCGTTGACAAGCGAAAGCAAGTTAACGGCCTGCAGGAGTGGCGGAATTGGCAGACGCGCAGGCTTCAGGTGCCTGTTATGGCAACATAGTGAGGGTTCAAGTCCCTTCTCCTGCACGTCGGGAAGATCGAAAGATCTTCCCGTTTTTTTATACTTCTGTAAAAGCAGTTCCTGCGTGAAAAAGCCCGCAGCGACTCTTTCGTATTCCTGAAAAATAGTTTTGCTGATCAGAAGTCAAAAAAATATATCAAACAAAAATTCTGGTTTTGCATTTCCATGTCATTTTATACATAAAATAATACTTCTTATTGACGAATCAATGATAATGCTGTATACTCTCTTTTGTTGGCAAACGAAAGTGAGCTAACGGCCTGCAGGAGTGGCGGAATTGGCAGACGCGCAGGCTTCAGGTGCCTGTTATGGCAACATAGTGAGGGTTCAAGTCCCTTCTCCTGCACATTCGGGAAGATCGAAAGATCTTCCCGTTTTTTTGTCTGTAAAAAACAATAACTCCTATGGAATACGGGCGAGCAGTGAAAGAACCGGCCTTTTCATATACAATCAACATCAAAAAAGGAGCAGTACGGATCGACTGAGACTGTGTTACCGGAAGGTAGCACACCGGGCGAGTCCGCACTGCTCTCTTTTTAAGTTTTTGATGTTTAAAAATTTAAAACAGCTGTCAGTTTGCTCCTGAACCGAGACTTCTCATCCCGCGAAGAAGAATTCTGGGACTGCCCTTATGATTCAGATAATCCGCGGTAATGACAACCTCTCCGATTGATTCGTCCTTCGGAATTTCGTACATAATCTCCAGCATAAACTCTTCCAGAATGGATCGCAGTGCGCGTGCACCGGTATCCATCTCCAGCGCCTTCTTTGCAATGACAGAAAGAGCTTCTTCCTCGAAGGTGAGTCTGACCTCATCCATGGCGAGCAGTGCTTCGTACTGCTTGAGGATTGCATTTTCCGGCTCACAGAGAATACGGATCATCATCTCCTCTGTAAGAGCCTCCAGCGGGCACAGAATCGGAAGACGTCCGAGAAATTCGGGAATCATACCGAACTTGCGCAGATCCTCTGTCGTGGCTCGCTGAAGCAGATTCTTCTCATTGTCAAAGCGATCACGAAGATCCGCCTGGAAGCCGATGGAGCTCTTCTGCGTGAGACGCTCTTTGATAATATCGTTCAGACCCGGGAAGGCGCCTCCGACGATAAACAGGATATTTTTTGTATTGACAGTTACCAGCGGCACCATTGCATTCTTGCTGGTGGCACCGACAGGCACTTCCACCTCGGCTCCTTCCAGAAGTTTCAGCATACCCTGCTGAACAGCCTCGCCGCTGACATCTCTCTGGTTGGTATTCTTTTTCTTTGCAATCTTATCAATCTCATCAACAAAGATAATACCGTGCTCCGCTCTCTCCACATCGTTGTCTGCGGCTGCCAGGAGCTTGGATACGACGCTTTCGATATCATCGCCGATATAGCCGGCCTCTGTGAGGGAGGTCGCATCGGTAATGGCAAGCGGCACATCCAGAAGACGTGCCAGTGTTTTGACCAGATAGGTCTTTCCGGAACCGGTCGGACCAAGCATCAGAACATTGGATTTCTCGATTTCTACAGGCGGCTTCACATCTGCAAGGGAATCCTGCTCAGCAGCCTGCAGGCGTTTTTCTTCTGCAATAATACGCTTGTAATGATTATAAACAGCAACGGAAAGAACCTTCTTTGCATGTTCCTGACCCACGACATAGGCATCCAGGCCTGCCTTGATCCGATGCGGATGCATGATGGTTTTCATCTCAAAATGCGGCTGCTGCTTTTCTTCCTGCTTTTCTGTTTTTTTCTTTTTACCGAAATTCCTTCTCGGGCCGCCGATCAGGTCATTCAAATTGAGGAAGGAAAGATCCGGAAGATTCTGGAAGATATTATGCATCTCAGGCGGTTCCTGAAAAGAATTCATGCCTTCCTGCATACAGTCCTCGCAGAAGCAGACGCCGTTCGGAAGTGAAAGCAGGCGGACATCCGGCCCCTCTTCTCTTCCACAGATGAGGCAGCGGCGGCCGCTGTGATTCTTTTTGCTTTCTTCCTGTTTTACTTCAGCTTCCTGAAGCTCCTGCTTGTTCTGTTCGTTATCATTCATACGTGTCAATCTCTTTTATTTATTCTTTTATGGTAAATGTTGTGTTTCAGTCCTGGTTCTGCAGGAAATCCTGGGAATTATCTTCAAATAAGCCGAAGTAAGAACCGCTGAGGCTGTTTTTCTGTGTACCGTCGGATAAAATATCCTCTTCCATGCTGTCTGTATCTTCAGAAGCATCGGTTGTTTCTTCTGCTTCTTCCTTTGCAGCAAGGACAGCTGCAATCGTCAGTTCTTCTGCTTTTCCGCTGCTGTCATGCCGAATGACACGAAAGTTCACTTCGTCTCCCGGTCTGCATCCAACAAGAACAGCCTTAAATTCAGAGAAATCAGCAACGGCTGTATCATTGACGGCAAGGATACAATCCTCTGCATGCAGTCCCGCCTGCTCGGCAGGGCTTTCTTCATTCACACTTTTAATACACAGTGCCGAATCGTTCTGCGGAGCTTTTTCGGACGGGCCGAAGAAGCTGACTCCGAGATAAACAGACGCAGAATCCTTCACAGAAGCTGTCTCCTGAGAAGAAGCAGCATTCAGGCTCAGATGAATTTCTGCAGAGTCGTCACCTTCTGTTTCCTGCAGCAGATTCATATAGGCAGATGCAAAGGAGGCCGCATTGGCTGCTTCTCCGTCTTTCAGCAGATTGATGCCGACAAGCTCTCCGCGCAGATTGAGAAGCGGACCGCCGGCATTCTCGGAACTGACCGGAACGCTTGTTCTGACGGTCTCCGGGAGCTGACTGTCCGGACCGGCACCGTCCGGATAGACGGCATTGACAATGCCTGTATAAACGGTCTGACCGTCTGTGTCGGTATGACCGAGCGCAACAACTTCTTCTCCGAGTGCCGGTTCTGCAGTGTCTGCAGCCGGTACCGGTTCAGCAGTGCTCAGAAGTTCGTCTGTGAGACCGTCTGACGGAACAGCAAGTACTGCCATACCGGCGGCACTTCCAAGCAGGTGTGCCTCAGCGGTCGAATCGTCATAGAAGCTGACAGTAAGCGTATCATCGGAAACAAAGTCCGCTGCTGTTGCGACAAGAAGAGCTTTGTCTGATGCCCCGATAATCACACCGCTTACGGATGAAGTTCCGTCAGCAGAACAGACTGTTACAACAGACGGCATGCGCATGGACACAACTGTCTGCACATCATAGGTCTCTCCTGTTCCGTCGGAAAAAATAACATTGTAAAGAGACGGAGCGGTTTCATAAGCAGCATCTGCTGCTGTCATATCAACGTCATCATCCGGAAGCAGATCATCGGAAGCCGCCTCTTCAGCAGTCGAAGCAGCCGCCTCTTCAGCAGCTGTCTCTTCTGTTTCGGACGCTGTTTCATTATCTGCAGCATCATTATGATCGGAGACGGCCTCTTTTGAAGCAGCATCTGTATTATCAGCAGCTGTGCTTTCAGATGCGGCAGTCATGCCGGCAGCATCCTGATCCTGCTTATCCTGAACATCTCCTGCCTGCACATCCTGCTCTTCATCCTGTCTGCCGAGAACAATTCCCTGCTGTGCGCTGGTTTCCGTCTGCGCTTCACCGGAGGATCTTCCCATAAGGGAAGCAGTTACATAGGCAATGGCAATGACTGCGACAATCAGGGCGCAGAAAAGCCCGATTCCGAACAGCACCTTCTTATGTCTGCGGTTCATCGGTTTTCCCGGTTTTCCTGATTTCGGTTCAACGCCGGAAGGACCGTTGCCGCCGTCTTCCGGGGTCTGGAAGCGATAGGAATCATAACGGCTGTGATAAGCACCGCTGTGATCGGAGTCCGTCCCGGAAGCCTGCC
>JAUNAG010000154.1 GCA_030527685.1 Lachnospiraceae bacterium | reverse complement strand
ATCAGCCCTCAAAGTCAAGCAGCTTTTTCAACTTTTTAGAAATTTTTTTACAAACTTTTCAGTGGCGTCTCCGCAGATATTAAAACGACCCAGTTCGCGATGATATTCCGACACTGCCGAAAGATATGCTTCTTCCTCAAACTGCGCAATCCTGCTGCACAGCTCCCTGCTGTCTGCAGCTGTCGGAAACGGAAGGCGGCTGTACGGATAATAGAAATCGCCCCTCTCTTCTTTTATGTAATGCTCCAGATCACCCGAGAACAGGAAAACCGGTTTCTGCATCAGTGAGAAGTCCCACATGCTTGAGGAATAGTCTGTAATCAGAATATCGGATGCCAGAAGAAGCTCCTGCATATCCGGATAAGAGGTTACATCTACTGCATGCTCCGCAGAAGGTCTGCCCTTCTGCATATGATGGAACCGGAGCAGAATGCGCCACTCTCCGCCGAAACGGTCGACGAGACTCTGCTGCAGGGCCCGGAAGTCAATTTCGAAAGCATCTTCCCCTTCCGTGTCGCGGAATGTCGGCGCATAGAGCAGAATCTTCTCATCCTGACGAATGCCCAGCGTCTCGCGGACTTTTGCAGCGCGTTCCGAATCTCCTCTGATCAGACAGTCATTTCTGGGCATGCCTGTTTTTTCGATTTCTCCTGTATAGGCAAAGCTGTCCGGTCTCCGCAGAACACCGGCTGTGAGCTCATTTTCCGCAAGAAAATAATTAAAGCGGTTGTAATCGTTGCCGTGGCTGTTGCTGTCTCCCTTAAAGGCTGTACCGTGCCATGTATTAATGCAGATCTGCTCTTTCCGGAAATCCACAACTCTCGGCAGTGTAACATTGGAAATCACGAAGCGGGATGTCAGCAGTGAGCAGAAATAGGCAGGCGAATTCTTTCTGTATGCTTTTACATAAGAAGGAAACAGTTTTCTGACGTTCTCATCGGTGTAAAACCAGATCAGCTCATATTTATCCCCGTATGTCCGGTGAAGATATTCTGTGATGTATTTCGGATTGCAGGAATACTGTGTGCAGTTGTAGCAAAGAAAAGAGATTCTGTTCTCCTTAACGGGCAGCACCTTTAAAACTGAGATAACTGCTCTTTCGATCTTCTGCTTTTTTGTCAGCATGATGACTCCTTCAGATAAAATGCCTTCAGTTCCTCTACCGTATGCTCAATGGCATATCCGCTGCTGCGAACGGCATCCGTGCAGTCCTTTCTTCCGGCTGCAAGAAGCTCCTCGATCTTCTCCGTCCACTTCTCTTCCGGTTCTTCCAGAGGCAGATAATGTGCGAGTTCTGTCAGCTTCAGTTCTTTTGTGATGGTATCCGCAAACAGGCAAGGCAGTGCATTCGCCTGCGCCTCAATACCTGTAATCGGAAGGCCTTCGAACAGCGACGGCATAAAGAAGAGATCCATCACCTGCAGATAGTCACTGACATTTTTCACATTGCCGATAAACAGAACTGCATCCTCCAGACCGCGTCGTCGGACATCTGCCCTGATTTCTTCTGCCAGAGGACCGTCACCGATCAGCATCAGTTTCGCCTTCGAGTGCTTCCGGTGAAAACGGTCAAAGCAGGAAAGCATGAAACTATGATTCTTCTGCGGCATAAAACGGCCGACATTGCCGAGAACCGGCGCATCTTCATCAAGGCCAAGCTCCGCGCGCAGCCTGCTTCGTGTTTGACTGTTGAAACGGAACTCCTCCAGGCTGACACCGTTCTTCAAGAGCTTATACTGTCTGTTTCTGTATATCTTCTTCGGAAACAGCCACTCGGCAGCTTTATCGGAGCAGGCAAAGTAATGTGTGGCACTGCAGCGGAACAGCCCCTTGATGACGCCCGCAAGCGCCGCAGAAGCCTTTGATTGTGTCTGCAGACCTGTGTTATGGGAATGCACGACTCTGACCCTGACACCCGCCAGTCTTGCCATCAGAAGGTGAACGGCGCGCAGTGCATTTTCCGTATCGGCATAAACGATTTTATAGTCATGCTCTTTGAAAAAGCGGTAATACTCTCTGTTCACTTTCAGTTCTCTGATCAGAAGACCATGGCTGTTGTCAATCGGAAGCCGGTAAAGCACGCTTCCGTTCGCAGCATAGCGTGCCTTTTCCTCTTCCGTAGCCTCTTCTGTCACGAGATAGTCAAAATAGATGTTGTCTTTTTTCAACCGGGAGCTGACCCGGTATTCAAAAACAGTCGCACCGTTTGTCAGATGCGGATTGGTAAAAATATGCAGGACTCTCATAAGTTTCCTTTTCTCATTTGTCCGAAACCGGAGCTGAAACAAAGCAGCAGAACCGGATTAAAGCCCAGCTGCAGCAGACGCGGCTCTGTCATGCTGAAACCGGTAATTACAAACAGCACAGCAAAAAACCAGAGGTCATGCTCTCCTGCAGCTCTGGCGAGCATATAGCAGTAAGCTGCTACAGCCAGAGCCAGAACCAGTACTCCGAACTCCAGAAGGATCTGCAGATAGGAGCAGTCTACGTAATTATACGGTTCTGTGAGCGGTTTGATCGAATTGCCGACCCATCTGACCTTTGTGCCGAAAAGATGAATGCCGTACTTTGTAATGCCGTCTCTTCCGAGCTTCAGTCTGCCTGTCAGTGCATTGTTCAGACGATATAAAAACCTGTTCGTCGGATTGTAGACCGCATGCAGCGCGATGGAAAGCACGCAGAAGAACGCAGGGGACAGAGCTGCCAGACGAAGCAGACTTCCGAAGCCTTTTGTTTCCGTAAAGAATGTTGAATTCCAGCGTTTTCCTTTTTCGAGCCATTCATGCTTCTTCTGAACACGGGCAAGCATTTTCAGAAAGAAAAAGACGAGCAGGGTCAGTGTAGCCAGGAAGAAGCAGGCTCTCGTATTTGTTTTTTTGTATAACCAGAAGTTGACAAGCTCCAGAATCACATATTCCGGCAGAGTCATCTTCTCTCTTCGAAGCAGAGCATAATTCATCTGCCAGAAGAAAAACAGAATCGGTGCGGTTGTTGTCCACGTAAAGCCGAGGCCGTACCGGATTCGAAGATTATCCTTCAAAAAGATATAATTTGTTGTCAGACCCAGCTGTGAACTGATCACGGTCACAAGCAGAATGACAATCTGGCTGAAGCAGACGGCCCGGAGCACCGGTCTTGACGGCACATCTCTGGATGCGGCAATCATCAGCAGGAAGAAGATGAAACGCTTGTTGCCTCCGTGCATGACGGCAGCACCGCAGATCAGAAACGCTGCCAGCAGGATGCCGATGTCCTTCGTGCGGTAGCTGTCCCGTGCCATCTTCCAGACCGCACAGAAATAGCAGCCGTAGCGCAGAAGCTTCAGCAGACCGCTTCCGATTCCGAGTGAGCTCCAGTAGGTCTGCTGATAGACCAGAATGCCGACATAGACGGCTGCTGCAATGCAATACAGCCATTCCTGCGTCACCGCATCAAACAGCATCTTATTTGCGGCAGGCCGCCGCAGCCTTGTTCCTGCCGCGGTACCTGCTGCCGCAGGCTGTACCTCTCTCACTATGCATCTCCTGTTCTTATTAAGCAATGACAATACTGCCGATAACATCCTTCTTATAAGTATCAACAGCTTCCGTAATCCGGTCTGTCTTTCCATAAGTGGATGCACCGATGTTTGCGGTCATGACAACACCGTCTGCTTCACGAAGTCTGCGTAGTGCTGCCGGTGAGGATGTCGGATCTCCGATAGCGATGCAGGAAAGCTCCTGACCGTTTGCTGCAAGCTCCTTCTGCAGCTGTTCTGCCATCTGCTGCAGGAAAGCCTGATCCTGATCACCTGCCAGAACCAGAGACTTCATACCCTTTGAAAGCTCTCCGATATTCTCGGCAGCGATCTGATAAGCTGTCTCGCGATTTCTGCTGCTCAAATAAGCCAGTTCTTCTCCTGCGAAAAGGGATGTGATTCCACGAAGCTTTTCAGTTTCCGGAAGCGGTACTGCGGCCAGCTTGCGAAAGCCGTAAGCACGATTGAAGTCTTCACCGCTGACAGCTGTTCCGGCACAGATCAGCAGAAGTACACCTGCAAGCAGATAAAGTACAATTCCGCCCGCAAAGCCGACAACGGCATATTTCACTGTTGACTTCAGAACTCGCTTTCCGGAGATCGTCTTCCGGACGACCGGTGTGGAGGAACCGAGTGCAGCCGTTGTGGAATTGAAGGTACTGCGGCCGGAAATCAGTGTGTTGATATCATTGATGCGGCCGGTGAAATAGTTATAGATTTCCGCATCAATTACATAAGCTGTTTCTCTGTTTGAAAATGTAAGCGTATGTTCTTCGATCTGTTCTGAAATCTCTGCCTGCTTTTCCTCAATCTGACGGATAATCTCATCCAGGATTCTTGCAGCGCCCTGATCAGTCGGATAGATGACTCTGATTTCAATACGGTTTAAGACCTGTGTATCGCGAGTTACCTTGATAATTTCATTCAGATACTGCTCACTCGTATCAAACTCTTCCATCAGTGCAGTCCAGTCAATTCCGTATCTGACAAACTGCGCGTAGGCGCGGGTGATATCCACAATCCGGCTTTCCTCTGCAGAAAGAACAGATGAACCGCCATCGGAAGAATCGTCTGTCGGAACTGCGATGCTCTTTTCTGCTTCAAATGCATCTGAACTGACAGTCAGATCCACAACGGATCTTCCTTCGTGATAAGCATCGATTCTCGCAACAAGAGAATTATTCAGATACTCAGATCGATTGGCAATCTGCTCATTGATCTGCTTCATATTCTGACTGTAGTCGGCAGTGCTTTTCTTTTTATTCAGATAATCAGAAGTCTCATCACTGTCTTCTGCGGCTGCCTCTTCCTGTACCTGGTTTTCCGACTCCTCAGCTTCGGCTGCCGCTGCACCTTTATACTGCGGCCAGAGAGTGGATGCCTTGTATCCTCCCATAGCGAAGGCAAGAAGCAGTGCAAGCACCAGCATCTTTTTCCAGCCTCTTCTGCAGACGGCCATCAGGAACGGGCGGATTCGAAATACTCTGTTTCCCATATTTGTGTTTACCTCCAGAAAGTTACATCAGTACTGCACATTTTTTACAGTATACGACATCTGCTCCTGTTCTGCACGGAATGCTTTTGGCAGCATAGCGCAAAATGTCAAAAAAAAATTCCGAATCACACATTCGTGCAATTCGGAACTTATTCAGAGCGCGAGACGGGGATCGAACCCGCGACCCCCACCTTGGCAAGGTGGTGCTCCA
>JAUNAG010000030.1:5694-24510 GCA_030527685.1 Lachnospiraceae bacterium | reverse complement strand
AATGAGCAGGAGCAGAAGATCATGGTTTATGACCTTGGCGGCGGTACATTCGACGTTTCTATTATCGAAATCGGTGACGGCGTTATCGAAGTACTTGCTGTTAACGGCGACAGCCTCCTCGGCGGCGATGACTTCGACAATGCACTGACAAAGTACATGGTTGATGAGTTCAAGAAGAAGGAAGGCGTAGACCTTTCTCAGGATCCGATGTCTCTGCAGAGAATCAAGGAAGCAGCTGAGAAGGCTAAGAAGGAGCTTTCCAACTCCACAACAACCAATATCAATATTCCGTTCATCACAGCTGTCAACAACGTACCGAAGCACTTCGATATGGATCTGACACGTGCAAAGTTCAACGAGCTGACACATGATCTGGTTGAGAGAACTGTACCGCCGGTACAGAAGGCTCTTCAGGATGCAGGCCTTACAGCTGCTGATCTGAGCAAGGTTCTGCTTGTCGGCGGTTCTACAAGAATCCCGGCAGTTCAGGATAAGGTTCGTGCAATAACAGGCAAGGAGCCGAGCAAGAACCTGAATCCGGATGAGTGCGTTGCTCTCGGCGCATCTGTCCAGGGCGGCAAGCTGAACAACGAGGAAGGCGCAGGCGACATCCTTCTTCTGGACGTTACTCCGCTTTCTCTGTCCATCGAAACAATGGGTAACATCGCTACAAGACTGATCGAGAGAAATACAACAATCCCGACAAAGAAGAGCCAGATCTTCTCAACAGCTGCAGATAATCAGACATCTGTTGAAATCAACGTTCTGCAGGGCGAGCGTCAGTTCGCAAGAGACAACAAGTCTCTCGGCCGCTTCATGCTCGACGGCATTGCTCCGGCAAGAAGAGGCGTTCCGCAGATCGAGGTTACATTCGATATCGATGCAAACGGTATTGTAAATGTATCTGCAAAGGATCTTGGTACAGGCAAGGAACAGCACATCACCATCACAGGCGGTTCCAACATGTCTGATGCTGATATTGAGAAGGCAGTTCAGGAAGCTGCTCAGTATGAGGCAGAGGATAAGAAGCGCAAAGAAGCTGTTGATGCAAGAAACGAAGCAGACAGCATGGTCTTCCAGGTAGAGGAAGCTATGAACAATGCAGGCGACAAGCTTGATGCCAACGACAAGGCTGCTGTTCAGGCAGATCTGCAGGCACTGAAGGATGTCCTTGCAAAGTATCCGGATGCGTCTGTTATGAGCGAGTCTGATGTCAACGAGCTGAAGAGCGCAAAGGACAAGATGATGACAAGCGCTCAGAACCTCTTCGCAAAGATGTATGAGCAGACACAGGGTGCTGCACAGCAGGGCGGATACACAGATCCGAACGGCGGTGCTGCAGGCAATAACGACGATGTCGTTGATGCTGACTTCACAGAGGTCTGATAAAGCAACACAGGAAGTTAAATAATCCCCGAGGCTGTCGTGCAGCCGGTGATTTCCTGAGAAGCATGCCGCATTGCCGCATGCAGACAGGCACCGGAGGTTCGACAGCCCCTTGGGCGTTTACCGGAGAAAAGAGATGGCTGATAAAAGAGATTATTATGAGGTGCTCGGTGTCAGTAAAGATGCCGATGATGCTGCCTTAAAAAAAGCCTACAGAAAACTGGCAAAGAAATATCATCCCGATTCAAACCCTGGCAATGAGGAGGCTGCCGAGAAGTTCAAGGAAGCTTCAGAGGCTTATTCGATCCTGAGTGATCCGGAGAAGCGTCAGAAGTATGATCAGTTCGGACATGCTGCCTTTGAACAGGGCGGCGGTGGCGGCTACGGCGGTTTCGATGCATCCGATATGGGTGATATCTTCGGCGATATTTTCGGAGATCTGTTCGGCGGCGGAAGACGCTCCGCAAGAAGCTCCAATGCGCCGATGCGCGGTGCCAATGTCCGTACAGCTGTAAATATTACCTTTGAGGAAGCTGTCTTCGGCTGCACCAAGCAGGTTGAAATCAATCTGCGTGAGGCATGTGAGACCTGCCACGGCACAGGTGCGAAGGCCGGTACAACACCGGAGACCTGTAACCGCTGCCACGGCACAGGCCGCATTGTGACAACCCAGCAGTCTATCTTCGGCATGATGCAGTCAGAAACTGTCTGCCCGGACTGCCGCGGAACAGGAAAGATCATCCGCGAGAAGTGTCCGGACTGCCGCGGAACAGGCTATGTCACACGCAGAGTGAAGCTGGAGGTCACCATCCCGGCCGGCATTGACAACGGCATGTCCGTCAGAATCCGTGACAAGGGCGAGCCGGGTGCAAACGGTGGACCGCGCGGCGATCTTCTCGTCGAGGTTCGCGTTTCACGTCACCCGCTTTTCCAGAGAGATGATGTGAATATTTACTCGACAGTCGGTATTTCCTTCCCGACAGCAGCTCTCGGCGGCAAGATCCGTATCAAGACTGTAGACGGCGAAGTGGAATACAGCGTCAAGGCCGGCACACAGACAGACACCAGAATCCGTCTGAAGGGCAAGGGTGTTCCGTCCGTACATGACCGGAACAGACGCGGCGATCACTATGTGACACTCGTGGTGCAGGTGCCGACAAAGCTCAACAGAGAGCAGAAGAAGGCGCTTCAGAATTATGCGAAGGCCTGCGGAGAAGATAAGGAATAAACGGGTATAATTATGGAGTGGAATAAATATACAATTCACACCACCGAAGAGGCTGAGGATATGGTGAGCGGCATGCTCGCCGAACTCGGCTTTGAAGGAATTGAAATTGAAGATAAGCGCCCGATGACAGCAGAGGAAAGCGGCGGCATGTTCGGTGACGTGGTGCCGGATTTCGGACCGGATGATCATCTCGCTGACATTTCCTTCTATGCAGATAAAGATGAGGACAGCAGCGAAATCATCCGAAAGGTGGAAGAGGCTCTGGAAGAGCTCAGATCTTTCATGGAGATCGGTGAAGGCACAATCAGTCTCTCCGAGACGGCAGAAGAAGAATGGATCAATAACTGGAAGGAGTATTTCCACAGCTTTCGGATTGATGATATTCTGATTGAGCCGACCTGGGAGAAGGGCAGTGCACAGGAGAAGGATGCAGCCATGGTTCTGCATATCGATCCGGGCACAGCTTTCGGAACAGGTGCACATGAATCGACACAGCTTGCGATCCGTTCACTCCGCAAATATCTGAAGGAAGGCGATCGTTTTCTGGATGTCGGAACAGGAAGCGGCATTCTCGGCATTGTGGCGCTGAAGAGCGGTGCATCTCACGTATTCGGCACAGACCTGGATGAGAATACACTGCCGGCTATCAGCGATAACCTTCTTGAAAACGATATCCGTGAAGAGGACTTTGAACGTGTTCTCGGAAATATTGCCGATGATCCTGCAACACAGGAGAAGGCAGGTTTCGGTATCTACGATGTGGCCTGCGCCAATATCATTGCTGAGATTCTGACGGAGATTACACCGCAGATTCCGGCACATCTGAAGAAGGGCGGCTACTATATTACTTCCGGTATTCTGCAGGAGAAGGAACACCTTGTAATTGATGCTGCCGAGAAGGCAGGCATGCAGGTTGTGGAAATCATGCACCAGGGAGAGTGGTCCGGAATTACATTCCGAAATTAAACAGGATATAAAAAAACCCGCGCTGCGGCTATGACGAAGGCATGCTTGCATGAATAATGTCATCATAGTCACAGCGCGGGCTGCTTGTATCATAAAAGTCTTCAGAGCAAAGAAAGAAGCAGCTTCTTAAGAAGCTGCTTCTAAAATGACAGTTTTTAAAATCAGGTTTCAGTTGTAGCGGACTTCCATCAGAGTCAGTCCCTGTGCCGGAGCGGTCGGTCCTGCCAGACGGCGGCTTCTTGCCTCCAGCAGACTGTCCATAGAACGCGGATCGCGTTTGTGCTCACCAACTTCAATCAGAGTACCGACAAGGATTCTGACCATATACATGAGGAAACCGTCACCGATAAAGCCGATGTCGATTTCATCCTCTGTTTCCGTAATCCGGATAGTCTGGATGGTACGGACGGTGGATTTATTCATCTTCGGATTACCGCAGAAGCTTCTGAAATCATGTGTTCCGATCAGCTGCAGTGTGGCAATCTTCATAGCCTGCACATCAAGCGGCTCGCCGCGGTATTCGTACACATATTTGCGGTCAAATACATGGACGGATTTGTCTTTGACGATCCGGTAGAGATAATACTTGGAGGAAGCATTGTAGCGGCTGTGAAAGCGCGGTGCAGCGGATGCAACACTGACAACGCCGATATCATCCGGGAGATAGCGATTCAGAGTAGCTCTGATTTCATCGGGCTCGTAGTAGGTTTCAGTTCTGAACTGGGCGACCTGTCCTTTGGCGTGAACACCTGCATCTGTGCGGCCTGCGCCGTGTACATCGACCTGCTCACCGGTCATGCGGGAAAGGATGGTTTCCAGTTTATTCTGAATTGTATTGTCAGTATCGCCCTGTTTCTGCCATCCGTTGTAACGGGTGCCGTCGTACTGGACGATCATTCTGTAATTGTACATAATGTGCTTGCTCCTTTGCATGCGGATATAAATCGGCTGTCTGTATGCTCTATCATAACATAAAAGTGGCGTGTTACGTCAGATATGTGCTATAATCTTTAAACTATGGAAATTTATTTTGATAATTCTTCCACGACGAGACCTTCCTCTGCAGTCTGTGACATCGTGCTGAAGACAATGACAGAGGATTACGGAAATCCGTCCTCGCTTCACCGTAAGGGTGTTGATGCAGAGCACTATATTAAAGATGCAAGAAAGATCATTGCCGACATCCTGAAAGTACAGGAGCAGGAGGTGTATTTTACTTCCGGCGGCACAGAGTCCAATAACTGGGCTCTGATCGGCGGCGCACTTTCCAGAAGAAGAAGCGGAAACAGAATTCTGACAACCTCGATGGAGCATCCGGCTGTCTCCGAGCCGCTGCATATGCTGGAAAATTTCGGCTTTACTGTGGAGAAGATTCCGGTAGACGCAAAAGGAATGCTGCAGCTGGACAGGCTGGAGGCTATGCTCGGTGATGATGTCATCCTGGTTTCCACGATGTATGTCAACAATGAAATCGGTGCGGTTGTGCCGGTTGAAAAGGTGGCATCGATGGTTCATGCACACTGCCCGGATGCACTTTATCATGTGGACGCAATTCAGGCCTTCGGAAAGTATCGCATTTATCCGAAGAAGACGGGCATCGATATGCTCTCGGTCAGCGGACACAAGCTTCACGGCCCGAAGGGAACCGGCTTCCTCTATGTACGGAACGGCTCCAGACTGCAGCCGATTATTTACGGCGGAGGTCAGCAGAAGGGCATGCGTTCTGGTACGGAAAATGTACCCGGCATCGCAGGACTCAGTGTGGCATGCCGCGAGGCTTATGAAGATTTCGATGCAAAGATGGCTCATATTCAGGCTCTGCATGACAGAATGACAGAAGGTCTTCAGAAGCTGGATGATGTTGTCGTTCACGGAAGCGGAGACGCGTGCATGGCACCCCATATTGTGCATGCGGCATTTGTCGGCGTCGGCTCCGAAGTACTGCTGCATTCTCTGGAAGACCGCGGCATCTATATTTCTGCCGGATCGGCCTGCTCGACACACAAGCGTTCGGCAAGTCCGACCATGACGGCAATTGAAGCATCACCGGCAGAGGTTTCCTCCTCCGTCCGTTTCAGCTTCTGTGAAACCAATACAGAAGAAGAAGTAGATACAGTGCTGGCAGTTCTTGCAGAACTGCTTCCGAAGCTTCGCAGATACAGACCGCGCTGAGTACGCGGTGAGAACAGGCACCTGAAAGGAATAACTGGAATTATGTATCATACATTTCTTATTAAGTACGGTGAAATCGGAATCAAGGGAAAGAACCGTCACGTGTTTGAAGATGCCCTTGCAAAGCAGATCCGCCTGAAGCTTTCAAAGCTGGATGGTGAGTATGAAATCCGCCATGAGCGCGGCCGCGTCTATGTAGAGTGCAGCGGAGAATGGGATGAGGGCGAAACCGTCGATGCTCTGCAGCATGTATTCGGTATTGTCGGCATCTGCCCGGTACATACCTACCCGACAGAAGGTCCGGATGAGCTGAAGGCAGCAGTTGTGGATTATATTGCACAGGAATATCCGGATTCACACGCAACATTCAAAGTAAAGGTTCGCCGTGTAGATAAGGAATTCCCGGGTACATCCATGGAAATTGCAGCAGCTCTCGGTGAGGCAATTCTGCAGAATTTCCCGAATATGAAGGTAGATGTTCATAATCCGGATATTCTTCTCGATATTGAAATCAGAGATACGGTTTATGTCTATTCCCGTATTATTCCGGGTCCGGGCGGCATGCCGGTCGGTACAAACGGAAGCGCTATGCTCTGCCTGTCAGGCGGCATCGACAGCCCGGTTGCCGGCTGGATGATTGCGAAAAGAGGCGTTGTACTGGATGCCGTTTATTTCCACGCTCCGCCGTACACATCAGACAGAGCAAAGGAAAAGGTCGTGGATCTTGCCCGTCAGGTGGCAAAGTATGCCGGACCGATCAGACTGCACATTGTAAACTTTACAGACGTACAGCTCGCAATTTATGACACCTGCCCGCATGAGGAGCTTACCATCATCATGCGTCGGTATATGATGAAGATTGCAGAGCATTTTGCAGTAAAGAACGGAAATCTCGGCCTGATCACAGGAGAGAGCATCGGTCAGGTGGCAAGCCAGACAATGCAGTCACTGCTGACAACCAATGCAGTCTGCACACTGCCGGTTTACCGTCCGCTGATCGGTATGGATAAGAATGAAATTGTAGATATCTCTCTGAAGATCGGAACATACGAGACATCTATCCTTCCGTATGAAGACTGCTGCACAATCTTTGTTGCAAAGCATCCGGTTACAAGACCGATTCTTGAGGTGATTGAGAAATCAGAGGCTAAGCTGAAGGGACAGATTGAAGAACTTGTTCAGACAGCAATTGATACAACTGAAATCATTGTTGCGAAACCGTGACCGATAAGAACAAAAAACCTCCTGTACAGATGTACAGGAGGCTTATGTCTGTATAAGAGGTCTGCATACAGAATCCAATCAGGAAAATGCTGCAGACAGCAGGAAGATCAGACAGTGTACGGGCTGAGGAGCTGAAGAACCTCTTCAAGCTTGTCGCCGTCAGCATGAATGTTGAGCTCGATTGCCTTGGAAAGATCCAGGCTGAAGATGCCCATGATGGACTTGGCGTCGATTACATATCTTCCTGAAACGAGGTCAAAGTCAAAGTCATAACGGTTGATATCGTTGACGAAAGACTTAACGCGTTCGATTGAATTTAAAGAAACGTTGATGGTTTTCATATATCTTCCTCCTGAAGTGGAAAGTATTGTACTGCCGTGTTTACGTGTTCATATTAGCTTGAAACGTCGGGAACGTCAAGATTCAATAGAGGTTTCCGGGTGATAAAACTGTGAAGGATTTCATATAAATATATATGTCCGCCAAACGGACATGGCTTTGAAAACTGCGGTTTCACGGACGCAGATGTAAGGAGAATCAAGTGAGAAAAAAGGCTGCATTTCATAATCTTGGCTGTCGTGTAAATGCATATGAGACAGAGGCAATGGCAGAGGCTCTGCAGCGTGAAGGCTATGAGATTGTTCCGTTTGAGCCCGGTGCTGATGTTTATGTCATTAATACCTGCACAGTAACCAATATCGCCGACCGGAAGTCCAGACAGATGCTGCATCGCGCAAAAGAGATGAATCCTCTTGCAGTTGTCGTTGCAGTAGGCTGTTATGTGGAGGCCGGCAAGGCAGGTGAAAAGGATGAAGCAATCGACCTGGCTGTCGGCAATAATGCGAAGTCCAGACTGCCGGAGCTGCTGGATGCCTATTTCAGAAGCAAGGGTGAGGAGGCAGAAGCCTTCGGAACAATCAACAGCGAGAAGAGCTATGAGGAACTTCAGATTTCCACTGCGGAGGGACGTGCCAGAGCATTTGTCAAAATACAGGACGGATGCAATCAGTTCTGCACCTACTGCCTGATTCCGTATGTTCGCGGCCGTGTCAGAAGCAGATCTGCTGAGGACGTGCTGGAGGAGATCAGACGTCTTGCGGAAACAGGTTATCAGGAGGTTATTCTGACCGGTATTCACGTAAGCTCCTATGGCTCTGATTTTGATGAACCGGATCAGAACAGACAGACTCCGGAGATGGCACTTGCAAAAACCAATTACAGACTGCTGGATCTTGTGCAGAGAGCAGCTGAGATTCCGGGCATTAAGCGGCTGCGTTTCGGCTCGCTGGAGCCGGGCATTATGACAGACGAATTCACAAAGGCACTTTCCGAAATACCGGCGATCTGCCCGCAGTTCCATCTGTCCCTGCAGAGCGGTTCGAACGCAACGCTGCAGAGAATGGGACGAAAATACAACGCAGAGGAATATGCAGAAGTCTGTGAGAGACTGCGGAACTATTTTGAGCATCCGGCTATTACCACCGATGTCATTGCCGGCTTCCCGGGCGAGACCGACGAAGAGGCAGAGGAGACGCTGCGCTTTGTTCATCAGGTGAAATTTGCCGGCATGCATATCTTCAAATATTCCATGCGAAACGGGACAAAGGCGGCATCTATGAAGGGACAGGTTCCGGAGCAGCTTAAAAAGACAAGAAGCGCTGTCTTAATCGAAGCAGAGAAACAGGAACGGCTTGCTTATGCGGGATATTATGAAGGAAAGGAAGTCGAAGTTCTTTTTGAGGAAACGGTCACAAAGAACGGACAGACACTTCTGACAGGTCATACCAGAGAGTCTCTTGTGGCAGTTACATCTGCTGTCGATCAGGCGGAAGAGCATCAGATCCGACGCTGTTTTGTGGAAGGAGTTCTGGAGGACGGATCTCTTCAGGTGAAGCCGCTTGATCAAACGGCCGGAAGAGAGTAATATATAGATATCTATATTTACGTGAGGTGCATTGAAATATGGCAAACAATGATGGAAATACACAATATTTCAGCGTAAAGGCTGAACCGGAAATCATGGTAAAGGATGTTCTGAACATCGTGTATACAGCCATGGAAGAAAAGGGTTATAATCCGGTGAACCAGATCGTGGGTTATATTATGTCCGGAGATCCGACTTATATTACAAACTTCAAGGGCGCCCGCAGCATGATCATGAAGGTGGAGCGTGATGAGCTCGTAGAGGAGCTGCTGAAGGAATACATCCGCACCAGATCATGGGAATCCTGACGGACGGCTATGAGAATACTTGGACTTGATTTTGGTTCGAAGACGGTGGGCGTTGCGATATCCGATCCGACGGGCATGATTGCCGGCGGCGTGGAAATTATCAGACGCAAGGATGAGACACATCTTCGAAAGACAATGCGGCGGATTGAGGAGCTGATAGCCGAATACCACGCAGATGCGATTGTGCTGGGATATCCGCTGAATATGGATGAAACAAAAGGCGAGCGCGCGGAAAAGACACTTCTGTTCAAGCAGATGCTGGAGCAGAGGACAGGCTTGCCTGTACATTTATGTGATGAAAGACTGACAACGGTCGAGGCTGAGGAAATTATGGCCGCGACCGGTATTAAGCGCGCAGATTACAAAAAACATGTTGACCGCATTGCGGCAGCAGTCATTTTACAGGATTGGCTTGACAGTTATGCAGACAGTGACATTTACCGCAGCTGACGGTACAGAAACAGAATTCTATGTGGAAGAGCAGACGCGTGTGAACGGAAAGAATTACCTTCTTGTCACAGACTCACAGGAAGGTGACGCGAATGCGCTTATTTTAAAGGATATTTCAGAGGATGCGGACGAAGAGGCAGAGTATGTCCCGGTTGAGGATGAGACAGAGCTCAATGCCCTTTTGAAGATCTTTGAAGAAATGCTTGATGATACAGATATTGTAATGTAAAGGAGGTTTTTTTGAGCAGCAAACCGAATAAAGAAAAGCTGAAAATCATACCGCTGGGCGGACTGGAACAGATCGGTATGAATATGACGGCGTTTGAATACGGAGACAGTATCGTAGTGGTAGACTGCGGACTTGCGTTTCCGGAAGACGATATGCTCGGAATTGATTTCGTCATTCCGGATGTCACCTGGCTGGTTGAGAATTACTCAAAGGTCAAGGGTTTTGTCATTACGCACGGTCACGAGGACCATATCGGCGCTATTCCGTATATCTTTCAGCGTCTGAACGTGCCGATTTATACGACGAAGCTCACAATGACACTGATCGAGAAGAAGCTTGAGGAGCACGGTATGCTCCAGATGATCAAGCGCAAGATTGTGAAATTCGGTCAGTCTATTAATCTCGGTGAATTCCGCATCGAATTCATCAAGACAAATCACAGTATTCAGGATGCAGCAGCGCTGGCGATCTATTCTCCGGCAGGCATCGTTGTTCATACAGGTGATTTCAAGGTGGATTACACACCTGTTTTCGGTGACATGATCGATCTGCAGAGATTTGCGGAAATCGGACGCAAGGGTGTACTGGCGCTGCTGTGCGACAGCACGAATGCGGAGAGACCGGGCTTTACAATGTCTGAGAGAACGGTCGGAACGGCATTTGACCGCATCTTTGCAGAGCACAGAGAGCAGAGACTGATTATTGCTACCTTTGCTTCCAATGTCGATCGTGTACAGCAGATTATCAATTCTGCGAAGAAGTACGGAAGAAAGGTCTGCCTGGAAGGCAGATCCATGGTCAACGTAGTCGGAGTTGCTGTGGAACTCGGCTATATCGATGATTCCGGCAATACGCTTGTGGACGTGGATCAGCTGAAGAATTACCCGCCGGAAAAGGTGGTGCTGATTACAACAGGAAGCCAGGGAGAGTCGATGGCGGCTCTTTCCAGAATGGCTGCCAATATTCACAAGAAGGTCAAGATTATGCCTGGCGATGTGATTGTATTCTCATCACATCCGATTCCGGGTAATGAGAAGGCCGTTTCCAATGTGATCAACGAACTTTCCGAGATCGGCGCAGAGGTCGTCTTCCAGGATACACATGTTTCAGGACATGCCTGCCAGGAAGATATCAAGCTGATCTATGCACTTGTGAAGCCGAAATATGCGATTCCGGTGCACGGCGAGAGACGCCACCTCCTTGCACAGGCGCAGCTGGCTCAGTCACTCGGCGTGGAAAAGGACAATGTCTGGATTCTGCATACCGGAGATGTTCTTGAAATCAGTGAAGAGCAGGCACGCATTGTCGGCAAGGTACAGAACGGCGGCATTCTGGTAGACGGACTCGGTGTAGGCGATGTCGGCAATATCGTCATCCGCGACCGCCAGCGACTCGCAGAGGATGGTATTATCATTGTCGTTATGACACTGGAACAGTACAGCAACAGACTTCTGTCAGGTCCGGATCTGGTATCACGAGGCTTCGTCTATGTCCGCGAATCAGAGGATCTGATCGAAGAGGCAAACCGTATTGTAACGGCTGCCGTGGAATCCTGCCTCGACAGAGGCATTACAGACTGGTCAAAGATCAAGTCTGATGTAAAGGACGCTCTCAGTGAGTTTGTCTGGAAGAGAACACAGAGAAGACCGATGATCCTTCCGATTATCATGGAAGCATCGGTGTGAAGGGATTAAGACTGCATGGATACAGCGATAAGGGAAAATGCTGACAGGCTGATCGAGGCGATCAGAAACAGCAGTGACTACAGAAATTATCAGAAATGCGAAGCTGCTCTGGACCGGTTTCCGGGCGTCTTCGATCAGATTATGGAACTTCGCAAAAAGACCATTGAGCTCTATGAGTCAGTGGAGTCCGGTGATCTTTCCGAAACAACGGAAGCACTCAGAAACGAGTATGAACAGCTGGAAAAGATTCCGGAAGTCAATGCGTTTCTGGAGGCAGAAGAAAACATTGTACAAATTCTGAAGGAACTGAACTGCGATCTTTTTAATGCTGTTACAATCCGCGTCCCGAATATATGATGAATTATATTGATGAAGACAGACTGAATATTTTTCTTGAGACCATCAGTCTGCCGATTCCGGAGCTTCTGACCGAAATCGAAGAAAATGCATTGAAAGAGGAAGTGCCTGTGATCCGCAAAGGAACACAGGGACTTCTTCGTGTGTTAATGGAAATAAAAAAACCGGAGCGAATTCTTGAAGTGGGAACGGCAGTCGGCTTTTCCGCACTGCTGATGCTGCATTATTCGAAGGCCTCCGTTGTGACAATCGAGAATTACGATAAAAGAATTCCGAAAGCAAAAGAAAACTTTAAAAGAGCAGGGATGCAAGATCGCGTGACGCTCCTGGAGGGAGATGCGCAGAAGATTCTTCCGACGATGGATGATTCTTTTGATGTGATTTTTCTGGATGCGGCCAAAGGACAGTACAGTACCTACTATCCGGACCTGATGAGGATGCTGAAGCCGGGAGGAATTCTGATCAGCGACAACGTTCTTCAGGAGGGAAGCATCCTGGATTCGCGTTTTGCTTCCGAAAGACGGGACCGCACGATTCATAAGAGAATCCGGGAGTATCTGCAGACGATCTCCACGGACCCGGAACTTGAGACAACTATTCTGCCTGTTGGCGACGGCACAGCCGTCTCTGTGAGGAAATCATAAATGACAAAACCGGAATTACTGATGCCGGCAGGATCTCTGCCGGTCCTGAAAACTGCTGTTCTTTATGGCGCCGATGCTGTATATATCGGCGGTGAGACCATGAGCCTGCGCGCAAAGGCACGTAACTTCACAAAAGAGGAGATGCGTGAAGGTATTGAGTTTGCGCATCAGCACGGCCGAAAGGTCTATGTGACAGCCAACATCTTTGCACATAACGGCGATCTTCCGCAGGCAGAGGCCTATTTTGCCGAGCTGAAGGAGTTGAAGCCGGGTGCAATTCTGGTTGCAGACCCGGGTATGTTTTCTCTGGCACAGAGAATCTGCCCGGAGATTGATCTGCATATCAGCACGCAGGCCAATTCAACCAACTATGAGACCTGCCGCTTCTGGCACAGACTCGGAGCAACCAGAATCGTGACGGCCAGAGAACTTTCCATGGCTGAGATCGGAGATCTCCGGAAGCATATTCCGGAAGAACTGGAGCTGGAAGTCTTTGTTCACGGCGCGATGTGCATCTCTTATTCAGGACGATGCCTGCTCAGCAGTTATCTGGCGGGCCGTGACGCGAACCGCGGAGCCTGCACACATCCCTGCCGCTGGCAGTATGCAGTTATGGAGGAGACAAGACCGGGCGAGTATATGCCGATCGAAGAGAATGAGCGCGGCACCTACATCTTCAATTCCCGTGATCTCTGCATGATCGAGCATATTCCGGATCTGGTGAATGCAGGTATCAACAGTCTGAAGATTGAGGGCCGCATGAAGACAGCGCTCTATGTGGCTACAGCTGCCCGTGCCTATCGCATGGCGATCGATGATTATTTCGAAGATCCGGCGCTCTACGAGAAGAAGAAGGAGACTTATCTGGAGATGGTTTCCGACTGCACATTCAGACGTTTTACAACCGGTTTCTTCTACGGAAGACCGGATCAGAATGATCAGATTTACGACAGCAATACCTATATCCGCAATGCTGTTTATATCGGTTCCGTGCAGGGACATGACGAGGCAGGCCGCATTGTGATCGAGCAGAAAAACAAGTTCTGTGTCGGAGATAAGATCGAAATCATGAAGCCGGACGGAAGAGATATCGAGGTTTCCGTTCTGGGAATTTATGATGATGAGGGAAATGCTCAGGAATCGGCACCTCATCCGAAGCAGAGAATTCATCTGGAACTCAGTGCAGACGCAGAAGAATATGATATTCTTCGTATGCCTCAGGAATCCGCTCTCTGATAAAATCCTTGCAGCGTTTCCACGGCATAGCCTTTTAAAACCAATAAAGACAGAGCAGATGAGACGGCAGCAATGCCGATACCGGTCTGCTCAACAAGATCATCGGCAACGGCGGTGTCCTCATAAGAGAGGGCACCGTATATTTTTTTTGCATTTTCTGTAAGAGAAGTGTCCTGCAGAAGCTTCCGTTCCTGCTGCAGTCTCCGCAGTTCTCTGTTCGATGCGGAAGCTTCGATCTCGGAACGCCCGGGGCGGGGAAGAGAAAGCAGTTCAGATATGACAGCCTCCGGCGAATAAGCAATGCCGGCTCCCTGGGAGATCAGATAGTTGCATCCGTCAGAGAGGTGATCACCGACACGTCCGGGAACAGCAAAAACAGTCTTCCCCTGTTTCAATGCAAAATCGACAGTGATATTGGTGCCGGATTTCAGGCGTGCCTCCACGACAAGCACGACATCCGCAAGTGCACTGATGATGCGGTTGCGCGCTGCAAAATGTGCGGGGAGCGGAGCGGTACCGGGAGGATGCTCGGACAGGATGCCTCCGGCTTCGGGAATCTGTTCAAAGAGAGCATGATTGGAGGGCGGATAGCAGATATCCGGACCGGAGCCGAGAACAGCATATGTTGTCCCTCCGCCTGCAAGCGCTCCTTCCTGTGCATAACCGTCAATTCCGACAGCCATGCCGCTGATGATCTGAATTCCCTGTTCGGCGAGTTTCTTTCCGAATTCAAAGGCTGTCCGGTGACCATAAGGGCTGCACATTCTTGTGCCGATGATCGCACACGTCGGCTGTCTGTCATCCGGAAGCCGGCCCCGGTAAAAAAGCTTTTTGGGCATGCCGGTATGAGGCTCGAGACGTTTCGGCCATCCCCGATCCGTATTGTTTACACAGCGAATGAAAGCTGTTTCTTCTATTAATATAGAGTTGTTCCCAGGTGTTTTTTTATCGGAAACCATGATTGATCTGCCTTTCTTGTCCGGAAAACGAAGATTTTATAAGAGGTTTTACGCGCTGTCCGGGAGACGGCTGATCAAAGGCCCGGAAGACCAGTGCCTCCTCAATATGTTCACTTCTGATCAGTTCGGAGGAGGCAAGATCGGCAATGGTGCGGGCCACCTTTACCGCACGGTGATAGCTGCGGGCACTTAATGAATAAAGTTCATAAAAAACAGCCAGTGTGTGCTCGGCGCGGGAATCCATCCGGCAGAAGTCACGCACTGCCGATGCCGGAATTTCGGAGTTAAAGTGCCAGGGAACATCCCGGAAGCGGCGGCTCTCGATTTCTCTTACTGCCTCGACGCGGCAGCGGATCTCTGCCGATGACTGTGAGCCTTTTTTCCCTGCAGTCAGCTCCTCATAGGTAACCGCCTTGCACTGTACAGTCAGATCAATCCGGTCAAGAAGCGGCTTGGAGATCCGGTTCATATAGGAGCTGATTTCCTGCGGAGAGCAGGTACAGCGGGAGAGATCGGGATAAAGTCCGCAGGGACAGCGGTTCATGGCAGCCAGGAGCAGGAAGTTTGCCGGAAACCGAAAGGTACCGGCTGATCTGGAGATGATAATCTCACGGTCTTCAAGAGGCTGTCTGAGAATTTCCAGAGCTTTCTTTGAAAACTCCGGCATCTCGTCGAGAAAGAGCACCCCTCTGTGTGCCAGTGTGATTTCACCCGGTGAGGGAATGCGTCCGCCTCCTGCCAGTGCCTGCGGTGAGATGGTATGATGCGGATGCCGGTAGGGACGGTTTTTTATTTCCGGGTGCAGCGGATCAAGGAGTCCCGCGATACTGTAGATCTGAGCGATTTCAAGGGCTTCGGACTCGGTGAGAGACGGGAGGATAGACGGAATACGCCTTGCAATCATGGTTTTGCCAGAGCCGGGAGGTCCCGCGAGCAGCAGATTGTGAAAGCCGGCGACAGCGATTTCTGCCGCTCTCTGTGCCAGAGCCTGTCCCTGTATGTCGCGGAAATCAACTGCATCGTTCACTGTCGTGTCAGTCGGCTGTTCAGCTGCAGGAGAGGCAGACGGGAGTTCTCCGTAACGGAGAAAGGAAACGGCTTCTTTCAGCGTGTGCAAACCGATAATGCGGAGATTCGGAATGTTTCCGCATTCACCTGCATTTGCAGAAGGAACAAGCATGGTCCGGATGCCGCTCTGTACGGCTTTGACTGCAATCGGCAGAACACCGTTCACCGGGTTGATTTCGCCGCTTAAGCTCAGCTCTCCGACAGCCAGGACCTCGTGAAGTGCATCCGGAGGGATCTGGGCATTGGAGGAAAGCAGAGCAAGCGCGATCGGAAGATCATACAGGGAACCGCTTTTCGGAACACTTGCGGGCGAGAGATTGACAGTGATCCGCTTTGCGGGGAAGGGAAGACTGTTGTTGCGGAAGGAGGAGCGGATCCGGTCTTCGGCCTCACGCACCTGCGCCGAGAGATAGCCGACCATGATAAAAGCGGGAAGACCGTCGCTGATGTCAGCTTCAACAGAAATCAGAAGAATTTCCAGACCGTGAATGGCAGCGGAGGAGATACGGCTGTACATAAAACCACCTGCTTTCCGGAAAGAATTGTGAGAAATGTTGAGGGGAAGTATAGCGTCTGAAAAGCGAATTGTCGACAGAAAAAGCCAAAGTCGATAGAAAATTGCTGTTCTGAAAGAAAAATCTACTCCTTGCAAGGGCAAATGTTTTGCTGTATAGTGGGAAATCGTAGAATTTAAGTTTAACGGAGGTTGTTTTGGCTAAGAATCTTGTGATCGTTGAGTCACCTGCAAAGGTTAAGACGATTAAAAAATTTCTCGGCGCCCGCTATGAAGTGGAAGCATCGATGGGACATGTGAGAGATCTTCCCAAAAGTCAGCTCGGCATTGATGTCGAACATGATTTTGACCCTAAATATATTACGATTCGCGGCAAGGGCGATCTGCTGGCCAAGCTCCGCAAGGAAGCTAAGAATGCAGATCATGTGTATCTCGCAACCGACCCTGACCGTGAAGGAGAGGCGATCTCCTGGCATCTGGTGACTGCCCTGAATCTGGACCCGAAGAGAATGCACCGCATTACCTTCAACGAGATTACAAAGAATGCCGTCAAGGCATCTCTGAAGAATCCCCGTGACATTAACATGGATCTTGTTGACGCACAGCAGGCACGCCGCATCGTCGACCGTATGGTCGGCTATGAGATCAGCCCTGTTCTCTGGAAAAAAGTAAAGAGAGGCCTCTCAGCCGGCCGCGTGCAGTCAGTCGCACTTCGCCTGATTGCAAAGAGAGAGAAAGAAATCGCGGATTTCATTCCTGCGGAGTACTGGACTCTGGATGCTGATTTTGAAGTTCCGGGCCAGAAGAAACCGCTGACAGCTGCATTTTACGGAACATCTTCAAAGATGCAGATCTCCTCTGAGACGGAGATGAAGGAGCTGCTTCAGAAGCTGGAAGGTGCTGCAGCCGAAGTGACGGATGTGCGTCACGGTGAGAGAACGAGAAAACCTCCTCTTCCGTACACGACCAGTACACTGCAGCAGGACGCATCCAACAGACTCGGCTTCTCGACATCCAAGACTATGCGCATCGCGCAGCAGCTGTACGAAGGTGTCGATCTTTCGAAGGAAGGAACCGTCGGTCTGATTACGTATCTGCGTACAGACTCCACCAGAGTCGCAGAAGAGGCGGAGGCAGCTGCAGAAAGCTATATCCGCGAGCAGTACGGCGATGATCACTACGGCAAGCCGCATCAGGATCAGAAGAACAGAAATGCACAGGACGCACATGAAGCAATTCGTCCGACCGATATTAACCGGTCACCGGCTTCCGTAAAGGAATCTCTTTCGAGAGACCAGTTCCGTCTCTATCAGCTGATCTGGAAACGCTTTACCGCAAGCCGCATGGCACAGGCTGTCTATGATACAGCAGCTGTCCGGATCGGTGTCGGGGAATATGTCTTCACTGCATCCGCATCCAAGATCCGTTTTGCCGGCTTCATGGATGTGTACGCAGAAGAGGACAGCGCCGACAAGGCAGGCTCAGGTTCCTTAAAGAACATTGAAAAGGGCATGAAGCTTACGGCTGTCTCCATGAACCCGGAGCAGCATTTCACTCAGCCTCCTGCTCATTTCACAGAGGCTTCCCTTGTCAAGACAATGGAAGAGAAGGGCATCGGACGTCCGAGTACCTATGCGCCGACTATTTCCACTATTCTTGCAAGACATTACATTACCAAAGAGCAGAAGAGCCTGTATATCACAGAGCTCGGTGAAGTGGTAGACAGTATCATGCTGCAGGCCTTCCCGCAGATCGTCAACGAAGACTTTACCGCAAACATGGAGACACTGCTTGACGGTGTCGCCGAAGGCAAGGTGGAATGGAAGACGATTGTACGCAACTTCTATCCGGATCTGGAAGAAGAGGTTGTGAAGGCGCGCGAAGAGCTCGCCGAAGTGAAGGTGGAAGATGAGGTCACGGACGTCATCTGTGAAAACTGCGGCAGAAATATGGTCATCAAGTACGGTCCGCACGGAAAATTCCTTGCATGCCCGGGCTTTCCGGAGTGCCGCAACACACGCCCGTACTTTGAAAAGGTCGGCGTAAAGTGCCCGCAGTGCGGTTCTGAAGTCGTCCTGAAGAGAACACGCAAGGGCCGCCGCTATTTCGGCTGTGAAAACAATCCGGAATGCTCCTTCATGTCCTGGTCCATGCCGATTGAGAAGCCCTGCCCGCGCTGCGGCTCGTATATGGTCAAGAAGGGCAATAAGAATGTCTGCTCCGATGAAAAATGCGGATATTCGGAAAATGTCTGAATATTTGTAAACTTTCCGTGACTTGCTTGTATTGACACATTTTTCATGTTACACTCTATTTATTCAAATTATTATCTGTTTTTGGGCAGTTCGATCCTAATCGGAAAGGAGCATGAAGAGATGAGTGTACAGCTGCTGGATAAGACTCGGAAAATAAACAAACTTCTGCATAATACCAGCACGTCCAAAGTCGTGTTCAACGATATCTGTC
>JAUNAG010000030.1:0-5684 GCA_030527685.1 Lachnospiraceae bacterium | reverse complement strand
AGGCAAGGTTCTCGGCGTAGGCCTCTGCGATGGTGTGGACGAGCTCCCGGAGATGATTACAGGAGAAATCGGAAGCTTTGTGGATACACTTCTGAATGAGCGTTTCCTGGGAGTTCTTTCAACAAAAGAGAATGTCAACCTTGCTACACTTGGCTTTACCGGCGATCACATCGATGACTACACAGCCATCATTAATCCGATTGACATTGCCGGCGAGCGTCTCGGAACCGTATTTTCCTATCGTTCCGCATCCGCTTATAATATTGAGGATATTATCGTCAGCGAATACGGCACAACCGTTGTCGGTCTCGAGATGATGCGTTCAGTTGATGAGGAAAATGCTGCCGAGAGCCGTAAGAGACAGGTTGTAAAGTCTGCCTTCTCCACACTTTCCTTCTCGGAACTGGAAGCAATTATTCACATCTTTGACGAACTGAACGGAAGCGAGGGTATCCTCGTTGCAAGCAAGATCGCAGACAGAGTCGGTATCACCAGATCGGTAATTGTCAATGCACTTCGCAAGTTCGAAAGTGCCGGCGTCATCGAATCCAGATCCTCCGGTATGAAGGGAACTTATATCAAGGTTCTGAACGATTATCTGTTTGACGAGCTCAGTGATATCAAGACACACCGCAATAAAAAATAAGAGTATTCCAGGCATCGGCAGATGCGGAAAGACCCGGAAAAACGAACAGGCTGCAGCCGGCAGGATGAGAGATGATCTGATCCAGCCGACTGCGTTTTTTTGTATAACAGCTTGACATTCATAAGGGATGGGTATATATTACTTTTTAGATGTTAGCACTCCACATAATTGAGTGCTACCAAACAGAGAAAGAGCTTAATGCAAATCAAAGGAGGCATTTTCATATGAAGTTAGTACCGTTGAGCGACAGAGTCGTTCTGAAGGAGCTGGCAGCAGAAGAGACAACAGCATCCGGAATCGTACTTCCGGGCCAGGCACAGGAAAAGCCGCAGCAGGCTGAAGTTGTTGCAGTAGGACCGGGCGGTGTTGTTGACGGTAAGGAAATCGTCATGAACGTTAAGCCGGGACAGAAGGTTATCTATTCCAAGTATGCCGGAACAGAAGTTAAGCTTGGCAGCGATGAATATATTATTGTAAAACAGAATGACATTCTTGCTGTTGTTGAAGAGTAATAAGACAGCGGCATTTTCAGATCAGGAGGCTTTAAATTATGGCTAAGTTAATTAAGTATGGCGTAGAAGCAAGAGAAGCACTGCAGGCCGGTGTTGATCAGCTCGCTGACGTAGTTCGTGTAACACTCGGACCGAAGGGCAGAAACGTTGTTCTGGAGAAGTCCTACGGCGCACCGACAATCACAAACGACGGTGTTACAATCGCAAAGGAAATCGAGCTGGAAGACGGCTTCGAAAACATGGGCGCTCAGCTGATCAAGGAAGTTGCTTCCAAGACCAACGATGTTGCAGGTGACGGTACAACAACCGCTACAGTTCTTGCACAGGCTATGGTTCACGAAGGTATGCGCAACCTTGCTGCAGGCGCTAACCCGATCATCCTGAAGAAGGGCATGCAGAAGGCAACAGATGCAGCTGTTGAAGCTCTTGTTGCTATGAGCAAGCCGGTCAGCGACAAGTCCCAGATCGCTCGTGTTGCTGCTGTTTCCTCCGGTGATGATGAAGTCGGCGATATGATCGCTGATGCTATGGAGAAGGTTTCCAAGGACGGCGTTATTACGATCGAAGAGTCCAAGACAATGAAGACTGAGCTTGAGCTTGTAGAAGGTATGCAGTTCGACCGCGGCTACATCTCCGCTTATATGTGCAACGACATGGAGAAGATGGAAGCTCGCCTTGAGGAGCCGTTCGTTCTCATCGTTGACAAGAAGATCAGCAATATCCAGGAGCTGCTTCCGATTCTGGAGCAGATCGTTAAGACAGGCTCTCAGCTTCTGATCATCGCTGAAGATATCGAAGGCGAAGCACTGACAACTCTGATTGTCAACAAGCTGCGCGGAACCTTCAACGTTGTTGCTGTTAAGTCTCCGGGCTATGGCGACAGAAGAAAGGAAATGCTGAAGGATATCGCAATTCTGACAGGCGGTACAGTTGTTTCTGATGAACTCGGCATTGATCTGAAGGAAGTTACAATCGATCAGCTCGGCCGTGCTAAGGCAGTAAAGGTTCAGAAGGAGAACACAGTCATTGTTGACGGTCTCGGCGACAAGGCTGCTATCGCTGACAGAGTTACACAGATCCGTTCTCAGATTGCCGAAACAAAGTCTGACTTCGATCGTGAGAAGCTGCAGGAGCGTCTTGCAAAACTTGCAGGCGGCGTAGCAGTTATCCGCGTCGGCGCTCCGACAGAGCTTGAGATGAAGGATAAGAAGTATCGTATGGAAGATGCTCTTAACGCAACCAGAGCTGCTGTTGAAGAAGGTATCATCGGCGGCGGCGGAAGCTCCTATGTCCATGCTGCAGATCAGCTTGATGCTGTTATCGAAGGTCTCTCCGGCGACGAGAAGACAGGCGCTCAGATCATCAAGAAGGCTCTGGAAGCTCCGCTCTTCAGAATTGCTGTCAACGCAGGCAAGGAAGGCGCTGTTATCGTCAATAACGTCCGCAATGAGAAGGACGGCATCGGCTATAACGCCCTGACAGATGAGTATGTCAACATGGTAGAGGCAGGTATTCTTGATCCGGTTAAGGTTTCCAGATCTGCTCTTCAGAACGCTAACTCTATCTCTGCAACACTTCTGACAACAGAGTCTGCTGTCTCCATCATCAAAGAGAAGGAACCGGCTATGCCGGCAGGCGCAGCAGGCGGAATGGGCATGATGTAATTCATACTGCTTCGTCAGACTGAACGAAACTTTAAAAGTGCTTCGTAAAACAGGTTTTGTGCCTGCTTTGCGGGCACTTTTTTAATGTTTCGGGCCGGGATAGCTGAAGTGCGCCTGCGGACCTGGTTCTTTCGGATTTTACATCGGCAGGAGACCGGAATGCTTGAACCTTCTTTCCTGCAGTGTTAAAATTTCAGAAAACAAATAAAAGGAGTATCGCATATGAATGACGCATTTTATGAGCTGATTGTGGCTAAACAGCCGACATCGGCAGACAAAGCAAAAAAGGTGCTTCTGATTGCCGTTACAGCTCTGGCGGGACTTGGCGCACTGTTTGTCTTTCCGCCGCTTCTGGTTCTCTTTCTCATCCTGATCTTTGTCGACAGCCGTCTCTTTCCGAAGTTCAATGTTGAGTATGAGTACACCTATGTGAACGGCGAAATTGATATTGCAGAGGTCTATTCCAGACAGAGCCGCAAGGAGGTTGCACAGATCACTCTTGAAAATGTTGAGTGTGCCGCGCCGCTTGGCTCACATCATCTTGACGAGTTCGGCAATACCTATAAGGTCGTGGACTACTCGGCAGGTGATCCGCAGAATCGTCCGTATGTCATTGTAACGGGCGGAGAGAATAAGCAGAAGATTCTGCTGCAGCTGAATGAAAAGATGGCGGAGGATCTTCGTTACAGAATTCCGAGAAAGATGTTCACGGATTAATGTCAGTGCAGGAAAAAGAGCAGGCAAACGAATAATTGATCACCCTAACTGAAAGTCAGCTTGATGTTCTGCTCACAAACTGCTATAGTTTTCAATTAAAACAGCAGTTTTACACGATGCAGGAGGTTAAGAATGGCACAGATTATCGGTGACGGCATTACATTTGATGATGTACTTCTCGTTCCGCAGTATAGCGAATATACTCCGAACATGGTGGATATCACCACAAAGCTGACAAATTCTCTTACACTGAACATTCCTATGATGAGTGCGGGAATGGACACCGTTACAGAGCATCGCATGGCAATCGCGATGGCAAGACAGGGTGGTATCGGTATTATTCATAAGAACATGAGCATCGAGGAGCAGGCCGGTGAGGTCGATATGGTCAAGAGATCCGAGAACGGCGTTATCACAGATCCGTTCTATCTTTCTCCGAATCATACACTCGGTGATGCCAATGCATTAATGGCAAGATATCGTATTTCAGGTGTTCCGATTACAGAAGGAACCCGTCTGGTTGGTATCATCACCAATCGTGATCTGAAATTCGAAACCGATATGACAAAGCCGATCAGAGATCTCATGACCTCCGCAGAGAATCTGATTACAGCCCGTGAGGGTGTTACACTTGAAGAAGCAAAGGCAATTCTTGCAAAAGCCAGAAAAGAAAAGCTTCCGATCGTTGATGCTGAAGGCAATCTGAAGGGCCTGATCACCATCAAGGATATTGAAAAGCAGATCAAGTATCCGCTTTCCGCAAAGGACGCACAGGGAAGACTTCTCTGCGGCGCAGGTGTCGGTATCACCAAGAACGTTATGGAGCGTGTCGAGGCACTGAAGGCAGCACACGTCGACGTTATCGTCATCGATTCTGCTCACGGCCATTCAAAGAACATCATTGATGCAACACGTGAGATCAAGACTGCTTTCCCGGATCTGCAGGTTATTGCCGGCAATGTAGCAACCGAAGAAGGCGCAGCTGCTCTGTTTGAAGCAGGCGTTGATGCAGTCAAGGTTGGTATCGGACCGGGCTCCATCTGCACAACACGTGTCGTTGCAGGTATCGGTGTACCGCAGATTACAGCTGTTATGGAATGTGCAAAGGCCGGCAGACGCTATGGCAAGCCGATTATCGCAGACGGCGGTATTCAGTACTCCGGCGATATGACTAAGGCTCTTGCTGCAGGTGCCAATGTCTGCATGATGGGCAGCATTTTCGCAGGCTGTGACGAGGCACCGGGCTCTTTCGAGCTCTTCCAGGGCAGAAAGTTTAAGGTTTACCGCGGCATGGGCAGTCTCTCCGCTATGGAAGCAGGCAGCAAGGACCGTTACTTCCAGACGGATGCCAAGAAGCTTGTTCCGGAAGGTGTAGAAGGCCGTGTGGCATATAAGGGATCTGTTGAGGATACCGTATTCCAGCTGGTCGGCGGAATCCGTTCCGGTATGGGCTACTGCGGTGCAAAGAATATCCCGACTCTGCAGGAGACAGCTAAATTCGTTAAGATTTCCGCTGCATCTCTGAAGGAATCACACCCGCACGATATTCATATTACAAAGGAAGCTCCGAACTACTCCGTTGAGAACAACTGAGTATAAAGCAGAGTTTGTGTAAATCAAAAATCAGGATCAATTCGGTGAATCGAATTGATCCTGATTTTTTTAGTATTTTCATTTCAGTTCTTTCAGTTTTTCAATATAGGTTTCAAGAAGCTCGTTGCTGCGCACAATGACAAGATCGGAGATAAAAGCCTGAAAGGCGGGATCGTCTCTGTATCTCTTCAGCAGCTCGATTTCGCCGACCTTCATATACTCAAAGCCGGGGCGGTCGCCTCCGCTGCGTTCACGGATTAATTCCGACGGAGTTACTCCGAAGACAGCAGCAAGACGGAGCAGATTCTGATCATCGGGGAAGCTTGTCGTGCGTACCCAGGAATTAAAAGTGGAGAGTTTGATACCGGCTTTCTCGGCAGCTGCACGCTGTGACATTTTATTTGCTTTCAGATAAGCTTTAATATTCTGCGACAGAATCTTCTTCAGAGAATCATCGGTAATCTTTTCGGAGCCCATACATTTACCTCAAAACATAAAAAAATTTGGCTCTTCAGGCATCACTGTGGGTAAGAAATGCCTGAATCTCCAGTA
>JAUNAG010000153.1 GCA_030527685.1 Lachnospiraceae bacterium | reverse complement strand
CCAGCTTCACCCGATACTTCTCTTCTATCTCTTTTCTGCCGAGACCGAGCCAGCGGCTGTCAATATCGACGACCACCGTCTGCATGGTAATCTCCATGGAATGCGCATTCTGTGCCTTTGTGTACTGCTCGACGAAGCCGGCTGAAATAATACCTGTCGGGATGGCAACGGATCCGACGCCGAGGAAGGCGATGATCGTCGCCATAATTCGTCCGATTTCCGTAATCGGATAAATATCGCCGTAGCCGACGGTCAGCAGTGTTGCCACGCTCCACCACATGCCGGAAAGTGCGTTCTTAAAGACCTCCGGCTGTGCCTGGTGCTCTGCGCTGTACATGCAGAGCGAGGAGGCAAGCATCAACACGATGATAATAAAAACCGATGACAGGATCTGGTTGCGCTTTTCATACACGACCGATGTAATGACGTTAAATGCATCGTAATTCGTATTGATGCGGAAGAGGTGAAAGATTCTGACCACGCGCAGCATACGGAAGACGACAAATCCCGAGAAGAGGAAAAACGGCACGATCGTCAGCAGATCCACAATTCCGTCGTAGGACCGCAGAAAATGCAGGATTGCCTTGCCCTCCGATTCATACGGGAACAGATATTTTGCCGTATAGATACGCAGCCCGTATTCCACACAGAAAATCAGGATTGTCACAGTCTCGATGGCACTCAGGATCGGATCAATCGGATCCAGTTCATCGAAGGTCATCAGAAACAACACCAGAATATTGGAGATGATCGTCACCACGATCAGCAGATCGAACAGCCTGCTCGCTGTATCTGACAGATGTCCGATCTGGATGATATCGAAGATTCTTCTCCTGATATCCTTTTTTCCTTTCAGCTCCATTTTGAAATGAAGTCCCCCCCTCACAAAGAATAAGTCGTAACAAATGCATTTTTATCAAGCGGATCTCTTCTGCTGTAGTCAAAGAGACAGAATCTCAGATCTGATTTTGTCCTCTCCGAATCCGCAAGCTGCCGCAGCATTTCTTCCGGATCCCGGACCGGCCAGGCGAAAAGCTCCATGTGCGCCTGTCTTGCCAGCTGGCGCGCATCATAACCGGCATAATTCGGAAGCGCCTGATGTGTCTTTGCTTCCTCATCGAAAAATGCACGGATCTTCTGTTTGACTGCCGCCTGATCCGGAACCTTCCCGAGCCCGATTGCATTTTCCAAAGCAGCACGCTCCGCCTCTTCCGCAAAGGGCGGCCTGCTCTTTAAGTTTTCTCTGAGATACAGATCAAAAAGCAGAAGCTCACGCACCGCTGCCACAAGTGCCTCATGCCGCTTTGCTTCCATCCTCACCCGATCTGCCTGTTTTGAATCTTCGCAGCTTTCTTCCGCGGCTGTCACATTGCACCTGCTCTCCACAAAACGGAGCAGAATCTCATAGCGTGCCGCACGCGCCGGCATGTTGGTAAAGTAATGCTGCTCCTCATAATAATCAGCCAGCATCTCAAAGAAATCAAACGGACTATCAAACTGCGGCACCAGCACAGCCATCGTATTGGTGAACTGGCCGCTGTTGTAATACAGCTCCAGCATCTCCTCCACGCGGTGCAGTTTCCGCACCTCCGGATAAGAAATCCACTTCGTTGAGAGCACCTCATACGGGGCATATTCCGTACTGCGAAGCTCATACTCCTCCGCATGCTCCGCCATATAAGAGCCCTTCAGCACCTTCAGAAAGCCCATCTGCAGCTGATTCGGCTGCATCGCATAGACCCGGTTGAAGGATTCCCGGAAAGTCGAATAGTCTTCAAACGGAAGACCGACGATCAGATCCAGATGCTGGTGGACATTCTTTCCCTCGTGAATCTGCGCCACAATTCCTTCCAGAACACTCAAATCCATGGTTCTGTGAATCTCTCCGATCGTGGCCTCATTGGTCGACTGCACACCGATCTCCAGCTGCACCAGGCCCGGACGCATCCGGCGAAGCAGGGCAATCTCCTCCTGATTCAGCAGATCCGCCGAAACCTCAAAGTGGAAGTTGGTCACGCCGTTGTCATGCTCCAGCAGATATTCCCAGATCGCACGCGTATGTTCCCGGCTGCAGTTAAAGGTGCGGTCCACAAACTTCACCTGCGGCACCCGGTGGTCGAGAAAGAACTGAAGCTCCGGCTTCACCAGGTTCACACTCCGAAGCCGGAGACATTTTTCAACAGAAGAAAGACAATAGCTGCAGTGGAACGGACAGCCGCGGCTGCTCTCGTAATACAGAATCTTATTCTGAAAATGTGTCAGATCGTCGTAGAAAAACGGGATCTCGTCCATGTCAAGCGGCGCCCGCTCACCGGTAAAACCACTTGCAAGACACAGACCCCTGATATCTTCAAAATTCAGTTTCGCCTTCTCTGACGCAACGTATGCATCTTTCTCAGCACCGGAAGAGGCAATCGAACATTTCTCTGCTCCGACAGATTCAATCGAAACGCTCCCTGCTCCGTCTGATTCAATCGGGCACCTCCCCTCACCGGCAAGGTACTCCTCCAGCACCTCCCTGAAGGTCGCCTCTCCCTCTCCGATCATAATGCCGCACAGCTGCGAAAACTCCCGCAGTACCTCCGGTGCATTGAAGGAAACCTCCGGACCGCCGAGCCAGAGATCACAGTCCGGCAGAAGCTTCGGAAGCTCTCGCAGAAGCTTTTTCACATAGGAGATGTTCCACAGATAGCACGAAAAGCCGATTGCATCCGGTTTCCGTCGATAGATATCCTCCAGAATCACATCGATCTGTTCATTAATCGTGTACTCAGCAAGCGTGACATGCTCCTGTCCCGCATCGCCGGCAAAGGCACGCAGACTGTAGATCGCCGGATTGGAGTGAATATATTTTGCATTAATGCCAATCAGAAGAAAGTTCATGTTTGTATCAGCCTCATTCCTCTAACGTTCTCAGTTTTCCAATGAATCCGGCTTCAGCAGAAAGTCAAAAACATTCATGATTAAAATACCTTCATCATTATAAAATGGCTTCGGTGTATTAGACGTAATCACAATCTTCTTAAATGAATCATGGATCTTTTTAAATGGTCTGATTTCCTGGGCTGTTTTTTCTTCTGTTTCAAGTGAGTAGGCCGACTGGATATAATATTTTTTTGATCCCTTATTGCATATAAAATCTACTTCCAGCTGTTTCTTTACAGCTTTTCCGTCTTTACCGGATTCTATGACCGTTATATTGCCTACATCGACATTAAATCCTCGCTTACGGAGCTCATTATAGATGACATTTTCCATGGAATGGGTTACTTCCATCTGCCTGAAATTGAGTCTCGCATTACGCAGTCCCATGTCCATAAAGTAATACTTCATGGGAGTCCCTATATATGATTTTCCTTTGATGTCAAATCTCTTGGCTTCTTCAATCAAAAAAGAATCTTTAAGATATTCTATGTACTTCGTGATTGTAGTTGCAGTGATTTTTGACTGGTTCACGCTCCTAAAGGTTTTCTGCAGCTTGTTGGGATTTGTTAAGGAGCCGATGGCTGATGAAAGAATATCCAGCAATGCTTCCATCTCGCCTGCATTTCTGATCTTATTTCTGACAACAATATCGCGGATATATGTTTCTTTAAAGAGATTGTCCAGAAGAGCAATTTTCTGATCATCAGTCTCCGCCAAAACTATAATCGGAATTCCGCCGTATGTAATATATTCATTCCATCCATCATAATAGTGCCCGTCATACACGGTCATAAACTCTGCAAAACTCAGAGGATACATATGAATTTCATCACCGCGTCCTCCAAACTCCGTAGCTATATCTCTGGACAAAAACTTTGCATTACTCCCGGTTACATAAACATCACAGTTCTTTTTATCTGCAAGCCCATTAAGTACACTGACAAAATCCCCCAGCAGCTGTACCTCATCTAAGAGAAAATAGTATTTTTCTCCGTCTTCAATTTGTTTTATTGCCCAGGGATAGAAGACCGCAGGATCCCTGAATTCAATATTGTCATACAGGTCAAATGCCATTTCTATAATATGATCTTCTGAAATTCCCTGATCCTTCAGATATTTTTTAAACAGCGTACGAAGCAAATATGACTTTCCACATCTGCGAATTCCGGTAACAATCTTTATTAATCCGTTATCCATACGGGCAATGAGCTGATTTAGATAATAATCTCTTTTAATTTCAACTTCCATTTGAAAGCCCTCTCCCTAAAAGATATTTCGGTTAAAATTTACCTGTTTTTCTTTTATTATGCCACAGATAGAATGCATCCTCCAGATTCTAAAAGATATTTCGGTTAAAATTTACCGTTTTTTCTTTTATATAGAATTTCAATCATCATGATCCGTTTCGGCCGCCCTTTCTCTTTTGAATCGTTCCCGTCACTCTTGTCAGAAGTCCCTCGCCCAGCAGCTTCGATCCCAGAAGTCCCAGCTTCATGCCAACGCCCGGTACAATCAGGCATCTGCCTCGAAGCGCTTCGCTGACTCCGTATTCGGCAGCTATTCGCGGATCCATCCCCTGCATGCTTCGCCTCACACCTGCATTTTCATCAAAGGAAGTCTTTACCGGTCCCGGGCAGAGTGCCGCAATCTTCACCTTGCTGCCCTCTCGCCGCAGCTCCTCACGAATCGCCTGCGTCAGCCGCACGACATAGTTCTTCGATGCATAATAGCTCGAAAAGTACGGTCCCGCCATGAAACCGGCCGAGGACGCCACATTCAGGATCACGCCGCTGCCCCGTTTCCTCATATCGCGGAGGAACAGTTTTGTCAGCATATGCACCGCCGTGATATTGACGTCGATCAGATTCAATTCCTTCTCAAGATCTGTCTCCGCAAAACTTCCGTACACACCGACACCGGCATTATTTGCCGCAAATGCAATCTGCTCCGGTTTCGTCTCCTCATATACCCGCAGGCATTCCTCTCTTCTGGAGAGATCGGCGGGCAGCACTCTCACAGAGACACTGTATTTCTTCAGCTTCTGCTTTGCAGCATCCAGCTTCTGCCTGTTTCTGGCCACCAGAATCAGATCATAGCCGCGCTTCGCAAGGCTGCAAGCCAGCTCAAAACCGATTCCCGAATCGGCACCTGTTATAAGTGCCGTTTTTCTGTTTTTCATTGATTCTGTACTCCGTTTCAGGCAGCCTGCTCTCCCCGCAAGTCTCGTCTGTGTTCGTTAAGGCTGCTTTTATTTCTCTGCATTTTTACTCAGAACTTTTTTAGTAAAATCGTTCTGAGTTAAACATATCATTTTTCGTTTCTTGCGTCAA
>JAUNAG010000152.1 GCA_030527685.1 Lachnospiraceae bacterium | reverse complement strand
CACATTTTGCCAAGTGCGTACTGATGCCGGGCGATCCGCTTCGTGCAAAGTATATTGCAGAGCATTATCTGGAGAATCCTGTTCTCGTTAATGATGTGCGCAACATGCTTGCCTACACAGGTACCTATGAAGGCAGCGAAATCTCGGTCATGGGATCCGGTATGGGTATTCCGTCTCTCGGCCTTTATGTGACAGAGCTTGCAAAATTCTTCGGAGTCGAGTCTGTCATCCGTGTCGGTTCTGCAGGCGGTCTCGGAGATGATGTCCATGTCCGCGACGTCGTCATTGCCATGGGAGCTTCTTCCAATACAGGTTTCCAGGAAGCAATCGATATTCCGGGCTTTGTGGCACCGACAGCAGACTACGGTATGCTGCGTGATGCGGTAGAAGCTGCTGAGAGCATCGGCGTACGTGCAGATGTCGGTCGCGTCTATACTTCGGATTTCTTCTACTATCCGAATCCGTCCGCTGAGATTAATGCCAAGGCGAAGGCAACAGGTCATCTTGCACTGGAGATGGAAACAGCAGGGCTTTACCTGCAGGCAGCGGTTCACGGTATCCGTGCACTCTCAATTCTGACCATCTCTGATCATATCTTTACAGGCGAATCACTGTCTGCTGCAGACCGTCAGGACAGCTTCCACGAGATGATGGAGATCGCGCTGAAGACAGCTGCGAAAGACGTAAAGAGATCCTGAGAAAAACCTAAAACTTCTATTAAATGAACCGCACAGTTCTTGCAGGAGCCGTGCGGTTATATTAATATTGTTATAAAAGTCCCGGACAGCGGCAGCACAGACAGGCGTGCTTGCAGGACTGGATGCGCTGACATTGGACGGGCTAACCGGAATGAGCAAAAAAGCCATGGAACGAACGTGACAGGGCGATTTGCGAATGCAGGTGGCAATTGCGGGAGTGCGAAGCACGGAGCAATTGACTTTTATAAAAAAGTCCCGCAAAGCACGGAGCCCGTGATGCGGACATGATGAGGCAGGTAATGTAGGATGAAAAATTGGCTGCAGGACATGAATGACAGATTTCGCAGATTTATGATCGGCCGGTATGGCAGTGATGAGCTCGCCAGATGTACGCTGACAGTATCGCTTGTCTTCTTTGTCCTTTCTTTTTTTGTAGGAAGAGGTCTGCTGTATATTCTGGGACTGGCAGGTCTGATTTACACATATTTCAGAATGTTTTCAAAAGATTATGCAAAGCGCAGAGCGGAGAATGCATGGTTCCTTGAAAAGACAGGCACACTTCGCAAGAGTTTCCGCATTCAGAAGAGACGCTTTGAGGAGCGCAAGGAATTTCACTATTTCAAATGCCCGAACTGCTCACAGCAGGTTCGCGTTCCGAGAGGCAAGGGCCATATCCGTATCACCTGCCCGAAGTGCCGCACCCAGTTTGACAAGACAACATAATAGATGATGCAGGAGGAAGACGGCTCATGTTCGGCTATGTGACAATTAATGAAAATGAGCTGAAGATCAGAGATTTTCACAGATATCGCGCATTTTACTGCGGCCTGTGCCAGTCGCTTCGCCGCAGATACGGCATTAAAGGGCAGCTGACCCTTCCGTATGATATGACATTTGTGGATATACTTCTGAACAGCATGTATGAGAAGCCTCTGACGGAGAGCGAACGCTTCTGTCTGACGCATCCGCTGAAAAAACAGCACATGCTCAATAATGAAATCACAGATTATACGGCTGATATGGCGCTGCTGCTGGTTTATTATAAGCTTCGTGATGATGTGGCGGATGACCGCAGTGTGAAGGCGGGAATCGGATCAAGCCTTTTTAAGCGTCACATAGAACCGATTAAGGCAGCATGGCCGCGCCAGGCGGAGGCTGTCAGTACTTATGTCAGAGAGCAGAACGCATATGAGGCGAAAGGCGAGTATGACATCGATGCTGCAGCTGCATTTTCAGGGAAAATGCTGGGTGAGCTGTTTGTTCTTACTGAGGATGAATGGTCTGACGAGCTGCGGCAGATGGGCTTCTATCTCGGAAAATTTGTCTATCTGATGGATGCTTTCGATGATCTGGATAAGGATCTGAAAAAGGGAAGCTATAATCCGTGGAAGCCGTATTGCGAGGATGTGGATTTTGATGCCCGCGTCGAGAACATTCTGACAATGATGATGGCGGAGTGTGCGAAGCAGTTTGAGAGGCTGCCGATTGTGCAGGACGCGGATATTCTGCGGAATATCATTTATTCAGGTGTCTGGATGAAGTATGTACAGATTAGAAAAAAGAAGGATGAGAGCAGCGGCAAATGATTGCAGATCCGTATAAGATACTCGGAATCGGTGAAAACTGCACCGACGACGAGCTGAAAAAAGCATACAGGGCCATGAGTAAAAAGTGGCATCCGGATGCCAACCCGAACAACCAGGCGGTTGCGGAGGAAAAATTTAAAGAGGTACAGGAGGCTTACCGTCAGATTGTAGACGCACGCGCGCGCGGTACAAGTGCTTACGGAAGCTCGAGCGGTTATGGTCCGGGCAGTTCTTACGGCTATAACAGCAGTTCTGCCGGAAGAGATTATCGTGAGTACAACGGCTACGGAAATATGTACGAAGATTTCTTCAATCAGTGGGCGAACTACAGCAATCAGAGACGCCAGGAGAACGCCAACGAGCCGAACGAGATGGTGGCGGCCCGCAATTATATCAATGCGGGACATTACCGCGAGGCAATGACGGCACTTGGTCAGATGGCGGAGAGCGCCAGAACAGCACGCTGGTATTATTATGCCGCTATGGCAAGTCAGGGTATGGGCAACAATGTCGGTGCCATGAACTATGCAAAGCGCGCAGCGGATATGGAGCCGGACAATATGGAATACAGACGTCTTCTGCAGAATCTGCAGAACGGCGGCACCTGGTATCAGAACAGGGGAGAGACCTACGGAGGATTTACGCAGATGTCATCCGGAACGAGCTGGTGCCTGTCCATGCTGGCACTGAATCTGTTCTGCAACTGCTGCTGCGGAGGAAGATTTTTCTACCTCTGATCGGCTGGTATATAAGAAAACAGGCAGATCGCAGGAGCAACAAAAAGAAGCAATTCAAAAAGAGAGGACGAACACATTGGTGTTCATCCTCTTTTATAGTCTGACGGAATGCCGTCAGTCTGTGGTGAAGTCCACTGGGGCGCATCTGCCGATAAACCTCGAGAGTGGGCAGAGAAATGAACTGAAGGAGAGTAATAAAAAGATGGAACCGATGATTCTTTTCACAGATGCGGACGATACACTGCTGACACCGGACAAACAGATTACAAAAGCCAATGCGGAGGCTGTCAGCCGCGCGCTGGAGGCAGGCCACCGTATTGTGATCACAACGGGACGTGCACTTGCGGCAACCCTGCCGCTGATCAGACGGCTGGGTCTGGAACGCGAGGGCTGCTATGCCATCTCTTTTAACGGTGCACAGATCTGGGACTGCGGAAAGAAGAAGACGGTTTTCAGAAAGGCGCTCTCACAGGAGGATACAATCTGGCTTTTTGAGGAGGCGGAGAAGGCGGGCATTCACTGCCAGGCTTATGACGAGACCTCGGTTATCAGCCGCCGTGACAACCTGAATTTTCAGAAGTACTGCGAGGTGCAGAAGATTCCGGGAAAGCTGGATCCGGAAATTCCGTATTCCCTGAAAGAGCCGACCGTGAAGCTGCTGTTTATTGATTATGAAAAGCCGGAGAGGGCAGCGGCCTTCCGCAATCACATCATGGAACAGGCAGGTGACCGTCTCTCCCTCTTCTTTTCCAATCCGTACTATGTGGAATGCGTCTGCGCCGGCATCTCCAAGGGATTTGCGGTCCATTACCTGTCAGAGCTGACCGGTATTCCGATGTCACATACCATCGCAGCAGGAGATTCCGAGAATGACATCTCCATGATCCGGGAAGCAGGCATCGGCTGCGCAGTCGCCAATGCGGAAGAAGCAGTGAAAAAGGCAGCAGATTACATCACAGAACGGGACTGTACAGACAGCGCAGTGGCAGAGATAATTGAACGATTTATGCTGAAATAAGCAAAATATGTAAAAATTGTGAACTTTTCAGTAACATTGACGCGGCATGAATGCGAGGATAAAATGTACTTATAAAAGCCCCGCGATGCGGCCATGACGGAGTCATGCTTGCATGAACGGAGTCATGGACATAGCGCGGGCAAAACTGTATGAGCAAAAAAGCCATGGAACGAAAGTGACAGGGCGATTTGCGAATACAGGTGGCGATTGCGGGAGTGCGTAGCACGGAGCAATCGGGCTTTTATAGAAAGCAGGAAAAAGCCTCGCGATGCGGCCATGACGGAGTCATGCTTGCATGAATGGAGCAATCGTGCTTTTATAAAAAGCAGGAAAAAGCCCCGCGGATTTACAAAAATACGATGCCGGCAGAAGGGGAAACCGGCACAAAGATATAAGGGGATATAATCATGAGCAGAAGAGTACGTATGACAGGACTGGCGGTTGTATTTGCCGCAGTGACGGCTGTCGCACTTACCGGCTGTACGCTTGAGACCGTCACCTATACAGCTTCACAGACTTCCGTTGCCGTGACGCCTACACCGACGCCTGCGGTTCCGAAGGAAGTCAAGCTGACGCAGATTCCGGCGGTCGTTGTTACCGAGACGCCGACTCCGTCTGTTACCGAAACACCGACTGCGATTCCGACAGAGACACCGACACTGACACCTTCGCTGACCCCGACACCGACTGTGGATCCGGATGCGGATCTCAGAGTGATCGGCACAAAAAGTGAGGCAGCCAATATCAGCAGAATCAGGCTGATCAATGCGACCGGCAAGGATATTGTCAGAATGGATGTGCGTTCTGATGATATGGAGAATTATCCGGAGAATACTTATGTGAGCTCAGCGGCGCCGTTTGCCGGAGGAGAGACGGCTGTATTCTATTATGATGCCAATGATGCGGAAAAGCTGGGTGCACAGACAGGAAGTAAACCTGTTTACAGAGTCCGCCTGATTTTTGCAGACGGAGATGAAGTGGTGATCCATATGTTCCCGTTCGGCAAAACGGATGAGGCAAGGTTGTGCGTTGATTCGGATACAGGTGTCGGGTACCTGATTTACAAGGCTCCGGGCGCTGCCGAGGAGACGAATACCGCTGAGACCGAAATTGAGATTCTGAAGCGCCAGACAGGTGCTTACGATACGCCTGTTCCGACAGCGGAGCCGGATAATCCCGGAACACGTGACCGCGGAGATGACGGTGACGATAACGGACGCGATACGCCTTCTGACCGTGACAACGATGACAAC
>JAUNAG010000151.1 GCA_030527685.1 Lachnospiraceae bacterium | reverse complement strand
AATTCATTGGTCTGGATTTCATTTTTCTATTTCAGACCAATTTCCCGGTCAAAATTCAATTTGACCCAGATGCTTTTTTTCGATTTCAGGTCAATTTTATCAATGAACTAAGGATAGTAACCGCATCTTTTTAAATGCCTGCAAATAATCGAATGCACGTTCCGCATATATTCTATTGTCATGAAAAAATCTCCTCCATATGGAGGGGATGAAGATTACATATTCTTTTTGTTAAATGCAGCTCTCTTACGAAGTGTCGGATCCAGGATTTTCTTACGGATTCGGAGATTCTTCGGGGTTACCTCAAGCAGCTCATCGGTATCGATAAACTCCAGAGCCTCCTCGAGGCTGAGTACCTTCGGGGTGGTCAGCTTTAATGCATCATCAGAACCTGAAGCACGGGTATTGGTCAGGTGCTTGGTCTTGCAGACATTCAGCTCGATATCGTCTGTCTTTCCGTTCTGACCGATGACCATTCCGGAGTAAACTTTTTCGCCAGCTCCGATGAAGAGGGTACCACGCTCCTGAGCATTGAAGAGACCGTAGGTTACAGACTCACCGCTCTCGAACGCAATCAGAGATCCCTGCTTACGATACTGGATATCGCCCTTGTACGGACCATAGCCGTCGAAGGTGGTATTTAAGATACCATTACCCTTGGTGTCAGTCATGAATTCTCCACGATAACCGATCAGTCCGCGAGACGGGATGGAGAACTCCAGACGAGTGTATCCGCCGCTGGCCTGTCCCATACCCTGCAGCTCACCCTTACGAGCACTGAGTTTGTTGATGACGGTTCCGGAGAATTCTTCCGGTACATCGACATAAGCGAGCTCCATCGGCTCAAGCTTTTTGCCGCGCTCGTCTTCCTTATATAATACCTCAGCCTTGCTGACTGCAAATTCATAGCCCTCACGGCGCATATTCTCGATCAGGACGGAGAGATGCAGCTCACCACGACCGGATACCTTGAAGCAGTCCATATCCTCAGTCTCCTCAATACGAAGGCTGACATCCGTGTTCAGCTCACGGAAGAGGCGGTCACGCAGATGACGGGAAGTAACATATTTACCTTCCTGTCCTGCAAGCGGGCTGTCATTTACAAGGAACTGCATAGCGATGGTCGGCTCGGAGATCTTCTGGAACGGAATTGCCTCCACCTTCTCCGGAGCGCAGAGAGTATCACCGATGTGCAGATCTGCGATACCTGAGATTGCGACGATGGAGCCGGCACCTGCCTCAGTAACTTCAACTTTATTCAGACCGTCAAACTCATAGAGCTTGCTGATCTTTACTTTCATTCTCTTGTCAGCATCATGATGGTTTACCATGACTGCTTCCTGGTTGACACGGATAGAACCGTTTTCCACCTTACCGACACCGATTCGTCCAACATACTCATTGTAGTCGATGGTGCTGATCAGGATCTGCATCGGCTCTTCCTCATTTCCCTTCGGAGCCGGGATGTAGTTGATAATGGTCTCAAACAGCGGAGTCATATCGCGGTGCTCGTCTGAAAGCTCCATAACGGCATAACCGGATTTTGCAGAAGCATAGACAAACGGGCAGTCGAGCTGGTCATCGGATGCATCCAGATCGATGAAGAGCTCAAGAATCTCATCGATAACTTCCTCCGGACGTGCCTCCGGACGGTCGATCTTATTGATACATACGATTACCGGAAGATCCAGATCCAGTGCTCTGCGCAGTACAAATTTTGTCTGCGGCATAGAACCCTCAAATGCATCAACGACAAGGATAACACCATCTACCATTTTCAGAACTCGCTCTACCTCACCGCCGAAATCAGCATGGCCCGGGGTATCAACGATATTGATTTTATAGTCCTTATAATATACGGCAGTATTTTTAGAAAGGATCGTGATACCGCGCTCTCGCTCGATATCATTGGAGTCCATGACACGCTCGGCGACCTCCTGGTTTTCACGAAAAACGCCGCTCTGCTTGAGCAGCTCGTCTACAAGGGTGGTTTTGCCATGGTCAACATGGGCAATGATCGCGATGTTGCGGATATTCTCTCTATTCATACAGTTCCTTCTTTCTTGCTAAAACTATTTGTAACTGTTCAGTACACTCACAGTTACGCGCTCAAATCCATGCAAAATTCGCTTTCAGCGAATGGATTTGAGCTCTGATCATGTTCTTACGGTCTCAGCAGCAAGTGCTTCGACCTGTTCTGAATAGTTACAATTATTTCACTTTTTCCTCGGACTAGTGTACCACGTTTTTTCAAATTATCAAGAAAAAATCAGTATTTCTGCGTACTTTTATGAAGAAAGATAGTAATTGACAAACGATTTTGGCAATGCTATGATGATTAAAAGATCGAGGGGGCAGGCTGGTTGGCTTTGCCCTATTTATTTTAGGAGGACTGATTATGGCTATTTTTACAGGTGCAGGCGTTGCAATTGTTACACCGATGTATGAAGATGGAGCTGTAAATTATGATAAGCTTGGGGAGCTTTTAGAATATCAGATAGCAAACAGTACCGATGCGATTATTATCTGTGGAACGACCGGTGAGTCATCCACGTTATCCCATGAGGAGCATCTGGATGTTATTAAATATGCGATCGACAAAGTAGCCGGCAGACTTCCGGTGATCGCAGGTACAGGTTCTAATTGTACAGAGACAGCGATCTATCTTTCACAGGAAGCAGAGAAGATGGGTGCTGATGCACTTCTGATCGTGACTCCTTACTATAATAAAGCTACACAGAAGGGTCTGATCAAACATTACACAGCAGTAGCTAATTCTGTAAAACTTCCTATTATTATGTACAATGTACCGGGAAGAACAGGATGCAATATCTTACCGGAGACTGCAGTGACTCTGGCAAAGAACGTAGAGAACATCGTTGCGATCAAAGAGGCAACAGGCAATCTCGCACAGGCAACCAAGCTGATGAGCCTGGCAGACGGATGTCTTGATCTGTATTCCGGAGAGGACGGACTGATCGTTCCGCTGATGTCCATCGGCGGCAAGGGTGTTATCTCTGTACTGTCCAACATTGCTCCGAAGGAGACACACGATATCGTAGCACTTTATCTGGAAGGAAAGACAAAGGAGAGCTGTGAGCTTCAGCTGCGTGCGCTGCCGCTGGTAGAGGCTCTGTTCTGCGAGGTAAATCCGATCCCGGTAAAGACTGCGTTAAATCTGATGGGCATGGAGGCAGGTGCCTTCCGCGGACCGCTCTGCGAGATGGAGGATGTCAATAAGGAAAGACTGATCCAGGCAATGAAGGATTTTGGAATTGCCCTTGCATAAGATCAGCGGAAGATAATAGACTACGAGAATGGAGACCGATATGACAAGAGTAATTATGCATGGCTGCAACGGCCATATGGGAAAGGTAATTTCTGATCTGATTGCTGCAGATGCAGCTGCAGAGATTGTTGCAGGAGTGGATCTGACAGATAACGGAGATCATGATTATCCGGTATTTACCAGTCTGGAGTCCTGCGATGTGGAAGCGGATGTCATGATTGACTTTTCTTCCTTCAAAGCAGCGGATGGTGTGATGGATTACTGTGCCGGACGCAAGCTTCCGTTGGTGCTCTGCACGACCGGACTGACCCAGGAGCAGCTGGAGAAGATGAAGGAGATCAGCAAGGAGACCGCAGTTCTGAAGTCTGCAAATATGTCTCTTGGTATCAATACTCTGTTAAAACTGATCCAGGATGCTGCCAAAGTACTGGCAACTGCAGGATTTGATATGGAGATCGTAGAGAAACATCACAAGCTGAAATGTGATGCACCGAGTGGAACTGCAATGGCACTGGCTGATTCACTGAATGAGGCAATGGATGGTCAGTATCACTATGTATATGACCGCAGTCAGGTACATCAGCAGAGAGATGACAAGGAGATCGGTATCTCCGCAGTGCGCGGCGGTACGATCGTCGGAGATCACGATGTGATCTTTGCCGGTCCGGACGAGGTGATCACCTTCAGTCACCGTGCTTATTCCAAGACAGTATTTGGCAAGGGAGCAGTTGAGGCTGCAAAATTCCTTGCAGGAAAGCCGGCAGGTCTTTACGACATGCAGGATGTGATCGGTTGATCTGATTTAAAAAAATCAGCAGATATGCGAAAAATTCAGTATTTATCAGCAAAATCGTCATTTTTGAAGCTGTGAATAGGTGAACAGAAATGGTGATAGAATGGAATTACCAGTCACAAATGAAAAGCTGCCGGTGGATCAGATTCCATCTGGCAGCTTTATTTTTTCAATCTCACTTTTCAATTCGTCCACGGTTCTGTGACCATAAATCTCATTAGCTATATCAGCCTGGAAGCTCTGGTGCGTCAACACCGGGGTTTTCTGTTTTTTAGATGATAAACAAGCTAGTACTCATCAAAGAAGTCATTATAAGCACTTTGATACTTGCTGTGGATCGTATCGCTGAGCTTCACACTCCATTTAGAAATCAGCCATTTTCCGTTTATTTTACGTAAGTATATATTGTAGGTGTCGTCTTCTAAATAGTTCTGCTCATCATCATTTCTTTTGGTATAATACAATATGCGGTTCTGGAGATATTTTTTCAAATTTGAATTAGGATAAAGAATTGCCCTTAGGATCATATCTGACAATGCAGAATATGCGGAGTCATAAATAGTCGGATAATTAACAGCAACCCGGACCTTTGCTTCCTTACCATATATTTCCACATATTTGATTTTATAAGATATATACCTGTTTTCCTTTTTCAAATAATTCCTCATGTAAGGATTATTTGAAAAGAACTTGGGATTGGCAGATTTCGTGAAATACTTTTTCATCTTCGGAATATTATACTTTTTAGCAGCGGAGAAGAATGTGGATATCGTTTTTCGGACACTTTTCTCGTTAGTACTTGTCTTTGCTGAGGCTGACACACCAAGCAAACATACAATCAACAGGGTAAATAGTAAAAACTTTTTCATTCTCTTCATAACGTTATCCTTTCAAAATATAATCATATTGTCTAATGTTGATCCAATATAACTATTACACCACACTCCTTTCTGATTAAAGGGAAAAGTCCAAAAAGAGTCATATATCCCTTCGAAGTTGAGCCACCTTACCAACCACCTTGATCGGAAGCTCCATGCTCTGTACCTTATGCTGCCTACTGAAATAAATATAACATGAATGTTTAGAAAACGCAGTATAAAGAAGATGCAAAGAAAAATAATAATACTGACCTACTAGACACGAACTAGTCACAAGCTCACAGGAGAAAAAGTTCGAAAAAGTCAGTATTTATCAGCATTTTTACAATATCAGGTCTTAACGAACTCTTAAGCTTC
>JAUNAG010000029.1:9685-24990 GCA_030527685.1 Lachnospiraceae bacterium | reverse complement strand
AAGTGTTGTGCTGATGCCGAACAAGCCGCCGAGTGTGCTGCCGAGTGTGGCACCGACAAAGAGTGCCGGAACGATCTCACCGCCCTTGAAGCCGCCAGCCAGCGTGATTGCGGTAAAGAGAATCTTCAGCAGGAAGGCATAGGAAGGAACCACCTTCCCCTCTTCTGTGATGCAGGTCATGATGGTGCCGCCGCCGACACCGTTGTAAGTCTGGTCACCGACCAGCAGAGTCAGTGCAATCAGGATGGCTGCCGTCAGAAGGATTCTGACATATTCCTGATGAATGCGTCCTTCCATCACCTCTTCTGTCTTATGCATGGCGAGGCAGAAGAAAACGCTTACCAGCGCAAAGATTACTGCCATAGCGCCGATCTGCAGTGCTGTGGAAGCTGTCAGTGCCGGAACATCTGCAAGCTTCACAGAGATGCCGTGTACGCCCATTGCAGCTGCCACCTGCTGTGCCGCAAGTGCTGCCACTGAGCAGGGAACCAGTGCGCTGTAGTTCATCACGCCGACTGCGGATACTTCCATGGCAAATACAGCTGCCGCAAGAGGTGTTCCGAAAAGAGCTGCGAAGGCGGCACTCATACCCGTCATGATGACAATTCTGCGCTCCGCAGAATCCAGACGCAGAATACGGCCAAGTGCATTTCCCATACTGCCGCCCAGCTGAAGAGCTGCACCTTCGCGGCCGACAGAACCGCCGCTTAAGTGTGTCAGAACTGTCGCAATGAAGATCAGCGGTGCCATCTGCATCGGCACTTCCTGATCCTCGCGGATGGCAGTGATGACTGTATTCGTGCCCTTGTCCTCACGGCTTCCGATTGCATGATAGCAGAAGATGATGAGCACACCGGCAGCCGGAAGAAGCAGAATCATCCAGAAATGAGCCAGACGAAGCTCCGTCACTGCCACAATCAGTTTTGCAAATACACCGCCGACTGCTCCGATCAGTACACCGGCCAGCAGGCCGATGACAATCCAGCGCAGGCCGGCTATTGTCTTATCAAGTAAATCCCTGCACATAAGTCCCCCTTTGATAATCAGTCACAAGGTTTTATTATACCCCTCTCCGGCTCTTCTTTCATCATGATTCGCAGGATTTCCCTATCTGTTTCCGCCATGCCGAGACGTGCCAGCAGACCGACATTCCGTATGGTATTCTCCACACCCTTTGTCACGATGCCTTCTCCGTCAAAGAATTCCGTCCCGCCGCGCTGCATCTGCCAGCCCAGAAGTCCTGCCTCTACCGCTGATGCAATCTTCGCCGCACAGCTCGGTTTTGCGCCGTCACAGATCATACCGGAATTGATCGCCAGCGCATTGACGATCGTGTGTGCAATCTCATGTGTCTTTCCGCCGTGCAGATAGCAGATACCTGCTCCTGCTCCGCAGCCTGCGCTTGTGGCGCCGCAGTAGGCAGACAGCTTTCCGATGCCTGTTTTCAGATGAATTGTCACAAGATTCGCAACAAGCAGTGAACGGAACAGAAGCTCCTCCGATGCCTTCATTTCCCGAGCATAAACAATAACCGGAACAGATGCTGTCATACCCTGATTTCCGCTTCCGGAATTAATCACAACAGGCAGCTCGCATCCGCTCATACGGGCATCGGAACCGGCCGCTGCGTAGGATTTCGCCTTGTTATGCACTTCTTCTCCATATGCCCGAAGCAGCGTTGCGCCGATCCGGGCACCCCATTTTCCTGAAATGCCCTCCTCCGCAATTGCCATATTGCAGTCGATCTGGCGCTGTAGTACCTCCTGTACATCACGCAGTTCTGCCCGATCCGCAAACTCGACAATTCCTTCTACCGAAAGAAAGTCCCTGTCAGAAGAAGCAGACGAAACTGCGGAATTCTCACTGTATTCTTTATAGACGTAGATCTCCTCATCCTTCTGAAGGAGAACCACATTGGTGTGACCTCCGGCAAGCTCGGCTTTTGCCTGATGCTCCCCTGCCGTCAGTTCAACCTGAATATCGAAGATATACGGCTTCTCCGATCTGACAACAGAAATCGGCAGTTCCGCCAGAACCCTGTCAATCTCAGGAAGCTGATCCTCCCGCACACCTGCCAGAACCTCCAGCTCTCTGTCCGGATCGCCGGCCGCAATACCGGCCGCAGCCGCCGCTTCGATTCCTTTCTTTCCACCGGTATTCGGAACATTGACACTCTTTGCATTTTTAATAATATTGGCACTCGCTCTGACAACCGCCTTTTCCGGCTTTGTCCCAAGTACTTTCACTGCAAGCGCGGCTGCATAGGCAATCGCAATCGGTTCCGTACATCCCATCGCGGGAATAAGCTCTTCCCTCAATACCTGCAGATATTTCTGATACAGCTCCTCTGTCATAGCCCGTCTCCTCTTTCCCGTCATTGTCAGAGAATCCTATATTGTTCCGGAAATAAATCCTCTGTCACTACCAGTATAGTCCTTTTTCGAATATAAAACAGGGTGGCAGGCCTCAAACTGCTTAAAACTTTCTCTTGAATTGCTTCTCTGCGTCTGTTATAATAACTCACGCATGAGCGCACAGCAATGTGTGTGACATATGGAGAGGTATCGAAGCGGTCATAACGAGGCGGTCTTGAAAACCGTTTGTCCTTCGGGGCGCATGGGTTCGAATCCCATCCTCTCCGCTCAATCAGCCGAAAACATTGATCTGATCAGTGTTTTCGGCTTCTCTTTTTATCACGAAAGGAATTCTCCCATGATTAAGTCAGTTGCCATCATCGGTTTCGGCGCCATCGGCGTTCTCTACGCAACCGAATTCAGAAAAGTCACCGATGACATTCAGATCATCGCGAATCAGGAGCGCATCTCCCGCTATCAGGAGCAGGGTGTTCTGGTCAACGGACAGCCCGGTTCTTTCTGCTTCGTCACCCCTGAGGAAGCCCGCCCGGTTGATCTTCTTCTTTTCACCACCAAGTTCATGGGACTTCCGGAAGCATTGCAGTATGCGAAAAATGCTGTGTCCGACGATACCATCGTCCTCTCCTGCCTGAACGGTACAATCTCCGAAGGCATGGTTGAGGAAGCTCTGCATCCGAAGCACCTGCTGTACTGCACTGTACAGGGTATGGATACAACCCGTACAGGCACCAATGTGGTCTATCAGAATACAGGCTCCTTTACAATCGGTGAGAAGGACGGCAGCATCAGCAAATCTGTTCAGGCTGTTGAAAGCTTCCTGAAAGCTGCAGGCTTCGGCGTTCTGGTCTCAACAGACATCATGACACAGCTCTGGAGCAAATGGATGCTGAACGTCGGTGTCAATCAGGCCTGCGCCGTCTACAACGTTCCTTATGAGGGCATTCAGCGTCCCGGCAGGGAGCGCACCGCTATGATCGATGCAATGAATGAAGCTCGCGCTGTCGCTGCTGCCGAAGGCATCATGCTCTCTGAAGAAACCCGCGACCGCTGGATCGCTCTTATGGATTCTCTCGCTCCGGACGGCGAGCCGTCCATGAAGCAGGATACACGTGAAGGAAGACCTACAGAAGTCGGACTCTTCGCCGATGTCGTCTGCTCTCTCGGAGCAAAACACGGCATTGCCACACCGCAGAATGATTATTTCCGTGACTATCTGCATGCCCGCAAGGAACAGCAGTAAGCAGAAAACCAAAAACCCGGCTGCCGCACTTTTGTGCAGCAGCCGGGTTTTTTATTTCTTTAAGACGTCAGCGAAACCGTATGTCTTTAGACAAAGCGGTTATCAGTTCTTGCCGAACTGGCTGTCGTTGTTGCCGGACTGGGATGTCCACATCTCAAGCATGTTGATCGGGTCGTTGTAGTCTGCGATCCAGCCTTCACGAGCGAAGTCGAAGTTGCCCTGCTTTCTCTCATCAAGGAAGACGTTCCACTCACGGGACTCGATGTCGAGGTCGATACCAACCTCAGAGAGGTCAGACTGAATAGCCTCAGCGATCAGCTTATGAGCAGAGCTCTCGTTGATCAGGTAAGTAATAGCAAGCGGAGTCTCATCAGAAAGGACACCGTCCTCTGTGAACTTATAGCCTGCGAACTCAAGAAGCTTTCTTGCTTCTTCGATGCAGTCATCAGAAAGCTCTGCCGGGAAGTAGCCCTCTTCCTCTTCTACCGGGAAGGTATAAGCATCGGAGTTAGCCTTGAATACGCCGCCGTTGCTGTCAGCCATACCAGCCGGGATGAAGCTTGTAGCGATCTTCTGGCCTGTCTGAGCAATGTTCTCGACGATGTAGTCACGGTCGATCAGAAGGGCAATTGCCTTTCTCATAGCAGCAGCCTGCTCAACAGTCTTGCCTTCGAAAAGGGAGCTGTTTACGTTGAATGCAACGTAGTAAGTACCAAGCTGATCTACGACATGGAAATCATCATTGTTCATGATGGAAGCGATTTCGTTTGTCGGAACTGTATCAGCGAAGTCAAGGTTGTCACCCTGGTATGCAGCGTAGATAGCTGTATCATCAGCACTCAGCATGAAGTTGAGTTCCGGGATGGAAACCTTATCAGCGTTTCTCCAGTTCTCGTTCTTTGTCAGAACGATAGACTCTTCATGAGTCCACTCTGTCATTGTGTAAGCGCCGTTTGTTACGAAGCCGGCTTCCTGGCACCAAGCGCCCGGGTTTGTGCCGTCTGCGTCAGCTGCCTCGATAGCTGCCTGCGGAACCGGGAAGAATGCCGGGAATGCAGCCAGGTCAAGGAAGTATGCGCACGGAGCTGTCAGAGTAGCAACCAGAGTTGTGTCATCTGTAGCCTTGACGTCGATTGTGCCGTCTTCAGCAGTTGCAAAGATATCTGTGAACAGGTATGCATAGTCAGCACCTGTCTCATCCTTTGCAGCTCTCTTCCATGCATACTCGAAGTCGCCTGCTGTCAGAGCAGAGCCGTCAGACCACTTCAGGCCTTCCTGCAGATGGAAGGTGTACTGTGTGCCGTCCTCGGAAACTTCATACGGATTCTCCGGATCAGCTACTGCCGGCTCAAGCTGGCCGTCAGCGTTGTAGGTGTACAGACCGTCAAACATGTTAACGATCAGGCATGCACCGTCAACAGAAGAGTTCAGAGCCGGGTCAACCTTAGCCGGTTCAGAAGCAAGGTTAATCTTCAGTACATCTCTCGGAGATGTAGCATACTGGAAAAACTTGAATCCGAACAGGTTGGAGTAGATTCCCTCAACGTCTGTCTTCTGAACATACAGATCATTGTAGTAGTACAGCGGAATAACTGCGCCTGTAGCCATGAGGATGTCCTCAGCCTTGTGCATCAGCGCAACACGCTCTTCGGTTGTGATGTTGGACTTGATCTGAGCGATCAGGTTGTCGTACTCAGTCCAGTCCGGAGCTGCCTCGTTGTAAGAAGAAGCTTCCAGTGTCACACCATCCGGTGTCGGATAAAGTGTGCTGCCGTCATCTGCCATAGCCGGAACGATGCCGAGCATGCTGACTGTAGTCATAGCAGCAAGAGTCATTGCCAGTACTCTCTTTTTCATACTGTTCCTCCTTTGTGTGATTTGAAACTATTGTGTCCAATTTATTGCAATCGGGGAAATATCCCGCAATTACCAGATTAATAGACCAATTATACTACAATCTCCGAAAAATGAAACATTTAATTATATTGTTTCATTTTTCTCATTTATTGAAGCAGGCAACCAGATGGCCGTTACCGCGGTCTGTCAGAGGCGGTACGGACTTTGCGCACTCCTCTGTCGCATAGCGGCAGCGTGTACGGAATGCACAGCCGGACGGCATCTTCAGCGGGCTCGGAACATCACCCTCCAGAATAATACGCTGCTGCTTTCTTGCTGTTTCCGGATCCGGGATCGGAACTGCGGAAAGCAGGGACAGTGTATACGGATGAATCGGGTTTTCGTTGAGCTCATCGGCATCAGCCATCTCCACCATACGGCCGAGGTACATAACGGCAATACGATCTGAGATATGGCGGACAACCAGCAGGTCGTGCGCGATGAAAAGATAAGCAACGCCGAGCTTCTCCTGCAGTTCCTCAAACATGTTGATGACCTGCGCCTGAATGGAAACGTCCAGTGCGGATACCGGCTCATCGCAGACGATGAACTTCGGATCAACTGCAAGTGCTCTCGCGATACCGATTCTCTGTCTCTGACCGCCTGAGAACTCATGGACATAACGTGTTGCGTGCTCTGCATTCAGACCGACAACAGACATCAGCTCCAGAATCCTCTCGCGGCGCTCTTCCTTTGTCTTATACAGCTTGTGGACATCCAGCGGCTCTCCGATGATATCCTCAACCGTCATACGCGGGTCAAGTGAGGAATAAGGATCCTGGAAGACCATCTGCATCTTCTTTCTGTATTCATGGATATTTTTCTCTGTGACTTCTTCGCCTTCAAACAGAATCTTTCCGTCAGTCGGCTTATAAAGATGCAGCAGAGTACGTCCGACCGTTGTTTTGCCGCAGCCGGACTCGCCTACAAGACCCAGTGTCTCGCCCGGCTTGATCTTGAAGCTTACACCGTCAACAGCCTTCAGCATGGTTGTTTTTCCGAAGCCTGTGTGAATCGGGAAGTGCTGCTTCAGATTCTCTACTTCTACAAGATATTCACTGCTCATAACTTCCCTCACTCCTCTTCCACGTATGTTCCGTTCTTCACATTCATCCAGCAGGATGCTCTGTGTCCGTCACCGATCTTCAGTTCCGGCGGCAGCTCCGTAAGGCAGATCTTCATTGCCTCATCGCAGCGTGAACAGAAAGCGCAGCCTTTCGGCATGTTCAGCAGGTTGATCGGGTTGCCTCCGATCGGAACCAGCTTTTCCTTCATGTTGTCAATACGCGGAATGGATCTTAACAGACCCTTTGTATACTCATGGCTCGGACGATAGAAGATATCGTCTGCAGAACCTCTCTCGCAGATACGTCCGCCGTACATAACGACAATCTCATCAGCCATCTGTGCAATAACTCCCAGATCGTGTGTGACAATGATGATTGCCATCTTCAGTTTTTTCTGCAGATCCTGCATCAGCTCCAGAATCTGTGCCTGAATCGTCACGTCAAGAGCTGTTGTCGGCTCATCTGCGATCAGGACTGACGGCTCGGAAGCCAGTGCCATTGCGATCATGACACGCTGTCTCATACCGCCGGAAAGTTCGTGCGGATACTGCTTGATACGTCTTTCCGCATCATTGATGCCGACCAGGCGAAGCATCTCAAGAGCAGCTTCATGAGCCTCAGCCTTTGTCTTATTGGAGTGAATCCGGATTGCCTCTTCAATCTGATTGCCGACGGAATAAACCGGGTTCAGAGAAGTCATCGGATCCTGGAAGATCATGGCACACTTCTGTCCGCGGAAGACGTGCATCTGCTTCTCGGTGTACTTTGTAATATCCTCACCTTCGAAGAGCACCTCACCGGAAGTAATTCTTCCGTTCTGCTCCAGAATCTGCATGATCGAATAAGCTGTAACGGACTTGCCCGAACCGGACTCGCCTACGATACCAAGTGTTTTGCCGGCCTCCAGTGTAAAGCTGACACCGTTTACCGAACGTACATCTCCCTTATCTGTTGAAAAGGAGGTGTGCAGGTCATTTACCTGCAGAAGCGGTTTTTCATTTGTATTCATCTTCTTATCTCCTCAGTTTCGGGTCAAATGCATCACGCAGGCCGTCGCCCAGCAGGTTGAATGCAAGTACGATCAGGACGATTGTAACAGCCGGGAAAACCAGCTGCATCGGATAGCTCTGCAGACCTTCTCTTGCTGCGTTGGCAAGAGAGCCGAGAGACGGCATCGGAGACTTGACGCCCATACCGATGAACGACAGGAAGGACTCCGTGAAGATAGCGGACGGAACCTGAAGAGCCGTTGTAATGATGATGACGCTGATGCAGTTCGGAATGATATGAGTACGGATAATACGACCGGATCCTGCGCCGATTGCTCTTGCTGCAAGGATGTACTCATTATTCTTGATCTGCAGAATCTCGCCTCGTACCAGACGCGCCATACCTACCCAGTACAGCAGGCCGAATACGATGAAGATGGAAACCATGTTGGTTCCGAGCGCCTTGATAATCACATTGTTTGTCGACTGCAGACGCTCATCCAGAACAACTGACAGCAGGATGATGATCAGCATGTCTGGCAGCGAATAGATCACGTCGACTATTCGCATCATGATCAGATCCGTTCGCCCTCCCGCATATCCTGAAATTGAACCGTAGATGACACCGATCAGCAGTACCAGAAGCGCTGCGAACACACCGACGATCAGAGAGATCTTTGTTCCCTCAACGACGCGGATGAAATAATCGCGGCTCAGTGAATCCGTTCCCATGATATGCGGGAACAGCTTCTCGCCTGTCTCTTCCATATACTGCATCTCCTTGACGGAGTACTCAAACGGAGCCAGGTTCTTTGCTGTCTTGTCGCGCTTTCCGTTGACCTTGATAATGTCGGCATAGCCGTACGGAACAACGATCGGCGCAATCACAATGGTCAGGATGATCAGCGCGAGCACGATGATGGAACCGACTGCAAGCGGATTCTTCATCAGCTTTCTCATACCGTCACGGAAGAATGACGTAGACTCGCTCATAACCTCGGCCTGTCTTTTTTCTTCCTCTGTTGCCTTCTCGAATTTTTTCAGATCCACCTGAAGGCTCAGCGGATTCTTCTTCGGCATTGTATCCATATTTTCTCTCCTCTTCTTTAGCCCAGTGTGATTCTCGGATCAACAACCTTATATAAAATGTCGCTGAGGAGATTCATGAGAACCATGATCACTGCCAGGAAAATGGTAGTTGCCATAATCATCGGGTAATCGCGGTTCGTGATGGACTGCACAAACTGCTGGCCGAGACCGCCGATCGTGAAGATATTCTCAACAACGAGGGAGCCTGTCAGAATATAAGCCAGCATCGGACCTACATATGTAATAACCGGGATCAGCGCGTTGCGCAGAGCGTGCTTGAAGATGACCTTCACGGTTGTGACACCCTTTGCACGTGCTGTACGGATGTAGTCCTGTCCCAGAGCATCCAGCATACTGGTCTTTGTCAGACGGGTGATATAAGCCGTCGGATAAGCAGCAAGTGCGATAACCGGAAGCACCATACTTCTGGTGGATGCATCCCATACCGGGAAGATCTTCAGTTCAATACAGAAGATCATCAGCAGGAAGGTTGCGAAGACGAAGGACGGCATTGCCGTGAACAGCGTCGTCAGGAAGATAATCAACCTGTCCGGCCATTTGTTTCGGAACAGTGCCGCAATAGCACCGAGAATGACACCGACGATGACTGCAGCAAGAGCTGCCATACCGCCGAGTCGAGAGGAAACCTTAAAGCAGGTTCCGATGGTCTGTGAAATATCACGACCTGTCTTCAGAGAAACACCGAAGTCGCCGTGCATGACACGTCCCATATAGATGACGAACTGCTCCGGAACCGGCTTATCCAGATTATAGCGTTCCTCCAGAGCCTTCTTGACTGCAGGTGAAAGAGCCTTCTCCGAATTGAACGGTCCACCCGGAACGGCATTCATTGCACCAAATGTGATCACGCAGATCACGAATACCGATACGATCGCAAGTAAAATGCGTCTTACAAGATACTTTCCCATACCTTTCCTTCCTGTCGCTGACTGTATTTGGAGGCGTATCTGTCGGCCTCCAGAGCGATACATGATACAAAAGCACTATGCCCTGTATACTGAAAAAATTGTATAAAAACCGATGTGTTGTCTCCAGCACATAACAGATAATTATAGATAGTATAAAAAAAGATGTCAACGTGCCTGACCGCCATCTTCTCCCGATTTGCGACGACATTTTCCGGAAAATGTAACCGGCTTCTCCGCACACCTGAACTCATCATAGTTTTTTGCAGGCTTCTGTGTAATAATAGGAACAGACGCGTACTGCCTGCGCGGCAGTAGCCCCTGCGGCGGTCGTTTTGCCGATACGAAACAGACTGCAGCAGCATTTTATAATAAGGAGTCAATTCTATGTCAAATCCGATTGTTACTATTAAGATGAAAAACGGCGGCACGATTAAAGCAGAGCTTTATCCGGAGATCGCTCCGAATTCAGTCAACAACTTCATCAGCCTCATCAAGAAGGGCTTTTATGACGGTGTCATCTTCCACCGCGTCATCCCGGGCTTCATGATCCAGGGCGGCGACCCGACCGGAACCGGTATGGGCGGCCCGGATTACAGCATCAAGGGTGAGTTCAGAAGCAACGGCTTCAAGAACGATCTGAAGCACACAGAAGGTGTTCTTTCCATGGCAAGAGCAATGCATCCGGATTCAGCCGGCAGCCAGTTCTTCATCATGCATAAGAATGCACCGCATCTGGACGGCCAGTATGCCGCTTTCGGCAAGGTCATTGAGGGCATGGATGTCGTAGACGCCATCGCTACTGTTGCGACCAACTACAGCGACAAGCCGCTGGAGGATCAGGTCATGGAAACTGTAACTGTCGAGCTGTTCGGCGAGGAATATCCGGAGCCGGAAACCGTCTGATACTTGTGAAACAGGAGGACGTATGAAGACAACAGTCACTCTTGCAAAACTGGCGGAGGCAATGAAGCTTCAGAACCTCACACCGGATATTGATCTTGCGCCGATTGAGCTGACTACGCCGGATATCAACCGGCCTGCTCTGCAGCTCACCGGCTATTACGAGCACTTTGTTAAGGAACGCGTGCAGATCATCGGTTACGTTGAATATACCTATATTATGCATCTGCCCGAAGAAGAACGTCATCGTGTCTACGAGCGCTTTATCGCAAGCGGTATTCCCTGCGTCATCTTCACGACGCTGACGGAGCCGTCCGAAGACATGCTGAACATCGCACGCAAATATGAAGTACCGACACTGGTCACCGAGCGTATGACATCCAGCTTCATGGCTGAAATCATTCGCTGGCTGGGTGTAGAACTCGCACCGAGCATCTCCATCCACGGCGTTCTGGTCGACGTTTACGGTGAAGGCGTGCTCATCATGGGTGAGAGCGGCATCGGAAAGAGCGAGGCTGCTCTGGAACTTGTCCGCCGCGGCCACCGTCTCGTCAGCGACGACGTCGTCGTCATCCGCAAGGTTTCCGACATCACGCTTGTCGGCTCCGCTCCGGATCTGACCCGTCACTTCATCGAGCTTCGCGGTATCGGCATCATCGACGTCAAGACGCTGTACGGTGTCGAGCACGTCAAGGATACACAGCAGATCGACCTTGTCATCAAGCTGGAGGACTGGAACCGCGAGCGTGAATACGATCGTCTCGGTCTTGAGGAGGAATACACGGAATTCCTCGGAAACAAGATTGTCTGCCACTCTCTTCCGATTCGTCCGGGCCGCAACCTCGCCGTCATCGTCGAGACCGCAGCCGTCAACCACCGTCAGAAGAAGATGGGCTACAATGCTGCACAGGAGCTGTGCAGACGTGTCCAGGAATCTACCAAGATACGCTTATGATTACAAAACGCCTCATCTCTCCCGTCTGATCCGGAGAGGTGAGGCGTCTCATCATGCATCATTTACTTTTTAAACTGTTTTTGATATTGAGCAGCAAAAGAGGCACCCATTCATGCGCCTGCTTCTTTTGCCGGATACAGGAGAACAGCTTGGATTACAGAACACTTGCTGCGGAAGGTGCTTCCGAGGTAATCGAAAAGAAATCAAGATTTATCGGAGAAGCCGTTCGCGTGAATACCCCCGAGGAGGCTGAGCAGTATATTGCCGGTGTCCGAAAGCATTATTACGATGCACGCCATCACTGCTTTGCCTATATCGCAGGTGAGCCCGGAACACCGGATGAAATCCTGCGCTGCAGTGACGACGGTGAACCGTCAGGCACGGCCGGAAGACCGATGCTGGAGATTCTCACAGGCCGCGATCTGCATCGCTGCCTGCTTGTTGTGACCCGTTACTTCGGCGGCACTCTGCTCGGAACAGGCGGACTTGTCCGTGCCTACTCCGCTGCTGCCCGCGATGCCGTGGAGGATGCCGGTGCAGTCTGCGTCCGTGACGGCGTTGAACTTTGCATCACCTGCACCTACACACAGCTCGGCCGCATCCAGTACCGTTTTGCCGAAGACGGCATCCGGATCACAGACACAGAATATGCAGCAGACGTGAAGGTTCATGTGACTGTTCCGGCTGATGCGGTTTCCGGAATAGAAAAACTGGTCACAGAGCTGACTGACGGAACAGGCAGCTGTGAAACAGTCGGACGGAGTCTCTATGAAGAACCGGTCTGATGCAGACTGTGTGTCTCATTTTCGCAATTTGTTTTGATCCGTGAAGCCTGCTTGCAGGTATACACGGTTACAGGAAGAAAGGAGTTTTACCCATGCCTTGTACAACCATTCTGGTCGGCCGCAGCGCCACCTATGACGGTTCTACTATGATTGCCCGCAACGATGATTCCGGCGGCGGCCGCTACACATCCAAAAAGATGGCACTCGTACAGCCGGAGGAGCAGCCGCGCGTCTACAGATCCGTAATCTCTCATGTGGAGATTCCGCTTCCGGAAAATCCGCTGCGCTACTCCGCCGTTCCCAATGCCGAAGAAGGTGAGGGAATCTGGGCAGGAGCCGGCGTCAATTCCGCCAATGTTGCCATGACTGCCACCGAGACCATCACTTCCAATGAGCGTGTTCTCGGCGCAGATCCTCTGGTTGTCCTTGTTCCCGAAAAGGACGGAGTTCCGGAGATCCCGGGCGGCATCGGTGAAGAAGATATCGTCGTTCTGGTTCTGCCCTATATCCGCAGTGCCCGCGAAGGTGTCCTCCGTCTCGGAAGTCTCCTGGAACAGTACGGCACCTACGAGATGAACGGCATGGCTTTCCAGGACGTCAATGAAATCTGGTGGCTTGAGACCATCGGAGGTCATCACTGGATCGCACGCCGTGTACCGGATGATGCCTGCGTCATCATGCCGAATCAGTTCGGTCTGGATCACTTTGACCTGCAGGATGCACTCGGCGAAGGCCGTGAATTCTTATGCTCAAAGGATCTCGATGCCTTTATCCGTGACAATCATCTGAATCTTTCCATGGACGGCAGCCTGATTCCCCGTGAAGCCTTCGGCAGCCACAGTGACGCAGATCATGTCTACAACACACCGCGCGCCTGGTTCATGGGACGATATCTGGCTCCTCATGAGTATCTCTGGGACGGTCCGGATGCTGACTTCACACCGCTTTCCGATGATATTCCCTGGTGTCTGACACCGGAACGCAAGGTAACTGTCGAGGATGTAAAGTACATGCTCTCCAGCCATTATCAGGGCACACCGTACGATCCCTACTCCTCTGCCGGCGACTGCTCGATGCGCGGTGCTTACCGCACCATCGGCATTAACCGCACAGATTTCATGGGACTGATGCAGCTGCGTCCTTACGTACCGGCAGACCGCTGCGCCGTTGAGTGGATCACCTTTGCCTCCAACGTATTCAATGCGCTGGTCCCGCTGTATCCGAATGTGGAGACACTGCCCGCTTACTTCACAAGTACAACCGGCACAGTTTCAACCGACAGCTTCTACTGGGCAAACCGCCTGATCGCCGCACTTGCCGATGCAAGCTATGCCGCAAGCATCGCTCACGTGGAGCGCTACCAGCTTGCAGTCCAGTCAAAAGCCCGTGAAATTCTGAACCGCTATGACCGGAAAGAAGCTGAAGGCGAATCTGTCTCCGCTCTGCTGGAAGCAGCAAACGAAGAGATTGCAGCCTGCCTGCAGGAAAAGACACAGGATCTTCTGCGGAAGGTGCTGAATGAAGCCTCCAACCGGATGAAGAACTGCTATTCCAGATCTGATTCATAAAATTTAAAAAGTGCCTGTCCCACTCAAGACCGGGGACAGGCACTTTTTTGTTTTTACGCCTCTTTTTTCGACGGCCGCAGCCATCTGAAATAAAAATACAGCAGCTGAATGATACAGCAGGACATCCAGCCGATCGGGTAGCCGAAACCGACCACCTTCGGCGTGTTGATGAAGAATCTGGTCACCACGAAGAGATAGATCTGTCTGATGACAACAAAGGTCGAAACCATGATGATCATCGGACCGAAGGAATCTCCTCTTCCGCGAAGCGCACCCGCCAGTACATGGTTGATACTGTTGAAAATCAGCAGCATTGTATTTGTGCTCAGGAAGAGCACGCTGAATTCAATCACGGCCTGATCAGAGGTGAAGATCGCGCTGGCCTCTCGCGCAAAGAGAACCAGAACAGATGAAATTGCAATGGTAATAACAGAAATCATGGCAAGCGCCACGCCTGTTCCCTTATTCGCTCTCTTGACCTGTCCGGCACCGATATTCTGACTGACAAATGCTGTGGCCGCCATATTCATACTGACAATCGGCAGGAAGACGAACTGATCCAGCTTATTGTAGCAGCTCCATCCGGCCATACAGCTGCTGCCGAAGGTATTGATATAAGACTGCACAAAAGTATTCGAAAATGCCGTCAGTGTCGACTGAATCGCAGCCGGCAGACCGAAGCGGAAGATGGTGCCAAGCAGCGGCAGATTCAGGCACAGGTCCGAGAAGCGGAAATAATAGATCTCATCCGTCCGGACCAGAAGACGCAGAATCAGAAGTGCCGAGCAGAACTGGGAGATGACAGTGGCGATCGCAACGCCGGCAATTCCCTTATGAAGGCCCAGCACAAAGAACAGATCCAGGATCGTATTCATCACGCTGGTAAAAATCAGGAATTCCAGCGGGCGGATCGAATCTCCGACCGCACGCAGGATACCGCCGCCCATGTTATAAATCAGCATACCGGAGATGCCGGAGAAATAGATTCGCAGATAAAGCGAAGCCGGCTCCATGACATCCGCAGGTGTCGACATCAGCTTCAGCATCAGCGGAACACCTGCCACTCCGATAATCGTAAAAAGCACAGAGAAGATGAAGGTCATCGACATAGTCGTCTCAACTGCCGTATGGAGCGTATCCTTGTCCTGCGCTCCGAACAGCTGGCCGATCAGAACTCCCGCACCGACGGCAAGACCGTTAAAAAAGAGTACCAGGATGTTGATGATCATCGTCGTGGAACCGACCGCTGCCAGCGCCTCCGTTCCCACAAAATTTCCGACCACAAGTGAGTCCACCGTGTTGTAAAGCATCTGGAAAACATTTCCCAGAAGCAGTGGAAGGCTGAACCGGATCAACTGCATCATAATCGGCCCGGAAGTCATATCTGCCGTTCTTGTCTTCTTTATTCCCATAGTCGCTTTTCTTCCTTCTCCTGAACATTCCATCTCAAAACCACTGTCTTAGAACCGCTGCCTTAAAACTGCTGTTTTCATTCTGTCGTCCTGAAATGTT
>JAUNAG010000029.1:0-9675 GCA_030527685.1 Lachnospiraceae bacterium | reverse complement strand
CTGATCATTCTGTTCCGAAACTGCCTGTCCCGGAAATCCATCATGCCTGTCTTGACTGAAGTTCATAAATTCTGCTGTAGATGCCGCCCTTTGCAAGCAGTTCTGCGTGCGTACCCTCTTCTGCAATCCGTCCCTTATCCATCACATAGATACGGTCCGCCTGCATCAGTGTCGTAATGCGGTGTGCAATCAGAATGACTGTGGAGCCAGCCAGCTCCTCTGCCAGTGCCTTCCGGATCTTCGCGTCCGTCTCGGCATCGACTGCCGACAGCGAATCATCAAACACCATAATCGGAGGCTTCCGGATCAGCATCTGCGCAATAGCGGTTCTCTGCTTCTGACCTCCGGACAGTGTCACACCGCGCTCGCCCACGCAGGTCTCATAGCCTTCGGTGAAGTGCTCGATGGTTTCATCAAGGGCAGCCAGACGTGCCGCATGCCTCACCTCCGTCTGATCCGCATTCCTGCTGGCAATCGCAATATTTTCCGAAAGAGTTCTGGAAAACAGGAAGGGCTCCTGCAGCACCATGCCGATATTCTTTCTGAGCCAGTCCGCCCTGATATCCCGGATATCCTTACCGCCGATCGTGATGCGTCCGCCGTCCTCCGGCAGCTCATAGAGCCGGTCAAGAAGGTACATCAGCGTACTCTTTCCTGATCCCGTTCCGCCGAGGATACCGACTGTTGTTCCGGCCTTCACCTGCAGTGAAACATCTTCCAGTACATCAGCTGTGCCGTTCTCATAGCGGAAGCTCACATGCTCGAAGGCGATATCGCCGCTCATCTCCGCCTCTTCTGCCCCGGGTCTGTCCTCCTCCGGCTCTGCATTCATAATATAGCGAAGACGGTCAATGGAGATTCCTGCCTTTGACATGTTGGAGATAATGCGGCCGAGCGAACGGATCGGCCACATCAGCATTGTGGTATAGGTGATAAATGCAATGTAATTGCCGGGCGTCAGCTCTCCTCTCACACTTAAGAAGGCTCCGTAGATAAAGACGGTCAGGATCTGCAGATAGGAAATCAGATCCGAAGACATCCAGAATGCCGACAAAAGACGCATCAGGTAAATCCACATCTTCGTGTACTTCTCATTCTGTGTCTCAAATCGCTCCTTCTCGTAGAGCTCGCGGCCGAAGGCACGCACAACGCGGACACCTGTCAGATTCTCCTGTGCAATAGAGGACAGCACGCCCTCTTCCACGTCTACCTTTTCAAAGGCATCCCCGACCCTGTGATAGAAGTACAGGCTGTATCCGACAATGACTGGGATAAATGCAGCCACCGCCAGTGCCAGTCTGAGATTAATCGAGAACATAAAATACAGGGCAAATGCAACCAGGACAAAGACTCTGAAAAGTCCTGTCAGCTGCTCGGAAAGAAAGACCTTGATCTGCTCTACATCTGAGGTACAGCGCTGGATGATGTCACCTGTGTGATTTTCACCGAGCCACGAAAACGGCAGCTTCAGGATGTGGCCGAACAGGCTGTCTCGCATCGTCTGCACCAGCTTCTCCGCTCCGAGTGCATTGAACAGCTTAAATAAAAAGCGGCACACGGCACCCAGAATTGCCACCCCGAGGATCAATAAAGCGATGATCCACAGATGCTCCCGCAGATAAACCGTACCCCCGGCTTCCTGCAGCAGCTTCTCAACCGGAGCAGGCAGCTGATAGGCTTCACTTCCGAGAACCGAATCCACAGTAAAGCTGATGATCCGCGGATTCAGAAGATCCAGCAGCGAAACTGCCGCCGCAAAGAACACCGTACCGAGAAAGTACAGCTTAGAGCCCTTCAGAAAGAAGAGAATCATCGAGGCTCTCGTAAAATTTTGTTTTTTGTTATTCTTATTCATCTGATTTGTTTCTCATTTATGCATGCTCCGGCATCCGATCTTTTTTGAATCGAAACGCCGGAACTTTTTCTTTTCCAGACTCTCAGTCAGCCTGCCGCGCGATCATGTCCGCTGCCATATCCTCGTACTGTCTGGAATACAGCTCATAATAATAGCCGCGCTGCTGCATCAGTTCCTTATGCGTACCACGCTCCGTGATCTTTCCGTCTTTTACAACCAGAATCACATCGGCGTCCACGATCGTGGAGAGACGGTGTGCGATCACGAAGGAAGTGCGTCCCTGAATAACGGTATGAATCGCATCCTGAATTGCCTTCTCTGTCAGAGTGTCGATCGATGCGGTTGCCTCATCCAGCACCAGAATCCGCGGATCTGCCAGAATCGCTCTTGCGAAGGACAGCAGCTGCTTCTCTCCTGTTGAGAGGAGATCGCCGCCTTCACCGACATCTGTATCCAGCCCCTTGTCCATCTTTGCCAGAACACCTTCCGCCGAGACCAGCTTCAGTGCGCGGAGAATTTCCTCATCAGAGGCATGCGGATTGCCGTAGCGAAGATTCTCTCTGACGCTTCCTGAAAACAGATGCGGTGTCTGCAGCACATAGCCGATATTGGAATGCAGCCAGAGCTGTGAACGCTTTGTCGCATTGACGCCGTCAATCAGCACCTCCCCTTCTGTCGGTTCGAAGAAACGGCAGACCAGATTAACCAGCGTAGACTTGCCTGCACCGGTCTCACCGACGATCGCGACATTGGTTCCGTGCGGAACCTTCAGATTGAAGTGCTCCAGCACCATCTCATCGCCGTCCGGATAATGGAAGGACACATCGCGGAACTCCACATCGCCGATCAGCGGCTCCCAGTTTTCTTTCTTCGGATTAAATGCATCGCCGTATTTTTCGATGACCTCCGGTGTATCGGCCACATCGCTCTTTGTCTCCATCAGATGAGAAAAGCGCTCGATATTGACCTGCACAGCCACGATGCCTGCGACGGTTTCAATAACCTCACGAATCGGCTCCAGCATTTCCATTGCATAATGCATGAATACGGACAGTGTTCCGATCATGACCACACCGTCCTCTGAAATCACGCCGCTCTTCCATAAAACGATGGCAAGAGCCGCGGAGGACAGCATCATGACCACAGCGGTAAAAGCGGCGCTGTAGCGTCCTGCATGTACAGACACGCTGCGCATCTCTTCGGTATCGCGCTCAAAGTCCTTCTTCATGAGTGCTTCCACGACGAGTGTCTTGATTGAACGGGAACCCGTAATACCCTCGTTGAAATCGCCTGTGATCTTAGAGTTGGTCTCGCGGATCCGGCGGTTCAGCACAATCAGCTTTTTCTGGAAAAAGACGATCAGAACCGCTGCCAGAGGAATCAGAAGCAGCATGTACATAGCCAGTCGCACGCTTAAGATCAGCATGTTGATGACAACGAACAGAAGGTAGGATCCGCTCCAGACGATGCTCATCATTCTCCATGCAACCAGCTCTCCGATCTTGCCGGTATCGCTGATGACACGGGCATGGATATAGCCGACATTGTTCTGATTAAAGTAAGAGAATGAAAGCTCCTGCAGATGGCTGAAGGCTGCATTGCGCAGGTCCCTGTCCACATCCAGCTCAATGATACCGGTCTGGTAGACACTGATGAAATTCGCTGCCACCTGGATGAGAAGCACTGCCAGATAAAGGAGCACAAACTGCAGAAGCGTATCCGTGGTTTTCCCGATGATAAAATGGTTCAGTGCGTAGCGGGTAAACAGCGGATAGATACTGTCAATTAAAGAAGCTGCAAATCCCAGAACAATCATGCTGATGAGCATTCTGCGATATTTTTTCAGGTAAGGGATCAGCTTCGGAATCCCGAACCAGGGAAGCCGGACATTCCGGTTTTCTGTATTCATAAAATCATAAACTCCTGTTCCCGCGTTTTTGATACTTTCTTTTAACCGCTTCGGCGAGTGAAATCTGCGCGAGGTTCTATTGCAAGGCTTGGGCACAGTCCAGAACTGGACTGTGCCCGTATGATTTACTGCACAATTATACGTTTGTATCCCGACCATATTGTCGAGCCAACGTGAACCATCACCACTTCACCGGTGACGTTACCTTAATCGATCCTGTACCAAACGGTGCAGCCAGACGTGTCAGATACAGAGAATCATACTTTGCTTTGAAAGTCTTCTCACTGACATTTTTCCCGTTAATCAGCCACTGTGGCTTTCCTGTGGCGCTATGCTTTGCGTTAATAGATTGCATCTTGATATAAAGCGAAGCTTTCACCCCGCTGATCTTATAAATCCACCACGTAGCGCCGCCGGTGGAAGCACTGTGCGCACCGAACAGATGCTTTGATTTATTATAGTAGCCAAAGGCTCCGCCACCCTTTCCGCTGCCGCCGATCATCTTCACAACAACTGTCTTTCCCTCCGGCCGGTTATAGCTGAGCAGGTAAGTGTTTACGCCGCAGAATGCAATCATTTCCAAAAAGCCGTTTCCGTTCACGTCAACATACTGATATTTCAGCTTAGTCTTCTCCTTTGATGCAAGACTTTTTGCCTTGCTCAGAAGCTGATTTTTTACATTGGCGTTTGTCAGATTGCTATAGGCGTTCTTCGTTGATCCGGGAGCCTTGCCGTTCTTTGCAACAAGCTTGATCTGAATGGCCTCGAGACGGCGGGCATAGCCGATCGTGCCGGCTCTTGCTCCGTTTTTCGCCCAGCCCATCCAGCCGTTCTTCTGAGCATAGACACGATAATAAAGATCATACTTCGATGCGAGGCTGCCTGTGAGTTTCATCTCAATGGCATCAATGCGGCGATTCTGTCCGACATAACCGGCTGTTGCACCGTTTGCTTTCCATGCCTGCCAGCCCTTTCCTGCTGCATAGACACGATACTGGATGCTGCCGGAGCCGGAAGGCTTCTTCACCTGCAGCGCTTCCAGACGAAGCTTCTTGCCTGCAAGACCTGCCGACGCACCATTGGACTTCCAGCCCTGCCAGCCTGATTTTTGCATATTGGCGCGGTATTTAATCGCCGGAACAGCTGCCTTTGCGCTGCACGGAAGTGCAAACAGCATGAGCATCATCATCACTGCAAACAACAGAATCGATTTGTTTTTCTTCATTGTACTCCTCCTTATCCTGCATACATAATGTTATCAAAGAGATCATCCTGTGCTGTTCCGTTCAGCTTCACCGGCCATTCCTGTCTGTCAACTGTCATCCGGCAAAGTGTTCCGTCTGTCAGGCGAAGATCCACCCAGGTCTCGTCGTCTGTGCGAACGGGAACCACACCCTCACCGGCACGAATTGTGACGCTGCCGGAAGCTGTTCCGTTCTGATCTACCTTCGTTGCTTCGATATCCGATTTGGCCTTGATTGTCTTGTCTGCCGCATAAGAAAACCAGGCGTCCGTCATAACCGGAAGACCATCTTCGCCGACTTTATATGCCGCATGAATACCACTCGTTCCGCAGATATCCGTTCTTGTCTGGAGGTGAAGTGAATCCGGCGCTGTCAGCAGCTCAATTGCATAACCGCCTATATCCTCGTCAAAGTCACACAGGAAACCTAAATCCACGCAACCGCGAAGCACAGGAGATCCACCCGTCACTTCCACCACATAAATCTCGCGGTAGTCGCTATCCTCTGTAAGTTCACAGTAGACAAAAACTCTGCCATCCTTATGTACCAGATAGCTCTTCATGTCGCTGCAGTACAGATCGACAGAAAGCTGCTGTTCTCCGACCGAGACATCTAAGCCTGTATAGCTGTATTCCTCGCCGCCGTAATTCACGCGCACGTTCAGCTCATCCAGACTGCCATCTCCGTTAAGATCTTCGTTGAAAATCGTGTACACTCCTCCGGGACCTTCCGCATAGGAATCCGAAACCTGTTTTACCTGCTCCGGGAACAGCTCCGGATATTCACTGAAGGAAATTATAACGTCCTGCGGTCCTTCTGCGTAAGAACCCAGCGTATACACATCAAAATAGACGTGCATTCTGTCACGACCGATGGTCCAGATATAATCGGACGGGCTGATCGAATCAAAATTGTCCATGCCCGTCAGATAGGAAAAATGCTCATTGAGCTCACTCCTGACTGCATTCTGCAGAGCTGCTTCATCCGTTACCACATCGGCAACTGCAAGCCTCTCTCCCGTATCGCTGCGGAAGTTATAGCTCTTTGACCATGAGCTTCCGTGAACGCCTCCCGCAAAGTGACTGAAGGAGTAGCGGAGACTCGTATAGGCAGAATCTGCACGACTGACAATTGCATTTGCCTCATAAAAGAAATGGAAAAAATACTCGCTGTACTCGCTCTTCATCTGCTTTGCATCAGGAAGCAGCTCGTCATGCATCTGTACTGCCTCCGCCTCGATCTCCTCGTTCATTGTATTAAACGAAGCTACAAGGCCTGCGTGCTTTTCTTTCTCTCTTGCCGCAAGCTGTACCTTATCATAATGCAGATCCAGAAGCTGCTCGTAGTTCTCCGTATATTCATTGTTCCATACGGTTGTAGCCGTCAGTGCAATTGCCTCGACCGCACTGTCTGCCTGAAGCACTGCCGGCATACCTCCCGGAACAAAGCTGACAGTCAGCAGGGCTGCTGTCAGAGCTGCTGCCGCACGACCTGTTTTTTTCATCACCATGTCAGGAAACCTCACTTTCGCTGTATTTTTTCAAATTCACGTTGTTACCTTGCTTCCCTTTTGTTCATTATATATGATCTGCGTTCATAACAGAATGTTCTTTTAAAAAAACTGAGCGCTGCTGTAACAGTATCGCGAGTGCTCTCTCCTTTCCGCTGCGGTCGGTGCTATAAAAAAACAGGACGCCATATCAGCGTCCTGTACCAATCCAGTTTGTCAGCCACGGATTCTCATCCGCTGCCTTTTTAATATCATAGCGAAGCTGTTCTGTATCCAGTGTAAGCAGCTCGCGGTTTTTCATGACAGTTCTGCCGGCGATGATGCTGTGCTTCACATCCTGTCCGCAGGCACTCTCCACCAGTGCGTGAATCAGATTTTGTGTCATGAAGAGATGCGGTGCCTCCGTATCGATCGCAATCAAATCGGCCGGCTCGCCCTCTGCCACTCTGCCCTTATAATCCATGAAGAGCGCTTCTGCGGCATTCTGTGTTGCCATGCGGAGAATATTCTCTGCAGGCATGACAGTTGAATCTGCCGTATTCAGGCCGTGACTGACCTGCATCACGCGGCTGAAAAGCCGCATCTCACGGAAGAGATCCAGTCCGCCGTGTCCCGCACCGTCGGATCCGAAGCCGCAGGCGATTCCGCGGTCAAGCAGCTCCGGCGTATTCGGAACGCCTTTGCCGCAGTTCGAGAAGGGGCAGTGAATGACGCGAACTTTATGCTCCTCCAGAATCCGGATCTCCTGCTGTGACAGGAAGATCGCATGCGCTGCCAGCATTCTGCGCGGCAGCAGCTTTTCCTGTTCTAGCCAGACAAACGGACGCTGTCCGTGGATTTCCACAAACTCATTGACCTCCGATGCGTACTCGTTCAGATGCGTCTCGAAGGGAACATCATCCTCAATCGCAATCTCCAGAATTCTGCGGTAGATCGCCTCACTGACAGCTGTCGGCGTTGTGACAGAATACATCGGGCCGATCAGTTCCGAGTGAATCGCATCCTTCATCTCGCGGAATCTGCGCACTCCCTCTTCCACAGAAGTCGTCCGCAGACTCTCCGGTGCATGCGGATTGTCATTGGTCATGACGGTCACTCTTCCGCGCATACCGATCTGCTCATATTCCTCTGCCAGAATTTCCGGATAGCGGCTTCCCGCATCCACGAAAGCTGTCGTGCCTGCACTCAGCATCTCATAGGCTGCAAGGCGGGCAGACAGACGGCTTGTCTCCTCACGCAGACGGCTCTCGAAAGGCACGTTGACCTTCTTCCAGATAACAGGCTTCACATCAAGGAGACGTCCCCGCAGGAACTGCTGGCTGGTATGAATATGGCCGTCCGTAAGACCCGGCATCCATAAGAGTCCATTTCCTGCAAATGTTTCCGCAGCCTGAAAACTTCTTGCACCATGCTCACAGACTGCCTCGATTTTTCCGTTGCGGATTGCAATATCCTGATGCTCCGCGATGCGGATGTCAGGTGTCAGAAAGCGCACATCCTGCAGAAGGATATCACACTGCTGTGCAGATTGACTCATAGTCATCTCCTCTTAATCGATCGTTTGCTATTCGATCGTTTTATTGCTTTTACATTGTTAAAGATGCCGGCTGCGCCTCATTTGTTCTCACAGCTGTCAGATCCTGACCGTGGAGTTTTTACAGAAACAGCTTCCACAGTGCGAACAGAACAGAGAAGGCAGCCACGCCGAGCTTCAGCGGGCGCTGCGGAATATGTCCTGCTGTTCTGCTGCCGACATAGATTCCGACTGCATGAGAAAGAAGTGCGGCCGGAATCACAGCAGATGCAATGCCGGCAAGATCTGCCTGTGAACCGTACACAAGGATAGCCGGGATTGCGATAAAGACAGAATCAAAAAGCGCTGTGCCGACTGCGGCACGGATCGGAAATCCGAGAACCACCAGAAGCGGCATGACGATCACCGGACCGCCCGCTCCTGAGAGCGCACAGATCATCGCGGTGAAGATACCGAGCACGAAAAGAGCGGCCGGATGAATCTTCTCTCTTTCCGTCTGTTTTCCTCTTGTCAGCATATCCTGTACAAAGATCATCAGACCTGAGAAAAGGACAACGATATACAGCACCAGTTTGATATACCCGCTGACAAAGATCTGCCCGATGACAGCACCCAGAAGTGCTCCCGCAAGGCTTCCCGCAAGAAGCGGCTTCAGTCGTCCGAGAGGCAGCTCCTTCCGTCTGTAATAATTATATGCTCCGATCAGTCCCGATACCAGAAAGCAGGAAAAACTTAAGAACAGACTCTGTGCCGAATCAAATCCGCACTTCGATACAAAGAGAATGGGGAGCAGGAAACCTGCTACCCCACACCATCCGATACAAAGTCCGACTGCCAGACAGGCCGGAACTATCAGAATGAACAGACCGCTCATCAGATTGTTCCGGTCAGCTTCAGAGCTGCCTGTGCAATCAGAAGAGAGCCGAAGAATGTACCTGTCATAACAAGAATAGCAATGATGATATATCTCCAGCCTGTCTTAAAGAAGGTCTTCAGCTGATTGCTGATGGACATGCCGGCATAGGCACCGACCATGGTCAGCGGAGCTGTGAAGTTGATCTTGCCTGCTGCGGAGATAACGAACTCACGTACCGGAGAAACCGGGCATGCAAGAAGCAGACCGATGATGGAGCAGTATGCAACTGCCGGAAGCCTCAGCGGAATAACAGCCTTCAGACCTGCTGCGCAGAGTGCGATGGCAAGAAGAACGAATACACCCGGAATAGAATCCTGAACCGGTACCTTAAAGCCGATGAAGTTTGCAAGCGTCATGCCTGCACCACTTATCAGCAGAGTAAAAATCCAGTCTCTCAGTCTCATTTTACTTCTCTCCTTCCGTACTTTGTGATTCTGCCGATCTTCGGCTCTAATTTGTTATACAGGAAATTGCAGAACGGAATACCGATAAAGATGGCCATGTAGATACCGTCGATACCGGAGATCGTCTCACTTGCGGATGCAAATGCTGAGATCTGATCTGCGTAAGCCGGCATAATCTCAGTCAGCGTGGCAACTGCAGAAGACATCATGATACCTGCGCCGACGCCGGATGCCATGCCGAGTGAATACGGATGGAAGACACCTGTTGCAGCAAACATGGAAGCCATGAAGCCGAAATAGATG
>JAUNAG010000150.1 GCA_030527685.1 Lachnospiraceae bacterium | reverse complement strand
GAACATTTTCCTCGAACTTCCTGACAAGCATCATCTTCTCAAGAAGCTCCAGAGCAAGTTTTCTGTCCATAATCTTTCCTGTTTTTATCTATAATGCGTTAAGTGCCCGCACCGGTGCGGGCACTAAGGGTTATGCAAAATGCGCTTCGCAGAAGCTGTCTGCCTCTGCCTGAATTGCTTCGATTTCCTCAACACCCGGATGTGCAATCACATGATGGGAAGCCATAACAGCTTCAATCACATCATAAATCTGCAGGAATCCGAGCTTCCCTTCACGGAAGCGTGCATTGGCCCATTCATTGGCCGCATTAAATGCACTCGTCATGGATCCGCCTGTCCTGATCGCATCATAAGCAAGCGGCAGTCCCTTGAATACATCATTCCGGGGAACCCCGAAATCGATCGCTGCCAGCTTTGTGAAATCAATCGGCTCTGCCGGTGACGGCAGATGGTACGGATAGGTCAGCGCATACTGAATGGCGATCCTCATATCGGAAGGACCGATCTGCGCAATAACAGAGCCGTCCTCATACTGAACGGCTGAATGGATCAGACTCTGCGGCTGGATCACAACCTGCACCTGCTCCGGCGTAACGTCGAACAGACGGCAGGCCTCAATCACCTCCAGACCCTTATTGACCATGGTAGCCGAATCAATTGTAATCTTCGGACCCATCTGCCAGGTCGGATGTGCCAGTGCCTCTTTTACTGTAACATTCTCAAGCTGACTGCGCTCCATATGGCGGAACGGACCGCCTGAAGCAGTCAGCAGAATCTTTGCAATTCTGGAGCCCTCGCATCCCTGCAGCGACTGGAAAATCGCAGAATGCTCGGAATCAACCGGAAGAATCCGCACGTTATGCTGCTTTGCAAGCGGCATGATCAGATGACCGGCCGTAACCAGAGTCTCCTTATTCGCAAGTGCGATATCTTTTCCGGCTTCAATAGCAGCAATCGTCGGGCGGATGCCGATCATGCCGACAATGGCAGTGACAACAATCTCCGCCTCTCCGGTACCGCACATCTCAATCAGTCCGTCCATGCCTGTCACGATGCGGACAGGCAGGTCGGAAACCTTTTCCTTCAGCTGTGCTGCTGCATCTTCATCATAGACGGCTGCCAGAGCCGGCTTGAATTCACGAATCTGCTGCTCCAGCAGACTGATATTCGACCCGCATCCGAGCGCTGTCACGCTGAGCAGATCCGGATGCATACGAACCACATCGAGCGTCTGCTTTCCGATGGATCCGGTTGAGCCGAGAACAGCAATCTGTTTCATCAGATTGTCATCAGCTCTTTTGTCTTGTCTTCGATTGCGCCGTCGATCTTCTTGATGAACTTATCTGTCATCTTCTGGAGCAGATCTTCCTCGTCAGCGATCTCATCCTCGGAAACTTCCTCTGCCTTCTTCAGCTTCTTCAGCATTTCATTGCCGTCACGACGGATATTGCGGACAGCAACCTTGGCAGCCTCGCCCTTCTTCTTGACGTCCTTGACAAGCTGCTTTCTGCGGTCCTCTGTGAGTTCCGGGAATACAAGGCGGATGACACGGCCGTCATCAGTCGGATTGATGCCCAGATCGGAAGTCATGATTGCCTTCAGAATCGGCTTTACCATCTTTGCTTCCCACGGAGCAATTGTAATCATACGTGCTTCCGGAACCTGTACATTGGCGACCTGCTGAATAGCTGTCGGTGTTCCGTAGTAATCAACCATAATACGATCCAGAACATGCGGATTGGCACGTCCTGCACGAACAGTCTGCAGTTCGCTGTCCAGATTCTTCATGGTCTTGTTCATCTTATCCTCATAGACCTGAATTCTTTCACTCATAGTAGTTCCTCCTGTATCCTGTTTATTTTTTCATTAATAGTCCCGCGCCGTGTCCCTGACGGATCTCTTACTGCAGCGCAGGCCGGTTGTGATTGATCAGACAGTCACTCTTGTGCCGTCAACAATGCCCTTTGCTGCTCTGACAATGCTGTCTTCACCCTCAAGACCGAAGACCAGCATCGGCATGCGGTTGTCTCTTGCGATAACAGCAGCTGCTGCATCGACAACGCCAAGGCCCTGTGTTACCACATCGTCAATTTTGATTTCATCATACTTCTTTGCATCCGGGTTTGTCTTCGGATCGCTGTCATAGACTCCGTCAACAGCCTTTGCAAGAAGGATTTCGTCTGCTTCCATCTCGACAGCGCGCAGAACAACACCTGTATCTGTGGAGAAATACGGATGTCCTGTTCCGCCTGCAAAGAAGACGACTGTGCCCTGCTCAAGAAGCTCGACAGCGCGGTCCTTGGAGAAAAGCTCAGTAAATGCACCGACAGCAAACGGTGTCATGACCTTTGTCTTCATGCCGAGTGAACGGAAGATCTCTGAAACATAGATACAGTTCATCACCGTTGCAAGCATGCCGATCTGATCAGCCTTTGTTCTGTCAATTGCATTGGATGAGCGGCCTCTCCAGAAATTGCCTCCGCCGATAACAATAGCGGTCTGAATTCCTTCATCCACAATGCGCTTAACCTGGCCTGCAACAGCTGTTACAGTAGCCTCATCAAAACCGGTCTTCTTCTCACCTGCCAGAGCTTCACCGCTCAGCTTCAGAAGCACTCTTCTCATAATGTCCTCCGTTAAATGTCATTTACAGCCGCAGCGTCTGAAACCGCACGGCCGCATATTAAACCCAATTTTATGTATTATAACATATTCGTGCTATGTTTACACAATTTTACGTTATTGTCCTGCCGATTTGTCTCTGAAGTCCCTGCGCATTCCCGCCCCCATAATCAGAGCAGATGCAAGAATTCCCGGAAACAGCGGATCAACAGGCAGAACCTTCAGAATTCCCAGAATAAGAACCACCGCCGGACTGATGACAACCGATGCTGCCGCATAACGTCTGTCCACCCTGCCCGGAAGCCATAAAACACAGAGATTCGGCAGAAACATAACCGCTCCTCTTAATCCCATCGACATAAAGGCAAACTGCAGAATACCGTCTCCGAGTTTTCCCGTTGATAGCAGGCAGGCTGCCGTCAGTACCATTGCCAGGAGCACTCTCTGTCTGTATCTGTGCTGAGCGTCATCACCGGAAGCCTTATTTCCGCCTGCCTGCTGCGGCATCTCATTACCGACGGCCTTATTTCCGTCTGCCTGCTGCATCTCAGTCGCAGAACGTTCCTGCTTCTTCACCGGGATGATCTGTTTCTCAATGACAGTCACAATTCCGAGTGCAAGACCCGCCCCTGTTCCGACAACGGCAATAAAGAGCGATCCGAGTATTACACCTGCCGGAAGCGGCGGAATATGCGCTACGACAAAGGTGGTCAGTGCCGTCTTCGCCGTCAACCCCGGATAGGCAGCTGCATTTGCCCGCATATATAAACCGACAAGAATACCGCCGATTCCGATCGGAGGAATCAGGAAGGCAGACAGTAATGCCGCTCCTCTTCCGTCACGGTCCGTCCGCGCGCTTAAGACGGCCTGTGCGTAAGTCTGCGTGGTCAGAACACCGAGGAGAAGAGACAGACCTGCTCCGGCGTCTTTTCCGATCCCGCGGGCAAAAAGTGAAAAGAATCTGATCCCTTCCGGATTTTCAATTTCTCTCACCATTTCACCGAAATTCTGCAGGCCTCCCGTCTTCTGCAGCACGAGCAGACCGCAGACAAGTGTCGCCGCATACAGAAGCACCGTTTTAAAAAGGCCGATGATGCCCGCTCCTTTTGTACCTCCGAAGATCACATAGATCAGCATAAAAACGGCAGCCGCCACGATGCCGGCTGTTGTTCCCAGAGACGGCGCCACAACGGCAATTACGGCTGAGGCAGAAATCAGCTGTGCAATGATATTGATAAATGTTCCGACTGATGACAGTACAGAGGCAAGCATGCCCGCTGTCGTACCATATTCATCACTGATCAGCCCGACAAGCGTGCTGCAGCCGCTACGGCGCAGCGGAATTGCATAGACAAGTCCCAGCACAAGGCAGGACAGTCCGGCGCCAAGCGTAAACCACCACGCAGACATGCCAAAGCTGTAGGCAAGCTGCGCTGTACCTATTGTAGAGGAGCCTCCGACAAGTGTCCCGATAATCAGACCCGCGGCGATCGGGAGGGAACTCCCGGACTCCGTGCGCTTCGCCTTTGTTCCCGACCATATGGACAGTCCTGTCATCAGCAGCAGTGTCAGTATCAAACCGATTGTCAGCATAAATTCCAATCCCCTGTGAGTATGGCATTTCCTCTGATACAAAAAAGGAGAGACCAGTCCCGGTCTCCCCTTCTGAAATCATATTATTGCTGTTTTAAGACAGGAACTTTTTGAGCTCATCCATGAATGTCTCTGCATCCTTGAATTCACGATAGACACTCGCGAAACGGACGTAGGCGACGGGATCCAGCGTCTTGATTCTTGTCATGACCAGCTCACCGATAATCGTGCTGGAGATTTCTCTCTCACCGCGATTGATGATCTCTGTCTCGACAGCATCCACCAGTTCCTGTACCTGTCTGGCGGAAATCGGTCTCTTGTGGCACGCACGAAGTACGCCGGCCTCAATCTTGGACCGGTCAAAGACCTCTCTGTTTTTGTCTTTTTTAATGACAATCAGCGGAATTGTCTCCACACGCTCATAGGAAGTAAAACGCTTTCCGCACTCATCGCAGACACGTCTTCTTCTGATCGATGTATTGTCATCGATCGGTCTTGAGTCAACAACCCGTGTATCTGAATTGCCGCAGTAAGGACATTTCATCAGTGATTCCTGTTTCTAAGGAAATCCGGGATCTGGATATCCTGCTTCTGGACCGTGCTCTGAATGCTCGGCTGCTGAAGGTTCATCGGAGCCTGTTCAGCTTTCGGAGCCGGCTGACTGTAGTAGCTGCCGGAGTTGAAGGACGGTGTATTGAAAGTCGGAGCAGTGAAGGACGGGAAGCTGTTCTGTGCCGGAGCAGCCTTGCGCTTCTTCTCTGCAGCCTTAGCAGCCTTCTCAGCCTTACGTTCAGCCTCACGCTCTGCAACAGCGTTCTTTGCAGAACCACCAAAACGGTCTGCGAAGCGCTGTACACGACCGCCGGTGTCGATGAGCTTCTGGGTGCCAGTGTAGAACGGATGACATGCATTGCAGATGTCAATCTTCAGCTCTGACTTGGTTGAATGAGTGGTGAACGTGTTGCCGCATGAGCAACGAACGGTGCACTCTACGTAATCCGGATGGATTCCTTGCTTCATTGGTTTCTCCTTAACACCTTGGTTTCCGACCAAGGATATCGATTGTCTTGGTTTCCGACCAAGACGAGACAAGCCTGTCTATTATACGAGACAGGCTTGTTGTATGCAAGAATTTTTTGCGAAGTAAAGGGCTTTTACAGCTCAGCTACCCACAAACCATGAAGATTGCAGTACTCATAAA
>JAUNAG010000028.1 GCA_030527685.1 Lachnospiraceae bacterium | reverse complement strand
GATAAACCTCCCAAAATAACGTCTATTAATAAATTGAAAGAATGTGATACAATCTAAGTGTTTTTTTGAATCACGCGCACATTATATGACGAAATTATGAACTTGTCAAATTTAGCCAAAAAAGATTCATAATTTTTGAGCACTTATTTCAGAAGGGTATGAATTAGGAAATGATCGTAAGAAAAGCAGAGATAAAAGACATTCCGCGTATGGAGAAACTTCTGATGCAGGTAAACAATGTACATGCAGACGGGAGACCGGATCTTTTTATTCATAATTGTCAGAAGTATGCGGCTGAGGATCTGGAGATTCTGCTCGAAGACAGTTCACGTCCGATCTTTGTCGGCGTCGATGAAGAGGATTGTGTGCAGGGATATTGTTTCTGTGTTATTACAGAAACTATTGGCAGCCATAACCTTCATGATATAAAATCACTGTACATTGATGATTTATGTGTGGATGAGTCTGTCAGAGGACGAGGCGTCGGAAGAGAGATTTACAAGGCAGTCACGGAATATGCCCGTGAAATCGGCTGCTATCACATTACACTGAACGTCTGGTCCTGTAATCCTACAGCTATGAGATTCTATGATTCTCTTGGCATGAAGGAACTGAAAAAAACAATGGAAGTGATTCTGTAAGAAATAAACGGGAGAATAGATCATGGAGCTGCAGGATAAGGTATTTGTAATAGGTCATAAGAATCCGGATACGGATTCGATCTGTGCTGCCATTTCACTCGCCTGGCTGAAGAATGCGGCAGGCAACTGTAATACATATGAGGCATGCAGAGCGGGACAGATCAATGAAGAAACAGAATATGTTCTGAAATACTGGAATCAGGAGCCGCCCCGCTATCTTCCGAATGCAGGAACACAGGTCTGTGATATGGAAATCGAGGATTCGGAAGGTGCACCGGCTGATGTGACACTTCATATTGCATGGGACTATATGAAGGAGAGTGAGATGGTCACTCTTCCGGTTATGGATGATGAGGGAAAGCTGGAAGGCCTCCTCTCGGTAGTCGATATCGCCAATTATTATATCGATGCCTATGCCTATGCCAAGACCATTATGGCAGATGCCAAGACAAAATATTATGACATTGCGGAGACTATTTCCGGAGCTGTTGTGGTCGGCAATGAACACAGCCGCTTTATCAGAGGAAAAATTGTCATTGCAGCTTCCGATCCGGAGCATCTGCATGACTATATCGAGACAGATGACCTCGTTATTACAAGTAACCGCGAGGATGCGCAGCTGGAGGCAATTCGCTGCGGAGCAGGCTGCCTGGTTGTCACACTTGTGAGGGATGTCTCCGATGCAGTCAGGAAGCTTGCGGATGAAAAGAGCTGTATTGTCATCTGCACGGCTTATGACACCTATGCGGTGGCCAGACTGATCAACCAGAGTATTCCGGTACGTTTCCTGATGAAGAAGGACGGTCTTGTGACCTTCCGCACGGATGATTATGTTGATGATATCCGTGAGGTCATGGGAAAACACAGATACAGAGAATTCCCGATTCTGGATCACAGCGGTCACTATATCGGCATGATTTCCAGAAGAAGCCTTCTGAATGTGAAGAGAAAGAAGCTGATTCTGGTCGATCATACAGAGAAATCACAGGCAGCGGATAATCTGGATGAGGCAGAAATTCTGGAGATTATCGATCATCACAGAATCGGTACGGTAGAGACACTGCAGCCGGTTTACTTCAGAGGCGAACCGGTCGGCTGTACCTGCACCATTCTTGCCTCCATGTATGAAGAGCAGGGAATTGAGATTCCGCCTCATATCGCAGGCATGATGTGTGCAGCCATTATCTCCGATACACTGCTTTTCAGATCACCGACCTGCACACCGAGAGACGAGAGAACCTGCCGTCATCTGGCAGAAATCGCAGGCATCGAGCTTGAAAAATTTGCAGGGGAAATGTTCCGTGCGGGCAGCAACCTTCGCGGCAAATCACCGGAAGAGATTCTGCATCAGGATTACAAGAAATTTATTTTCGGCGATATTGTCTTCGGTGTCGGCCAGATCAGCTCGATGGATTCCGAAGAGCTGCAGGCGATTGCTGATACACTGAAGCCGTATCTTGCCGAAGAATGCGGCAAGGGCGGTACGCTGATGATCTTCTTCATGCTGACCAATATTCTGACAGAGGATACGCTGCTGCTGTCTTACGGTGAAGGCAGTGATGAGCTGGTAATGAGCGCGTTCGGCGTAATGCCGGAAGACGGCAATGTCATCCTGCCGCGCGTCGTATCCAGAAAGAAGCAGCTGATCCCGGCATTCATGACAGCACTGCAGGAGAACTGAGAAAGAGGAAGCTGTATGGCAAAAAAAGAATGGAAACCGGGCAACATGCTTTATCCGGTGCCTGCTGTGCTGGTTACAAGCCGCAGTGCAGACGGAAAGGATGATGTCTGTACCGTTGCATGGGCGGGAACTGTCTGTACAAATCCGCCGATGGTCAGTATCTCCCTTCGAAAATCCCGCCTGACCTATGACTACGTCAGTGAAACCGGGGTATTCGTCATCAATCTGACAACCGAAAAACTTGCCAGAGCCACCGATTTCTGCGGAGTCAGAAGCGGAAGGGATCTGGATAAATTTGCGGAAATGCAGCTCACAAAGGAAGAAGCAGCGCATATCTCCTGCCCGATGCTTGCAGAATCACCGGTCTCTATTGAGTGTGAGGTAACGGAGGCGAAGGACCTCGGTTCTCATACCATGTTCCTGGCGGAGGTCAAAGCAGTCCATGCGGATGAAGCGTGTCTGGATGAGCAGGAACGGTTTGATCTGATGCGTGCACACCCGATTGTTTATTCACACGGTGCCTACTGCAGCCTCGGAAAACAGCTCGGAACCTTCGGATGGAGTGTCAGAAAGAAGAAAAGCAGCGGCAAACCGCGGATGAATAGAAAGATAAAATCTGTAAAAAAACGCAAATAAACTGAATAAAAAGCGGGAAGAATGAAAAATAGTACGCAAAAACCATGTGCATTATGCACTAAAACATATTTCGAATCCCGTAATTATTTACAATAGATTAAAAACAAGTTAAGATTAAGAAATACCATTGGGTGAACAGGCCTATCAGCCGTTCATGTCAGTGCAGAAGAGGAGCCGGCGCTATGGGAGTTGCGAGGGCTTCTTTTCGACCGCATCGGCTCTCGAAGGGAAAGAGAACAGCGGATGCATTCACATTAATCCATAATAAGGGGAAAGAGGCAGAGGTTCATGGAACAGTACGTCATAAAGGGTGGTATTCCGCTTGTAGGTGAGGTGGAAATCGCCGGTGCAAAGAACGCAGCGCTTCCGATCCTGTCCGCAGCCATTATGTCGGATGAGACGGTAACTCTGGAAAATCTTCCGGACGTCAATGATATTAATGTCCTGATTGAGGCAATTGAAAATATTGGAGCCACAGTAAATCGTGTAGACCGTCATACGGTAGAGATTAACGGCTCTTCGATCAAAAACTGCAGCGTTGATTACGAAAGTATCAAAAAGATCCGTGCGTCTTATTACCTGCTCGGCGCACTTCTCGGAAAATACCAGGAGGCTGAGGTGCCGCTTCCGGGCGGATGCAATATCGGCAGCCGTCCGATCGACCAGCATCTGAAGGGCTTCCGTGCCATCGGTGCCGACGTGAATATCTCACACGGTACGATTATGGCAAAGTGCGAGCACATGCAGGGGGCACATATTTTCCTGGACGTTGTATCTGTCGGTGCCACCATCAATATCATGATGGCTGCATCCCGTGCAGAGGGACGTACAATCATCGAAAATGCAGCGAAGGAACCGCACGTTGTTGATGCGGCCAACTTCCTGAACAGCATGGGTGCCGATATCAAGGGCGCAGGTACAGATGTCATCCGTATCCGCGGCGTAGAGAGCTTCCATGGCTGCACCTACAGCATTGTGCCGGATATGATCGAAGCCGGAACATTTATGTTCGCGGCAGCGGCAACCCGCGGCGATGTTGTAGTAAAGAATGTCATTCCGAAGCATCTGGAGGCCATTACGGCAAAGCTCTCCGAAATCGGCTGTGAGGTCGAGGAAGGGGATGACTCCATCAGAGTCGTTGCATCCAAGAGACTGCAGCGCACACATGTAAAGACACTTCCGTATCCGGGCTATCCGACAGATATGCAGCCGCAGATCGGTGCAGTTCTTGCTCTTGCAAGCGGCACATCGATTGTCACGGAGAGTATCTTTGAGAGCCGCTTCAAGTATGTGGATGAGCTTTCCAGAATGGGAGCCAATATCAAGGTAGAAGGCAACACCGCCATCATTGACGGCGTCAGCCAGCTGACCGGTGCAAGAGTATCCTCTCCGGATCTTCGTGCAGGTGCGGCCCTTGTTATTGCCGGTCTTGCGGCAGAAGGCACTACCATTGTAGATGATATTGTCTATATTCTGCGCGGCTATGAAGATTTCGATGAGAAGCTTCGCGGCCTCGGTGCCGAGATCAAGAAGGTCACTTCCGATCTGGAGGCCAGAAAGTTCGAGCTCAGCGTCGGCTGAAGCAGCTTAACAAAAAGCATCAGATGAAATGATGATGAAAGATGAAATGATGAAGTCCTGCACTCTCTGTCAGAGAGGGTGCAGGGCAGACAGAACCATACGGGCAGGCCGGTGCGGCGGGACAGATCAGATCCTTGCAGCCCGGGCTGCTATTCATATGTGGGAAGAACCCTGTATTTCCGGAAAGGAAGGAAGCGGCACGGTCTTTTTTGCAGGCTGTCCGCTCGGCTGTGTATTCTGCCAGAACCATGAGATTGCCCCGGGAATCGGTGCATTTAAAGATTACGGCAGGAAAAAGTCGGAAGAAGGGGAGAAAAACGATGATCTGCGGGTGCTCACAGAGGAGGAGCTTGCCGCGGTCTTTTTATCTCTTCAGGAACAGCGGGCCAATAATATCAATCTGGTGACGCCGACACATTATGTGCCGCAGATTATAGAGGCGGTCAGAAAAGCCAGAGAGCAGGGACTTCATATTCCGGTTCTTTATAACACAGGAAGCTATGAAACCACTGACACTGTGGATAAACTGGACGGAATTGTGGATATCTATCTCCCGGATCTGAAGTTTTATGATCCAGAGGTTGCGAGACGCTATGCGCAGGCTCCGGATTACTTTGAGACGGCATCCCGCGCGATCGATGTCATGATCAGGCAGATTGAAAAAAGACATGCCGGTGATCCGCGTCCGGCCTATGATGATCGCGGCATGATGCAGTATGGTGTCATTGTCCGTCACATGATACTTCCGGGACATACGAAGGATTCCAAACGGATTCTGGAATATCTGTACCGGACCTACGGGGATTCACTGACGGTCAGCATCATGAATCAGTACACGCCGATGCCGGGAATTGAGCGCGATTATCCGGAACTCGGCCGGAAAGTGACGAAGAGAGAGTACGAACGCGTCATTGACTACGCGCTTGAGCTTGGTTTTGTCAATGCCTACATCCAGGAAGGAGCGACTGCCTCCGAGAGCTTTATTCCGTCTTTTCACGGAGAAGGTCTGGATGCATGTGAAATCATAAAGGAGAAAAACAGATGACAGATTATTTGATTCGCGGTACAGCCGCCAATGACAGCATCAGAGCATTTGCCATTACCACAAAGGATCTTGTGGAAGAGGCGAGACGCCGCCATAATCTGAGCCCGGTTGCAACAGCTGCTCTCGGCAGAACCATGACAGCAGCACTCATGATGGGCATGGATATGAAGAATGACAAGGATATTCTCACCCTGCAGTTTATGTGCGACGGCCCGATCGGCGGTATCACCGTAACAGCTGACTCACACGGTCATGTAAAGGGCTTTGTCGAGAATCCGGATGTCATTCTGCCTCCGAATCAGTTCGGAAAGCTGGATGTCGGCGGTGCAGTCGGCGGCGGAGTGCTTCATGTCATGAAGGATATCGGTCTGAAGGAGCCCTATGCAGGCGAGGTTGAGATTCAGAACGGTGAAATTGCGCAGGATCTGACCTATTATTTTGCAGCCAGCGAGCAGGTTCCGTCTGTTGTGGCACTGGGCGTTCTGCTGGACCGCTCGGATTATTCGGTTCGCGAGGCCGGCGGCTATATCATTCAGCTGATGCCGGACTGCCCGGAAGAAGTGATTGCGGAGCTGGAGAAGGCAGCGGTTTCTGCCGATCCGGTTACCACGATGCTGAAGAACGGCATGTCTCCGGAGGATATCCTGAATCATCTGCTCGGCTCCATGGATTTTAAGAAAATGCAGCAGGAGCCGGTTGCATTTTCCTGCAACTGCTCCAGAGAGCGTGTGACGAAGGCTCTGATCGCGATGGGCGCAGGCGAGCTGCAGTCCCTGATTGCGGATGAAAAGCCGATCACACTGAACTGCCACTTCTGCAATACGGATTACACATTCGAAAAGGAAGAGCTGGAGGCAATTCTGGCAGGACTTCTGCAGAAGAAGTAAGAAGACGCTACATCGTCAGCATTTTGTATCTTTACGCACAGGGGTGCATGTGTTATCCTTCAATGCGTCAACAATTTCATAACAGTTATGCTTACTCTTATTAAGAACGGTGGAGACAGAGAGGGTCTTTGAAGCCGTGGCAACCCCCCTTGCAGGAAGGTGCCAACCTCAAGCGAGCGATCGAACAATAAGGGACTTCACGCTTATTTCGGTCCGCTTCTGCGGACCGTTTATTATTTTAGGGAAGACGATAAGAGCGCATACCAAAAAGGAGTATCATGGGAGAAAAGAGACTTTTTACATCTGAATCAGTAACTGAGGGACATCCGGACAAAGTCTGCGATGCGATTTCCGATGCGATTCTGGATGCCTGCATGGCACAGGATCCGATGAGCCGTGTTGCCTGCGAAACAGCAGTCTGCACAGGCTTTGCACTCGTAACAGGTGAGATTACCACAAAGGCACAGCTTGATTATCAGAAGATTGTCCGTGAGACCATCAATGAGATCGGCTACAACGATGCTGCTACAGGCTTTGACGGCAATACCTGCGCTGTTCTTGTCGCAATGGATCAGCAGTCTGCCGATATCGCAATGGGTGTCGACAATGCGCTTGAGACAAAGGCAGATCTGAAGAGCCTTGAGAAGAACATGAGCGACGAGGAGATCGGTGCCATCGGTGCAGGCGATCAGGGTATGATGTTCGGCTATGCAACCAATGAGACAGAAGGCTATATGCCGTATCCGATCGATCTGGCTCATCAGCTCTGCAGAAAGCTGACAGAGGTCCGCAAGGACGGCACACTCAGCTATCTTCGTCCGGACGGCAAGTCCCAGGTCACAGTTGAGTACGATGAGAACGGCAAGCCGGTTCGTCTGGAAGCAGTTGTCATCTCCACACAGCATGATCCGGATGTGACACAGGAACAGATTCATAAGGACATCCGCAAGTATGTCTTCGATGCTGTTCTTCCGCAGGAGCTTGTGGATGATAAGACAAAGTTCTTCATCAATCCAACAGGCCGTTTCGTAATCGGCGGACCGCACGGTGATGCAGGTCTGACAGGCCGCAAGATTATTGTTGATACCTACGGCGGCTATGCACGTCACGGCGGCGGTGCATTCTCCGGCAAGGACTGCACAAAGGTAGACCGTTCCGCAGCTTACGCAGCACGTTATGTTGCAAAGAACATTGTTGCAGCAGGTCTTGCAGACCAGGCTGAAATTCAGCTGTCCTATGCAATCGGTGTAGCAAAGCCGACATCCGTTATGATCAATACTTACGGAACAGGCAGGCTCTCCGATGAGAAGCTGGTTGATATCATCCGCGAGAACTTTGATCTGCGCCCGGCCGGCATCATCAAGATGCTGGATCTGCGCCGTCCGATCTACAAGCAGACAGCAGCTTACGGACATTTCGGCAGAACCGATGTGGATCTTCCGTGGGAGCGCCTTGATAAGGTTGATGTACTGAAGACTTATCTGGCATAATTGTGCTTAAATCATAATCAGACTCCGTTTGCAGAAATATCAATGTCTGCAGGCGGAGTTTTTGCCATACGGATATTTCCGGGACAGGGTAGAAGTTATGAAGCTGAGTAAGAAAATCACGATTTCTTTTCTGATTATCATTGTGGTGCCGATCTTTCTGATGAGCATGCTGTTCGGCGGAGCGGCGTGGCTGCAGGCCGGCAGCATCCGGGAGAAGTACGGAATCGATGTGATGCATCTGAACGGGGAGGCAAAAACGGCACTGCTGTATCTGATCTTCTGTATGATCGTGGTGCTGGTGATGACGGCGGTTCTGCTGTCGCTGTGGCTGGCGCACGGTATCAGTACGCCGATTCAGAAGCTGATCCGCGCTACAAGAAGCATCGGAGAGGGAAACATGGATTTTGATCTGCAGCCTGAGAGCAATGTGATCGAGATCTGTGAGCTCTACAGGGCCTTTGAGGACATGCGGTCGAAGCTGATCGAGGCAAATGAGGAGAAGGTGGAGTTTGACAGGCAGAACCAGGAGCTGATCAGCAACATTTCCCATGACTTAAGAACGCCGATCACTGCAGTGAAAGGATATTGCGAGGGACTGATGGACGGCGTGGCGGACACGCCGGAAAAGCGGGAGCGCTATATCCGGACGATCTACAGCAAGGCGATTGATATGGACCGCCTGATTAATGAGCTTTCCTTCTATTCAAAGATTACGACGAACCGGATTCCGTATACCTTCAATAAGGTAAATGTACGCGGTTTCTTTGATGATGCGGCGGCGGAGTTCCGGGATGATCTGGAATCCAAGGGCTTCCGTTTCGATTATACGAATTCTGTGCCGGAGCCGGTGCTGATGATTGCGGATGTGGAGCGGATTATGCGCGTGCTCCACAACCTGGTCGGGAATGCGGTAAAATACAATGACAAGGAGCAGAAGCAGATCAGTCTGGCCGTGCGCCTCGAAGGGGATGAGATCCGCGTTGCTGTGCAGGACAACGGCAGGGGCATTGCGGCGAAGGATCTGGGAAATGTATTTGACCGCTTTTACAGAGCGGATTCCTCCAGAAACTCCACGAAGGGCGGCAGCGGAATCGGTCTGTCGATTGTGAAGAAGATTGTAGAGGATCATAACGGACGTGTCTGGGCAGTGAGCAGAGAGGGCGAGGGCACCACAATGTATTTCGTGCTTCGAAGATATATGGAGGAGGCGTAAAGGGTGAGCAGAATTCTGATTGTTGAGGATGAAATTGCAATTGCCGAGCTGGAGAAGGATTATCTGGAACTCAGCAGCTTTGAAGTGGATATCGAGACGGACGGCCGGAAGGGGCTGGAGCGTGCTCTGACAGAGGACTTTGATCTGTTTATTCTGGATCTGATGCTTCCCGGTATGGACGGCTTTTCGATCTGCAAGGAGATCAGAGAGAGAAAGAATGTGCCGATTCTGATGGTTTCGGCCAAGAAGGACGATATCGATAAGATCCGCGGTCTCGGACTCGGTGCGGATGATTATATTACGAAGCCGTTTTCGCCGAGTGAGCTGGTGGCAAGAGTCAAGGCACATCTGACACGGTATGAAAGACTGGTGGGATCCGAGATTCCGAAGAATGAGACGATTCAGATCCGCGGCCTGCGGATTGACAAGACGGCGCGCCGCGTATGGGTCAACGGGACAGAGCGTCAGTTTACGACAAAGGAATTCGATCTGCTGGCATTTCTGATGGAGCATCCGGACCATGTCTATAAGAAGGAGGAGCTGTTCCGGGAGATCTGGAATATGGAATCGATCGGTGACATTGCAACCGTGACGGTACATATTAAGAAGATTCGCGAGAAGATTGAGTTCGATACCTCCAAGCCCCAGTATATTGAGACGATCTGGGGTGTCGGCTACCGGTTCAAGGCATAAGAAGTGTATAAAAGAAATAAATAAAGCAGCTGCATGCGGAAAATGTGAGTAATTCTGCATGCAGCTGCTTTTCAGGCCTGCGGAATAATACAGGGAACAAACAGCTGCCCGTCACGTTCTTCCGCTCCGGTCAGTGTCAGGCCGGCTGCGGGAACGGCGAGAATTGCGGCAAGCAGTTCTTCCGTGTAAAACTCGCCCGGGACAACCAGAGGTGAATCGGGCGGATAGACAATGACAAAGCCTGATGCAGTCTGTCCTTTTGCTTCATGAAGAGGAAGCAGGCGGGACGGCCGGTCATAGGCATCGGCAAGAGACATCACGACAGGAGGCAGGGCAGCTGTAAAGGCAGGCTCTGCTTTTTTGCTGCCTGCAGCTGTTTCGGCGGCAGCAATTTCGCTGACAGTTGTTTCGCTTGCGGCAGTTTTGACTGCAGCGGTTTCTCCGGCTGCTGTTTCGCGGGCAGAGCAGCGGCTGTCGATCTCAAGCAGTGCCTTCTCCAGGCGGTCGAAGCCCTCCTGTGTGTCGGAGGCGGAGGTCATCAGAAGGACCGATTCGGGACTCTTCATCTCCGGCTGCAGATGATAGTCGTGCAGAAGGAGCTGATAAAGTTCTGCTCCTGTCAGGCTGCTTCTGTCTGTGAGAATCGCAAGCTTTCCGGGATCTGTCCGGGTGCCCTTCCGGATGCCGGGCAGGTCATTGTCTTCGGCAATGCGGCAGTCGGCTCCTCCGGCGAGGCGGAGATACTGCAGCTTTGCAGCAAGACCGGAGCGGATGGATGTCAGTCTTTTGACATACGGATCAAAGTAGCCCGGACCTCCGAGCATACACTGATGCAGGGCAGATGTAACCGAGGACATCAGGACATAGGAAGGACTGGAGGATTCGTAAATCCGCAGAAATTTCTCCAGCATCCCGTCACTGACTCTGCCTGAAACATTGTGCAGAAGTGCTGTCTGCGTCATCGAAGGCAGAGTTTTGTGTGTGCTCTGTACGACCAGATCTGCGCCGAGGCGAACGGCGGAATCCGGAAAGGCGGGATGCATGGAAAAGTGAGCACCGTGCGCCTCATCTACGATCAGGACGGCACCGAGGCGGTGCGCCGCTTCCGCCCATGCGGCAACCGGCTTTACGCAGCCCTCATAGGAGGGCGCGGTGATCAGAACGGCAGAAAACGGCGGCAGGAAGTCCGGCTTCCGGTTTTCCGGGCCGGAAAGATCTTCTCTTGCGGAGCTGTTTTCGGAATCGTCTTCGCAGAGAGCGGATGCGGCACGAAGGATATCCTCCGGTGTATCGCCCGGTCTGATATACGAAATATGAAGATTCCGCAGATAGGCGGCATGATAGGCAGAGATGTGCGCAGAGCGCTCCATCAGAATGCGGCCTCCGCGCGGAACGGCGGCGGAGATGGCCGTCAGGATGCCGCAGGTACTGCCGTTGACCAGGATGTGGGTCGATTCTGTCCGGTAAAATGCAGCTGCCCGGTCCATCTCTTCCCGCAGAATCCCTTCTGCATCGTGCAGATTGTCAAACCCGTCGATTTCAGTTATATCAGTCGGATAAAGAGGAGAGCCCAGGCGCTTGTGACCTGTCATATGGAAGGGATAGTAGTCGGATGCGGCATAGGCCTGCAGCTGCTCTTCCAGCTTTTCTCCTTCAAAATGAAAGTCTGCCATCAGAAATCTCCTTTGTAAACAGACGAAAGATTCTAAGGAAACGCTACCATGATACCACAAAAAGACAGATTACCGGGCAGAGGATGCGGGCAGAAAAAACTTGATTTATTCCGGTTTAGCGTGTAGTGTAAATTCTGTATATCTGCTTTCCTGTAAAAATGATTCGGAGACGAGGCACCGGTAGAATGGACAAAATCGCAGTTTTAATCCCATGCTATAATGAAGCAGCTACTATCGGCAAGGTTGTGGCTGATTACAGGCGTATTCTGCCGCCCGAAGCCGTAATCTATGTGTATGACAACAATTCAACTGATGATACGGCGCGTATAGCCAAGGAGCAGGGAGCCGTTGTCCGGCATGAGTACAAGCAGGGCAAGGGCAATGTCATCAGAAGAATGTTTCGTGAGATCGATGCCGAGTGTTATCTGATGCTGGACGGAGATGATACGTATCCGGCGGAGGCCGCACCGGCCATGATCAGTGCCGTACTGGATAAGAAGATGGATATGGTCATCGGAGACAGACTTTCCTCTACTTATTTTACGGAGAACAAGAGACCCTTCCATAACTTCGGCAATACACTGGTCAGAAACAGCATCAATCTGCTGTTTAAGAGTGACATCCGGGACATCATGACCGGCTGCCGCGCATTCAGTTATCTGTTTGTTAAGAGCTTTCCGGTTCTCTCGAGAGGATTTGAGATCGAGACCGAGATGACGATTCACGCGATTGATAAAAACATGGCTGTCGATCATGTCATCATCGAATACAGAGACAGACCTGCAGGAAGCGTATCAAAGCTCAATACATTTTCAGACGGATTCAAGGTGCTTCGAACAGTCAGCAGGCTGTTCAGAGACTACAGACCGTTTCCGTTTTTCGGATCCATCGCAGCTGTGCTGACAGTGCTTGCCATGATTCTGTTTGCACCGGTGCTTGCAACTTATGCAAAGACGGGACTTGTTCCGCGTTTTCCGACCCTGATCGTCAGCGGATTTATTGTGATTGCGGCGATTCAGTCTTTCTTCAGCGGCCTGCTGCTGCAGACAATCCGCCAGAAGGAAAAACGGGACTTTGAATACAGACTGCTGGATCTGGATAAGGATTTCCGGGACAGATTGGAGGAGAAGCGTTGATGAATATACCTGCATTCCGTGCGATTACAGGGCACGGAGAGGTAATCCGGCATCTTCGCAATGCCATTGCCTCGGACAGGATCAGTCATGCCTACCTGATTACAGGAGAGGCAGGCTCAGGCAAACGGACCATGGCGGATGCACTGGCAGCGGCTCTTGTCTGCACCAGTCCGACCCCGGATCATGATGCCTGCGGTGAATGCCTTGCCTGCAGAAAGCTCCGCTCACACAACCATCAGGATGTGATCCGGATCGAGCATGAAAAGCCCGGCGTGATTACAGTTGATGAGGTGCGATCGCAGCTGGTCGGAACGATCGGACTGCGTCCGGGCGAGAGCGGACGAAAGGTTTATATTGTGCCGGATGCGGAGAAGATGAATCCGCAGGCACAGAATGCGATTCTGAAGACGATTGAGGAGCCGCCTTCCTACGCTGTCATTATTCTGCTTGCAGAGAGCGAGGAGGCACTGCTTCCGACCATTCTGTCGCGCTGTGTCAGACTTCCTCTGATGCCGCTGGCTGACCGTCTGGTCAGAGATTATCTGGAAAGAGAGCTGCAGCTTCCGGACTATGAGGCCCGGATCCTGACGGCAGCGGCACAGGGTTCTATCGGAAAAGCGGTCAGTCTGGCATCGGATGAGGCCGTTTCGGAAAGACGAAGAGAGGTTCTGTCGCTGCTGGCGAGACTGCCGTCGCTGAATACAGCCGAAACGGCACAGAGGGCTCAGCATTTTAAAGAAGAAAAGGAGCACATGAACGAAATCCTCGATACCATGCTGCTCTTTTACCGCGATGTCTATGTCATCAAGACAGGCGGAAGGGACGATTCGCTCGTTCTCTATCAGGAGGCAGAGGCGATTCGCGAGGCAGCCGGCGCTATGAGCTATTCCGGACTTCTTCATGTCACGGAGGAGCTGGATCGTGCGAGGGTGAGAATCGGAGCCAATGTAAATCCGGAACTCACGATGGAGGTGCTGCTTCTGGCAATCCGTTCCGCAATGAAAGGAAATACGTAAGGAGAAATTAGAAGATGCCTGTTATTATCGGTGTAAAATTCAGAAATATAGGAAAAGTTTATTACTTTGATCCGGGTGAACTTGCCATTCGCTACCATGATCACGTGATTGTGGAGACGGCGAGAGGTATTGAGTACGGTACAGTTGTGCTCTCACCGACGGAAATTGCAGAGGATAAGCTGACCGCTCCGCTGAAGCCGGTTCTTCGTCTGGCAACAGAGGAGGATGAGAAGCGTGAGCGTGAGAACCGCGACAAGGAAAAAGAGGCGTACCTGATCTGCAAGAAGAAGATTATGGAGCGCGGAATGGATATGAAGCTCATTGCAGCCGAGTATACCTTCGACGGCACCAAGCTGCTGTTTTATTTTGCGGCAGAGGGCCGTATCGATTTCCGTGATCTGGTAAAGGATCTGGCAGGAATCTTCCGTATGCGCATCGAGCTTCGTCAGATCGGTGTTCGTGACGAGACCAAGATTCTCGGCGGTATCGGCTCCTGCGGCCGTCCGCTGTGCTGCCACACCTGGCTGGGAGAGTTTGCGCCGGTTTCCATCAAGATGGCAAAGGATCAGAACCTGTCTCTGAATCCTACAAAGATCTCCGGAACCTGCGGAAGACTGATGTGCTGCCTGAAGAACGAGGCAGACACCTATGCATGGCTGAATAAGGGCATGCCGGGCAAGGGTGACTATGTCACAACACCGGACGGACTTCACGGCGACGTACAGTCTGTCAACATTCTGCGCCAGACAGTCCGTGTGGTTGTGGATCTGGGCAATGACGAAAAAGAGCTGCAGGAGTTCAATGTAGCGGACATTACATTTATCCCGAAATCAAAGAAGCCGAAGAATCAGCAGAACCAGCAGAATGCAAACCAGAAGGCTGAGAACCGCAGAGAGAAGGCGAAGGGAAAGAACGGCGAGCAGCCGAAGAATCAGGAAGAGGAAGGCAGCCGCGAGAATGCGGAGCCGATGAAGAAGAAGCGCCGTCGTCCGAAGACAGAAGGAAATGCACCGGAGCATGCAGGAGCAGCCGGCAGTGCCGCTCCGCAGCAGAATGCAGGCGGTCAGGCTGCAGCAGCTGCTGCAGAGGAAAAGCACGAGCAACCGGCAGTGCAGGCTGAAAAGGCTGAAGGCGAGCAGCAGAGTGCCGGCGGTGAGCAGGCAGCTTCCTCTGTACAGAAGAAGCGCAGAAGAAGACGCCACCGCAAGGGACCGAAGCCGGAGGGAGCAGCAGGTGACAGCGCTCCGGAAATCGGATATGGCAGCAACGAAGGGGAATAAATACCCGGCTGAAGGAGCAGGAGCATAAGAATGACAATGGTGGACGAAAGCCTGCCGGAAGATGTTTCTCTGCAGGGACTGCGCTGTGATGATCTGCAGAACGGGTATAAGATCTATCAGGATCCTTCCATGTTCTGCTTCGGTGTCGATGCAGTGCTGCTGGCACATTATCCGAAACTGAAAAAGAACGACAAGGTGGCGGATCTGGGAACGGGCTTTGCACCGATCCCGCTGATTCTTGCCGCAGAGGCAGAAAAGAAGGGCCTGTCAGCTGTCCGCATCGCCGGTCTTGAGATTCAGGACCGGGCAGCGGAAACCGCGAGACTGTCGGTACGGGAAAATCATCTGCAGCAGGTCGTTGAAATTGTGTCCGGTGACATCCGGGAGGCATCAAAGATTCTCGGCGCGGCGAGCCGCTCTCTTGTTCTGTCCAATCCGCCTTATATGGCGGTGAAGGACGGTCTGGTGGGGGAGGACCGTGCAAAGGCTATTGCGCGCACGGAACTTCTCTGTACGCTGGAGGATGTCATCCGGGAAGGCGCACGCCTTCTGATGCCCGGCGGCAGAATGGCGATGATTCACAGACCCTTCCGTCTGCCGGATATGATGCTCTATATGAGACAGTACGGACTGGAACCGAAGAGAATGCGTCTGGTCTGCCCGTATGCCGATGCAGAACCGACCATGGTGCTGCTGGAAGGACTGAAGGGCGGAAAGCCGTATCTGAAGGTAGAGAAGCCGCTGGTGATTTATCACCGCGATCAAACTTATACGGAGGAGCTTCTGACAATTTATGGCAGGAACACTGTTTCTGGTCGGGACACCGATCGGCAATCTTGAAGATATGACGATGCGCGCAGTCCGCATCCTGAAGGAAGCGGATCTGATTGCAGCAGAGGATACGCGTACATCGCGCCGTCTGATGGATGCGTACGGCATCACGACGCCGCTGACAAGCTATCACAAGTTTAATGAGGAGGAGAAGGGGGAAGCCCTTCTTCACCGTCTTCTGAACGGCGAAAATATCGCACTGATCACGGATGCAGGCATGCCTGCGATCTCCGATCCGGGTGAAATCCTTGTCCGGAGATGCCATGAATGCCATGTAACGGTGGCATCCGTACCGGGTCCGAGTGCCTGTGTGACGGCGCTGGCACTTTCGGGACAGGATACACGCCGCTTTGTATTTGAGGGCTTTCTGCCGCAGGATAACAGAGAAAAGAAGAAGACACTGGAACGGAATGCAGATGAAACGCGGACGATGATTTTTTATGAGGCTCCGCACCGCCTGCTCCGGACGCTGACGGCACTGACGGAGGCTTTCGGAGAGGACAGAGGAATTTCAATCTGCAGAGAGCTGACAAAGCGCTATGAGGAAGTGCTTTCAATGACACTCGGAGAAGCCTGCGCTTATTACACAGAGCAGGAGCCGCGCGGTGAATATGTTCTGGTCATTGCGGGAAAGGATCCGGAGCAGCTGGCCGGAGAGAAGGCAGCTGTCTGGGAGGCCATGGATATTCCGTCCCATGTTGCGCACTATGAGGCACAGGGACTCTCCAGAAAGGATGCCATGAAGGCAGCGGCACAGGACCGCGGTCTGAAAAAGAGGGATATTTACAAGGCTCTGCTGGAAGCAGAGGAAGAAGAGCAGTCTCTATAGTAAAACGGAGGAGCAATTCGATCGAATTGCTCCTCCGCTGTTTTTCATAAGAGCTTTTGAATGGGATTACTCAGAGATATATCCTCTGACCTTCAGGTACTGTATCATGACATCGACGCAGCCGTCGATTCCGAGCACCTGGCTGTTCAGCAGAAGATCCATGCCTTCGGTGGTTCCCCACTTCTTATCGGTATAGAACTGATAATAGGCGCGTCTGGTCTTATCCATGCGGCGGATCAGCTTGTCTGCTGCAGCTTCTGTGGAGACCTTGCCTTCTTCCATAACCTTTACGATGCGGTAGGACTTCGGCGCATAGACAAAGAGGCTGATGACGTCCTCATAGTTGCGGAGAATATCGTTGGCGCATCTGCCGACGAAGATGGCGGAGCCGTTGGAGGCTTCTTCACGGATGATGCCGGACTGCATCATAAAGAGACGCTCGGAGATGGCACCGGAGTCGACACCGTACGGTGAATAGGGCTCGAAAAACGGATTGGAAAGCTTTTCGTCAGATGAATGGAGTGTATCCTCATCGAGCTCGTGTTTCTGTGCAATCATGCGGATCAGATTCTTATCATATACCGGAATGCCCAGCTTTTTTCCGAGACGGTCGGCAACGATATGACCGCCGCTTCCGTACTCACGACCGACACAGATGATGAATTTCTTTTCAATCTTCATGAACATCACTCCTTTCAGCTGAACGGGCAGCATTGCTATATGTCCTGTTCGTGACTTTATTGTAGCACATCTTTTGTCAGAATGTCAGAAAAAGATTGTCTGCAGGGCCCTCGTTTAGATAAAAATACAGGTGAAAATCTGAAAATTCACTGTATTGATAAGTGAAAAACGCCCAATAAAAAGATCTTGAGCTCTTGCTCAGTATGCATATTGGTGCTATACTTTAGCTGAGTAAGAACTCAAAACAGTCATACGAGGGGGGATAGTATCATGATTACAGGCAGTGAAGAAGAAAGCCGTGCCTTAATGATGAATGCAGCCATCCGCATACTGGTCCAGTACGGCCTCGAAGGTTTTACAACAAAAAAATGGGCAGCAGAGGCAGGGGTCTCAGAGGGATCGCTGTATTATCATTTTAAGAGCAAGAGTGAACTTCTTGAGGATACATTTTACAGTATCAGTCAGGGAATTGCAGATCTGTATAAAGAATGCAGCCCGATTCCGCAGGGTGCGTCTGCGGAGGAAATCAGAGAGGCAATGGGATCAATCTGGAGAACCTTCTACAGATATATGATTAAACATCCTGAGGAGACGATCTTTTATTACCGCTTCCGGACATCACCGAGATGCACGGCGGAGGTGAGGGCAAAACAGCTGCAGCTGTTCTGCGAGCAGCCGGTGTTCAGAGAACTTCCGGCCAGCTTTGCCGGAAAGATCGGTCTGCGGACAGCATCCGATGTACTGCAGAACTTCCTGACAGAGGCTGCATTTTCAGCAGTATTCCGTGTCGTAACCGGAGAAATTGCAGCGGGTGAGAATACAGAAGCGCAGCTTGAAACGCTGCTGCTGGACGGGATTCTGGGATCCTGATCCGATATGAAAGAACGTGCCTGCCAGGCAGGCATCTATATGCGGCTTTGTCCGGCGCGGATTTCTTTCAGGAAGTCCGCGCCGTATTGTATGGTTTTTAAGAGACCGATGTCTTCTATGGCAGCCATTTCGGAGAATTTAAGCGGACGCCGGACTGCCAGATCGTGGAGATTCCGGTCGCTCAGAATCCGGTAGGGCTGCCTGCCGGTGCGTTCGGAGATTCGTTTCCGGACGCCGATCAGGGAGCGGTAGAGGGTGTGATCCTCGATGCCGGGCTTTTGCGGTGACGGAAAGGGGCCTGTCTTCAGACAGACCGAGCATTTGCCGCAGAACGGAAGTGCATGCTCGCCGAAATACTGAAGCAGGGTGGCGCGAAGACAGGTGTCTCCGGTGCAGTAGCGGCGCATGGCGGAAAGTTGATATTCCATATGCTCCTTAAGAGCAGGGGCATGTGCGCCGGCGATAAAAAAACGGCAGATCGTGACATCGCGGGGCGAATAGAGCAGAATACAGTCGGAGGGAAGTCCGTCCCGCCCGGCACGTCCTGCCTCCTGGTAGTAGGCTTCGGGGGAAGCGGGCATGTTATAGTGAATGACATAGCGGACATCTGGCTTGTCGATGCCCATGCCGAAGGCATTGGTGGCAACGATGACGGGAACGCTGCCGGATAACCAGGCATCCTGCGCCTTTGCGCGAGCCTCATCGGTCATCCCGGCGTGATAGGGAACGGCTGAGAGATGCTTACCGTTCAGAAAACGGGTGACGGCATCGACTGTTCTGCGTGTGAGGCAGTAAACAATGCCGGTATAGCCTGCATACTGCTTCAGCAGAGACAGAAGTGAGGTTCGCTTATCGCGGACATGACGCACTTCATAGAACAGATTCCGGCGGTCAAAGCCGGTTGTCAGACAGAAAGGGTGCTGCAGGCCCGTATGCTGCAGGATATCTCTCCGGACTTCGGGAGAGGCAGTGGCGGTAAATGCAGCGATGACCGGACGCTTGCGGAGAAGAGCCGTGAAGTCCGGAATCTCCAGATAGGCAGGCCGGAAGTCATGTCCCCATGCAGAGATGCAGTGAGCCTCATCGATGGCAAGCAGGGAGACAGGCAGGGCGGAGAGAGCCTGACGGAAGCCTGCAGACTGCAGCCGCTCGGGTGAGACGTACAGAAGGCGGATGCGGAGAGCGGCGGCTTCCCGCAGGATCTGTTTCTGCTCCGCAAATGGCTGAGAGGCGTACAGGGCAGCGGCCGGAAGGCCCCGCCGGATACAGGAGGAAACCTGATCCTTCATCAGCGCAATAAGCGGCGAGATGACAAGGGTGAGGCCGGGAAGAAGACAGGCGGGGAGCTGGTAGCAGAGGGATTTGCCGGTGCCGGTCGGCAGAACGCCGAGCACATCGCGGCCTGCGAGAATGGACGAGATCAGTTCATGCTGACCGGGTCGAAAGGACGGAAGGCCGAAGCGGGACTGAAGAGCGGAAAGAAGAGGATCCATCAAAACCTCCTTTACAAAAAGAGTATGAGCGGCGTTATGCCGGGATTATGAAGGAAAGATGCGAAGAAGACAGGAAAGCGGAGAATTTTACAGAGTGGCTGAGCCGTACGGCTTCTCCAGCGTCGAGATCAGGACGAAGAGAAGAAGACAGGCAGGACACACAAAAGAACAGACGGAGGTGCGGCTGATGAAGCGGCGCACTCTTCTGGTACACCTGCTGCTGTGTCTGCTTGCCGCTGTGCTTCTGTTTTATCTTGCCTATGCCTTCTATCTCAGAGGGAAGAGAGAGCCGTCTACGGTCAGACAGACGACAAATGAACAGGCAGTTGTGTACGCAAGCGAGAAACAGATGAAGAGAAAGCTGTCTCTGTTCTTTCCGCAGATTGCAAAAAAGATGAAGAGAAGCTATGTGGTGCCCGGAATGCAGGCGACAGAAAGTCTGGCCGGAGAATTTCGTGCTGTTTCCATGTGCACGTCGATGACGCCGCAGGGAATGTGTGTGACAGAGGACTACATTCTGATTTCGGCCTATTGTTATACACACAGGCACAATTCTGTCCTGTATCTGCTGGACCGCGTGACAGGAGCCTACATCAAGACCATTGCGCTGGCCGGTAAGGCCCATGTCGGAGGACTTGCCTATGACAGCAGGCATAGAAATGTCTGGGTTTCCGGATCCTCAAACGAGGCCGCCAAGGCTGTGTGCTATACACTGGATTCAATTCTGGATTACGATATCAGCGCGGGGAAGCCTCTGCGGTCTGTTTATAACTACACGCTCTCGACTATTGTACGGAATTCCTACCTGTGCTATGCGGACGATGCACTTCTGATCGGACTGTTTCTTACGGGCAAGGAGTCGATGCTGGAGTGGTTTTATCTGGCGGAGAACGGGGCACTGCGGTCGCAGATCTCCGCAAACTACAATGCCTACCATGAATATGTGGCGACAGATCTGACGGTTTCGACTTCGGGACTGATTCAGGGAGTGGCAAAGGAGGGTGATAAGCTCTTTCTGAGCAAATCCTGCGGACCTTATGATTCGGTTCTGCAGATTCATTCCTTTGAAGAGAATAAGACGAGCTTTATGGACAGTGAGGCGGATGTGATCCTGCGGCTTCCGCAGAAGCTGGAACAGATCTGCGTGGCGGACGGAGAGGTCTACTGCCTCTTTGAATCAGAGGCCTACGCCTATCGGGCACAGCCGGCCCTGGTGATTGACCGGATTCTGGTGTTCGATCTTGCCGAACTGATGGCATGACGGGAAATACAGATGCCCGCCGGCACGATGCCGGCGGGCATTTTTTCTATCTTTATGATAATTCCTCAAGAAGAGCGGCCTTGATGCGGTACACCTGATGAGGATTCTCGAAACGTTTTGTCTCGTCCCACAGGGTGTCGATTTCACGCATGCAGCGGCTGCGAAGTTCCATGGTGGAAGCCGTGTCGTTGTAGACACAGGTGCCGTTTTCGAAAACCGGAACCAGAACTTCACGCAGTGTGAAGGTGCCGGCCTTCAGTTTTGTCTTCTTCCAGGTCTCAATCGGATCAAAGAGCAGGATGTCCTCATCCTCGGAGAAGGTTTCTTCCTGCAGGCAGATCAGATCGGCACGGATCTTGCCGGATTCACGGTCATAGATGCGGTAGATCTTCTTGTCACCCGGATTGGTGATCTTCTCGGAGTTCTCGGAGAGCTTGATCTTCGGTGTGAATTCCTTGTCACCCTTGTTCTTGATGGCGGCAAGCTTGTAGACACCGCCGAAGGCGGACCAGCCCTTGGAGGTGATCAGAGCAGTGCCGACGCCCCACTGGTTGATCTTCGCGCCCTGTGCCTTCAGAGACATAATCAGGTACTCGTCCAGATCGGAGGAGGCGCAGATGATGGCATCCTCGAAGCCTGCCTCGGCAAGCATCTTGTAGGCGCGCTTGGAGAGATAAGCAAGGTCGCCGGAGTCAATACGGATGCCGTATTTCGTCAGCGGAATGCCGGCCTCACGCATTTCCTTAAAGACACGGATCGCATTGGGGACACCGGAATCCAGAACGTCATAGGTATCTACCAGAAGCGTGCAGTTGTTCGGATACTGCTTTGCATAGGCCTTGAACGCCTCGTATTCGCTCGGGAAGCTCATGATCCAGCTGTGGGCATGGGTGCCGAGAACAGGAACATCGAACATCTGGCCTGTGATGACGTTGGAAGTGCCGACACAGCCGCCGATGACAGCTGCTCTGGCGCCGTAGATGCCGGCGTCCGGGCCCTGCGCACGGCGCAGACCGAATTCCATGACACCGTCACCGTCAGCGGCCATGCAGACGCGTGCAGCCTTGGTTGCGATCATGGACTGATGATTCAGCATGTTCAGGATAGCAGGCTCGATCAGCTGCGCTTCCATAATCGGAGCGGCAACCTTCAGCATCGGCTCGCGCGGGAACATGACAGTTCCTTCCGGAACAGCCCAGATGCTGCCCGTGAAGTGGAAGCCGGCCAGATATTCAAGGAAGGCTTCCTCGAAGATGCCAAGTGAGCGGAGATATTCAATATCTTCATATGAAAAATGCAGCCCCTTGATGTACTCAATGACCTGAGAAAGGCCGCAGCTGACAGCGTAGCCGCCGTCATAGGGATTGGTGCGGTAAAATGCATCAAAGACCACGATCTGATCGGTAGGGTTTTTGAAGTAGCCCTGCATCATGGTCAGCTCGTAGAGATCGGTCATAAGAGTCAGGTTAGATGCTCTCATAAAAACCTCCAAAAGATGAAATGAATTGTATTGTAAATGGTAAGTCCACCATAAACAATTGAGATAAGTTTGTCAAACATTCGGAAAAGATTGTCGAAAAAAGAATGCTTATCTAAGAACGGAGGTGTCCCGGAAGTGTAAAAGAGAGGAAAAAACGACATCGCAAAATTTTTTTTGCAGGATTTTTTGAAAAAATTGAAAAAAGGGCTTGCAAACAGGGGGGACTTAGTATATACTTCGTTTTGTTGCAAATCTTGGGCTATCGCCAAATGGTAAGGCAACGGACTCTGACTCCGTCATTTGAAGGTTCGAATCCTCCTAGCCCAGCTGAAAGCTCCGTACAGTTTCTGTACGGAGCTTTTTTTGCGTTGTGGGAGACGATGCCGGATCTCTGATGCAGGAGTACTCCGTGAGGAGCGTCTGCAGTCTTTCAGAAAGAAGATCGAAATCGTAAATCAGGGCTGTTAAAAATGATTTACCTGCGGTAGAATGATCTTAGTTTGCCGGTTAATCCCGGCTAACAACAAGATATTCATGCTAATCACCGGAAGTGCTGTATAAGATGCTGCCGGTGTCTGAAGCGGAGGACCAGGATGAAACGATCAAAGAGAAAGAACTGTACAGCACTGTTTGCCGCAGCAGCTGTGATGCTTGCAGCCATTCCGGGTATGCAGGCCTTTGCTTCGTCCGGAGCGCAGCCGGCAGGCGGCACGCTGGCTGAGGCAGCGGACGGAACCTATACAAGTACAACACAGGGTTTCGGCGGCGACATTATTGCAGAGGTCACGATTGAGAACGGTGTCATGACGGATGTGAAGGTGACAGGTGACAGTGAGACACCGGAGCTCGGTGCTGTTGCCGTGGCAGAACTTCCCGAAAAGATGCTTGCGGCACAGTCGGTTGAAGTCGACGGGATGTCCGGCGCGACCATTTCCAGTAATGCCATTAAGCTGGCTGTTGCCTCTGCACTTGCTGAAGCAGGTGTGGAGATGGAAGTTTCCGCTGAGTCTGCTGCGTCTTTGGCAGAACAGACGGCAGAGAAGACAGAAGAGACTCTTGATGTGGATATTGTTGTCATCGGTGCAGGCGGCGCCGGTATGACAGCAGCCATTACGGCAAAACAGGCCGGTAAGGATGTGCTTGTGCTGGAGAAGATGCCGTATGTCGGAGGCAACACAACCAAGGCAACCGGCGGCATGAACGCGGCAGAGACACATTATCAGAAAGAACAGAATATCGAAGATACAGTGGAGCAGTTTGTCGAAGACACGATGGAAGGTGGTCATCAGATCAACAACCGTGAGCTGGTCACGACACTGGCAGAGAATTCCGCTGATGCAATCGACTGGCTTGATTCGATCGGAGCACCGCTTCCGAAGGTATCTTTCTCCGGCGGTGCAACGAACGCCCGTATCCACGCACCGGAAGACGGATCAGGTGTCGGTACATATCTGGTGGAAGCATTTAAGAAAGAACTGGAAAACCAGGGTGTCAGCCTGCTTCTGGAGACAAAGGCAACAGAGCTGATTCTGGAGAACGGAAGAGCAGCAGGTGTCAAAGCAGAATCCGCGACCACGGATTATACGATTCATGCAAAGGCGGTCATTCTGGCAACAGGCGGTTTCGGTGCAAATGAAGACATGTATACGTCTTACCGCCCGGATCTGAAGGGAACAGTCACGACCAATGCACCGGGTGCAACAGGCGACGGTGTTGTCATGGCAGAGGCCGCAGGCGCAGCTCTTGTAGATATGAAGGAGATTCAGCTGCATCCGACTGTTGAGCAGAATACCAGCATCATGGTTACAGAGAGCGTCAGAGGAGACGGAGCCATTCTGGTGAATCAGTCCGGCAGACGCTTCGTCAATGAGATGGAGACAAGAGACGTTGTTTCCGCAGCAGAGCTGGAACAGGACGGCGCCTATGCCTACATTATCTTTGATCAGAGACTGCGCGATAACCTGAAGGCTATCGAAAAATATGCTGATGCCGGTATTGTGACTGAGGCGAAGGATGTGAGCGAACTGGCAGAGCAGCTGGGAATGGATGCAGCAGTTCTGCAGGAGACAATGGACAACTGGAACAAAGCAGTCGCAGAGCAGAAAGATGAGGAATTCGGCAGAGATACAGGTATGGATCACGATCTTTCCAGTGCTCCGTATTATGCGATCAGAATTGCGCCGGGCATCCATCACACGATGGGCGGCGTCAGAATCGATACAGATACAGAAGTTCTGACTGAAGAGGGAAATGCAATCGCAGGTCTTTTTGCGGCAGGCGAGGTAACAGGCGGCGTACACGGCGGAAACCGCATCGGCGGAAATGCTGTGGCTGACATTGTTGTTTTCGGCCGCATTGCAGGACAGAATGCGTCCGCATATGTGGATGCTCAGAAGTAAATGAGAATACAGTGATACAAAACAAGCCGTCAGGCTGATGTCATTTTGGAGCAATGACATTGACCTGACGGCTTGTTTTTTATAATAGAACCACGCATTGCCGTACACAGGGAGCTGTGTTATGATGAACAAAAATCGGTGCGAGGAAGAAATATGGGAACATCAGAGATTATTAGAGCTCTAAGAGCTGAAACCGGTTTATCCAGAAAGCTTTTCTCAGAGAAATATGGGATTCCACTTCGAACTATAGAAGATTGGGAGTCAGGAAGAAGAAAACCTCCAGAATATATTTCGAGACTTTTAAATTATAGAGTTAAGATGGAAATATCGCAGAATAATATAAATGCTAATCACAAGATCAGCATTATTAATGATGCTGAAGATCATAAGATAGTTATGATTCATGATCTTAGGTTCAA
>JAUNAG010000149.1 GCA_030527685.1 Lachnospiraceae bacterium | reverse complement strand
GTCCGTAGATTATCACCCATGGAAAAGATAAAACAGGAAAAGAAAGAAGAACGCCGAACAGAGAACCCGAATGAGGCAGAGACTTATCGGAAAACCGAAAATCAAAGCGTAAATGAAGAGATCTTTGAGGCGCAAGGGAACAGAGATCAGACTGTCAGGAAGTCAAAGGGCAGCAGGAAAGCAGCTGTCCTGTTTTTGCTGGCAGCAGCTGCGTGTGTGATTTTCCTGGTCGCTTCCAGAATTATTATCCCGGAACAGAAATATAAAAATGCAGCGGCGCTGCAGGAAGCCGGCAGCTATGAAGAGGCGGAGAAGGCATTTGCTGCGCTGGGCAGCTATAAGGATGCGGAAGAGCAGGTTAAGGTAACAAGATACAAAGCTGCGGAAGCCTTACTGGCTGCGGAAGAATATGACGATGCGGTGACTGCTTTTGAGGCACTTGGTGACTATGAGGACGCAGCAGAGCAGGTCAAGGTAACAAAATATAAGGCTGCGGAAGCCTTACTGGCTGCGGAAGAATATGACGATGCGGTGACTGCTTTTGAGGCACTTGGTGACTATGAGGATGCAGCGAAGCAGGTCAAGGAAGCAAAATATAAGGCTGCGGAAGCGCTGAGGGACGCGGGAGAGTATGACGATGCGGTGGCCGCTTTTGAAGCGCTTGGCGACTATGAGGATGCAGCGAAGCAGGTCAAGGCAACGAAATATAAAGCTGCGGAAGCACTGAGGGACGCGGGAGAGTATGATGATGCGGTCGACGCTTTCAGGGCTCTCGGCGACTATGAGGATGCAGCGGAGCAGATTGATGCAACAAAATATCAAGCTGCAGACGCCCTGCGGGAAGCAGGAGAGTATGACGAAGCAGTGGACGCTTTCAGGGCTCTCGGCTATTATCAGGATGCCAGAAAAACGAGGTATGAAGAAGGAAAGAGCCTCGAAGAGGAAGAAAAATATAAGGAAGCCGCTGCGGCTTATGAACTTGCAGGAATATATACCGGAGCAGAGGAAGCTGCAAACAGATGCCTGTACCGGTATGCGGGACAATTGGAGTCGGACAGAAAGTATGACGCCGCTGCAGCCGAATATAATGCGATTTCGCAGTATAAGGATGCAAAACTGCAGGCACTGAGAATTCAGCTGACACACCATCTGGATGGGGCGATTTATCTGGGAGCATTTGAGCAGGACGGCCGCTCATCCAGCGGGAAAGAGCCTATTGAATGGCTGATTTGGGAAGAGTCAGGAAAGAACATTTATCTGATCAGTAAATATTGTCTGGATGTGCGATACTATGATGAAAGTAGTCCCTATATCGGGTGGTCAAACAGCAGTCTTAGAAATTGGTTAAACGGAGCATTTTACAGAAACGCTTTTTCAGAGGAAGAGAAAAAAATCATTATTAAGTCCAAGGTGACAACAAATGTGACAACAGATGATTATGTGTTTTTGCTTTCCCATGAAGATTACAATAGTCCGGACTGGTATGATGATTGGTGGCGTGCGGAGTTAACACCCTATGCGAAGGCAAGGGCTGGAAAAGCTGTTGAAGGATGGTGGCTGCGATCAGAAAAGGGATCCTATTCCTGGGCGCCGCTGAAAGACAATTCGGATGGCCGCATTGGCGATCACCAGAAAGGAGGAGTGCGACCGCTTATTCAGATAAAGTTTGAGGACTGAATATAAAGTAAAATTGGGGAGATAATAAAATTCATGTCTTTGAATCTAATATCTCCGGGAATATAAAAAGCAGCCGGGACATTGTTCCCAGGCTGCTTTTTGAGGCTTTTTGAATAGCAGAAGTAATGATTTTTTGAAGTTTCTCTGTATCAGGAGTTTTCTGCCAGCAGTATGACGCGGTCTCTTGCCTTGCTGATCGTCAGCGCAAGATTGCCGGCAGCCTGTTCATCTCCGATGAAGGCTTTGAAATTTTCGCCGGCTGTGGCTGCTCCCTTTGCGGGGATGACGCGAAGTGCATCACTGCCCTTCACCGAGAAGGTCAGTCTGCAGCTGTGTCCGGCAGTTAAGGCCGTTCTGTCAAAGGAAATGGATTTTGCCGCACCGCTCTGCCAGTCGGAGAGGGAAATTTCTCCGAGAATGACGGAGGTTCCTTCTGTCTGATCCTCCAGTGTAAGTGTGAGAACGGCAGTCTCATCTGCACTGTCTACGATATGAAGCAGGAGGGTGACACCTGCAATTTCTGTGTCAGCAGGAACGGTGAAGGCTTCGGAGAAGCTGCCGCCGTTTTTCACTTCCGGAAGAGCAGCATCGCCGTCTGCCTCAGCCCGGAAGAAGGAGGCATCATCCAGAATCGCACAGGCATCTGCATAGTAATCCTTACGGACGTAGATGATGGAATGGCCAAACTCTTTGAGGTTTACATAATGTTCCGCGAGGAACTGAGCAATCTCAGGAGCATAGACGGAAACCTTGTAGTTCCAGACATTAAGAGATGAATCGTACACATAGACGCGGGGCATCTTTTCGTTGAGTTCGGTCAGGCACCGGTCGCGTCCCCACTCCCAGAACCAGGGTGTGGAGCCGGTGAAACTGGTTGCTGTCAGAACGCCTGCCTGCAGCAGCAGTTCGTGATCGTAGCTCGTGAAGCCGATCTCTTCCAGAGGATCAGTCAGCAGATCAAGTGCATAGGCATCCGAATCCGTGCGGATGTACTGCGTCGTTGATCTGATGAAAATGTTCGGAAACAGGCGCAGGTAAGAGGAGAAAAACGCACACACGGCGAGCACGAGAGCAAGCCTGCGGAGTGTCTTTCCGCCGCACCAGTTTCGAAGGTCCGGAAGGTGCTTTGTGATCACCATGCTTCCCGAGACGGCAAGGACTGCAAGGAAGGGGATGCCGTGGAATTCAAAGCCTCCGCGTGTGGCGGAAGCAATGATAAAAAGCAGCAGACCGGCAGCGGCAGGAAGGCCGCCGAGTGTACCGGAGACGGCAGCGTTTCCGGAAGAAACCGTATCTTCGGAAGAAACTGCATCTTCGCAAAAAACAGTATTCTTGCAGGAAGCAGATCTTCCGAACTCGTCAAAGAGAAGGCATCCTGCAAAACCGACGGAGACAATGCGAAGGATGGCCTGTGAGCTGAAGCCTCCGAAAGAAACAGCATTTGCAATGGGGTTTACGCCTGCAAAAAGACCTGCAAAGAAGCTGGAGCCGTAGCCGTTCGGATAGTACTTTGAATAAACTTCCGTATTGAAACGGAAGGCATACTGATACAGATAAGCAAGCAGGCCCTGTGACTTCAGATACAGAAGTGTGAGCACAAGAGGAGCCGCGACGATGACAGCAAGCAGCAGATATTTCTTCAGAAAAGCCATTATAAAGGAAGAAATACCCATGTGATTTCTGTGTGCATCCGTGATCTCGATCAGAAGGACGGTGACACCGGCCGCAAAGATCATAAAGGAAGAAGAAAAGCCGGACATCAGAGAGATGTAGATGCCGAGACTGAGATAAACACAGGATGCCGGAGTTACTTTTCTCGTTCGGAAGAAAAGCAGCAGTTCAAAAAGCAGGATGGCACATCCGACAGCCTGGAACTGGTCCGCAAGTATGGTATTGCCGTTCTCGATAGTCGAGATCAGACCGCAGTAAAGAAGCGGATAGAGAACAGCTGTCAGCGGTGAGAAGGCTGCTGCATAGCGGAAGAACATGACGGCCCAGAGCAGAGCAAGAACCGCATAGAAGCATAAGCGGAAACCTGCTGCAGTGTGAACGCCGAAGGAGGCAAAGAGGGCGGCCAGATAATAGGGGAAGGGCATGTGCTGCGATACAAGATCGCGGTACAGCAGTCTGCCGTTTGCCATGGCAAAGCCCTTGTAGAAAAGCTCTCCCTCATCCGAGGAGAAGAAGGCGACATTCCGGAATGCAAGAAGCACTGCAAAAAACAGAATGCCGGAAATAACAGTGTAAAGAGTTCTCCGCCCGGAATGCAGCGGAGAGGTGATGGTGTTCAGCATAGTATAAAAGTTCCTTCATTAATATGGGCAGGACGCCTGAAACAATTTTGATAATAAGAGGGATGCTGTGCACTGCTCCACACTTTTGGCGTTCACAGTGCAGCAAGCCTGTATCACACATTATACCGTGACAATTTTCCAAAAGACAAGCGGCCGGTGTTTCTTTCTTAAAACAATCGCTGGTTGCATGGACAGAACCAGTTTCTGAGTGTTATAATTTCCGAAGGATTTAAGCACATATCCGGTGCTTTTTGTGTGCGTTTCGCACAAGGGCCCGAGGTATCAAAACTGGTTACTACAGTTCATTAATATAAGGAGGTTTTTCACACATGGCGAAAAGAAAAATGTTAACCATGGATGGAAACGAGGCAGCTGCTCACGCATCGTATGCGTTTACAGAAGTTGCTACCATCTACCCGATCACGCCGTCATCCGTTATGCCGGAGCACGTCGATGAGTGGGCTACCGCTGGTCGTAAGAACATCTTCGGTCAGGAAGTTCAGGTTACTGAGATGCAGTCCGAGGCAGGTGCAGCAGGTGCTTTCCACGGCTCTCTTGCAGCAGGCGCTCTGACAACAACATTCACAGCTTCTCAGGGTCTTCTTCTGATGATCCCGAACCTGTATAAGGTTGCCGGCGAGCAGCTTCCGGGCGTCTTCCATGTTTCTGCTCGTGCACTTGCAAGCCATGCTCTGTCAATCTTCGGCGATCACTCTGACGTATACGCATGTCGTCAGACCGGTGCCTGCATGCTCTGCGAATCTTCCGTACAGGAAGTTATGGACCTTACTCCGGTCGCTCATCTTGCAGCACTGAAGGGAAGCCTTCCGTTCATCAACTTCTTCGACGGCTTCCGTACATCTCACGAAATTCAGAAGATTGAGACATGGGATTATGCAGATCTGGCAGATATGACAGATTTTGATGCTATCCAGAGATTCCGTGATCACGCTCTGAATCCGAATCACCCGGTTGAAAGAGGATCTGCTCAGAACCCGGATATCTTCTTCCAGGCTCGTGAAGCATGCAACTCCAGCTATGATGCTATGCCGGCAATTGTCCAGGAATACATGGACAAGGTTAACGAGAAGCTCGGAACAGACTACAAGCTGTTCAACTACTACGGTGCTCCGGATGCTGAATCCGTTATCATCGCTATGGGCTCTGTTAACGATACAATCGAAGAGACAATCGATTACCTTGTTGAGAAGGAAAACGCTAAGGTCGGTGTCGTAAAGGTCCGCCTGTATCGTCCGTTCTCCGCTAAGGCTCTTATCGATGCTATCCCGGAGACTGTTAAGGTTATCAACGTTATCGACAGAACAAAGGAGCCGGGCGCTGAAGGCGAACCGCTTTACCTTGACGTTGTTGCAGCTCTTCGCGGCACAAAGTTCGACGGCGTTACAATCAACGGCGGCCGTTACGGTCTGGGTTCCAAGGATACTTCCCCGGCACAGATCAAGGCTATCTTTGAGAACGCTGACAAGAAGATCTTCACAGTTGGTATCGAAGATGATGTTACACATCTGTCCCTGAAGGTTGGCGCTCCGATCGTTGCTACACCGGAAGGCACAATCAACTGCAAGTTCTGGGGTATCGGTGCTGACGGTACTGTCGGTGCGAACAAGAAC
>JAUNAG010000148.1 GCA_030527685.1 Lachnospiraceae bacterium | reverse complement strand
ACCTGTGGATCATTTTTTGTATTAAGTGTGCAACTTCATTTTACAATCGGCGTTTCTTTCTTATCTTCATTATACTGGAAATCCGGTACCGGACAATCTCGGAAAAACAGCCAAACGGGGCGGACAGCTCTGCAGCCATCCGCCCCGTTATTCATATCCTTATTTTTCGTACTGATCAAAATGTGCATGAAAGTCTTATAAGGAGTTAATCTGTTCCCAGACTCTGTCATCGACAAAGATTCCTTCGCGGTCGTGCTCCTCATGATATCTCTTCATACCGTCTCCCGGTGCATGAATCGAGCTTCTCTCATCAACACGTTCTGCTTCCTGAATATGCGCAATTGCCTTTTCAACTTCAATGCGAAGGCGGTTTCCGTCGATCATCCTGGAGGGATCAATCACGATCATCACCTGTGAGCAGCCTCCGCAGCTTCCCTTGCCTTTCACATCCAGATCCCCTGCTCCGATGCCGTCTGTCAGCATGACAGCCAGAATATCGAGCATGAAAGCCAGGCCGGATCCCTTCCAGTAACCGATCGGCAGCATCCGTCTTGTCTTCTCGATGGCTGCAGGATCGTCTGTCAGATTTCCTTCCTCATCATAGCCGCCCGCAAACGGAAGCTTCTTTCCTGCAAGCTTTAAGGTGCTGAGTTTTCCGTAGGAATACTGGGCAACCGCCATATCCAACAGAAAAATCTCTTCTCCGTCGCCCTTCGGAGCGGCAAATACAATCGGGTTGTTGCCAAGCTTCGGATTCTTTCCTCCCCACGGCGGCATCACGGATTCCGTGTTGGTCCACATGATGGCGACATAGCCCTTTTCTGCTGCGATCTTGCCGTATGTGCCGCCGCGCATCCAGTGTGTCGTATTCTTTAAGCCAACCAGACCGATGCCATACTCATCAGCCAGCTTCATCGCCTCTTCGACTCCGTAAAGTGCATTCAGAACACCGGGGCCCATATTGCCGTTCAGGACACGGATTGCTCCCATCTCCTTCTCCACTGTCGGCTCCGCATTCGGATCAACCCAGCCCTTTGTCAGATATTCCACGAATCTGGCAACACGACCGGAACCGTGAGAATAGATGCCGTCATAGGTTGTCTCTGTATGAATCTGCGCGAGAACGTCTGCTTTTTCTTCACTGACACCGTAACGGATCAGAACATTTTTAATTGCTGTTTTCAGCTCTTCAAAGGAAACTCTCATGATGCTCTCCTTATTCGTAGATGCCCTTCATAATCTTTGCGATTTCTTCCGGATCTGTGCTTTCCTTCATCTTTGCCTGTCTCTTCAGATCCTTTGCCTCAATCTGCTTGCAGAATTCCAGCACGGACGGCAGATACTTTGCCGGGAACTTGACGGAACCGTTCTGATCCATATGGATGACCTCTCCCGGAGCAACATCCATAGAGCAGATAGTAACCGGAACATTGACTGCCTCCACCGGCATGAAGCCGTGGCCTGCCGTCAGTCCCGTAAATTCACACTGCACCTCCAGAGGACGCATCTCCTCCAGATCACGTGCCGGTCCGTCCGCCACTACGCCGATAACACCCACCTGCTTAAAGGCGGTCAGCATATTTCCCCCGATCAGTGCGTTCTTTCTTCTGTACTCTTCCGGAAGATTCGACTTCATGGCCAGAATAACCGGCTTCGGAGATTCTCCGATCGCTGCCAGAATGTCGCCGAAGGAACGTCTGTTGAAGTCCACACTCGGCATACCGTAGACACAGGTCACGGCGAAACCGCAGCGCGGCTTAAGATCCGGATAGAGGCACTTTACTCTCTCATCTGTATACCAGTTGGTCTTATGCGGCTCATAGAGACCGAGGCAGTCGGAAAGTGCCGGGTACGTTGCCACTGCATTGGTGACAGTCGGTGTATCAAAATGCTCCAGTTCTTTCATAATGGAGGCATAATATTCCATCTTTTCTTCGTATGTCATAGGGGTTCTCCTCTCCTATCAGAAAATCTTCGCTCCATGACTGTTTGCTCATGCAGGTTAGCCCGCGCTATGTCCATGTCTCCGTTCATGCTTCGCATGACTCCGCCATGGCCGCACCGCGAATTTCACTTCCCATAAAAGTCGATTGCTACGTGCTTCGCACTCCCGCAATCGCCACCTGCATTCGCAAATCGCCCTGTCACATCCGTTCCATGGCTTTTTTGCTCATACAGGTTAGCCCGCGCTATGTCCATGTCTCCGTTCATGCTTCGCATGACTCCGCCATGGCCGCACCGCGGGACTTTTATAACAAAAAGCAGTTTTAACCCGTATCGGAATCAAAACTGCTTTTTTATGGTTCTGTCCGCAAAAGCGGAACTGTTTTCTTATGCCTGAGCCTTAGCCTTGGAAGCTTTTACTCTTGAAATGGCTGTGTATGCGATTGTCACAACTGTGGCGATGATGCAGATTGCAGCGACCGGAGATGTCATAATCGGCAGCCATGCGCCGTTTGTCTTCATCAGGGAGCGGCGGAGATAGAGCTCCAGCATCGGTGCCAGGATGAAGCCGACGACCATCGGTGCCATCGGATACTTATGCTGTTTCAGAATATAGCCGACCATACCGAAGATGACCATGATCAAGATGTCGAGAATGTTGTTGTTCGCGCAGTAGGAACCGACGAAGCAGCAGACAATGACGATCGGAAGCAGGAGCATGGACGGAATGGACAGCATCTTTGTGAAGATGGACAGTCCGAAATACTCCATCAGGAAGAACAGGACATTGGCAAGGATAAATGCAGCCAGAATAGCGTAAACCAGCTGTGCCTGTGTCTTGAACAGAAGCGGGCCCGGTGCAATGTCGTTCATCTGGAAGCCTGCCAGAAGAATAGAGGTTGCATTATCGCCCGGAATACCAAGTGTCAGCAGGATGATGATAGCGCCGCCGACTGTTGCGTTGTTGGCCGTTTCGGAAGCAACGATACCGTCTACGCAGCCCTTTCCGAATTCGTCCGGATGCTTGGAAGTCTTCTTTGCATAGGAATATGCCATCAGGTTGCTGATGTTTCCGCCGAGGCCCGGAAGGACACCGATCAGAAGACCCATGATCGAAACCGGAATGATCATCTTGATGCGCTTGAAATAATCAACAAAGGTAAATCTCTCACCGGATGTTCTGTTTGTACCGGAGAAATCCAGTGCTTTCGCATTGGCCTTGTCTTTTGCATTACTCATGATCTGGGAGACAGCGAAAAGACCGATCAGAACCGGAACAAGGTTGAAGCCGTTCGCAAGCTTTGTTACACCGAAGGTATAGCGGTAAACAGAGCTCAGGCCATCTGTACCGACCATGGAGAGGCAGATGCCGAGGAAGCAGGCAATCAGACCCTTGATCATGTTCTCGCCTGACAGTGCGGAAACAGTTGTCAGTGCGAACAGGATGATACCGAAGTAGTCATAAGAGCTCAGCTTTAAGGCAACCTTCGCGATCTGCGGTCCGAGGAACGCAAGAACAACAGCACCGAAGATACCGCCGATGAAGGAAGAGATGATACCGGCACTGAGTGCGGTTTTTGCTCTTCCGCTCTTTGCCATCGGATAGCCGTCAAAGCAGGTTGCGATTGAGGACGGTGTTCCCGGAATACCGAGAAGGATTGCGGAAATCAGACCGCCGGAGCACCCGCCGACATAGACGGCAACCAGGAAGCATAAGCCGTTGATTGCATCCATACCGAAGGTGAACGGAAGCATGATGGCCAGTGCGGTGAAAGCGGAAAGTCCCGGAAGTGCTCCGACAACCAGACCGCCGAATACACCGCCGATCATCAGGAGCAGAGTTTCCAGATTAAAAATCGTTAAAAAGCCCTGTAATAACTGCATGTCTGATCCCCCTTATCCGAGAAGTGCGCCCGCCGGAAGTGCGATGCGGAACACCTGATAGAAAATCGTATTGATGAAGATCGGGAAGATAATCGATACGATGACGACAATCGCTACCATCTTCTTATTCTTTCTGTCGGTATCGTTCATCAGCGTCCAGCCCATGACCAGAAGGTACAGAATAGAAGTAATGGTGAAGCCGATCTGACGGATCAGCACATAGTAGGCAAATAATGCCACAATCGTAATGGCCAGCGGAAGGTTCATAATCGGGCTCTTTGTGCTTTCTCCAGAGGCGCCTTCCTTCTGTGCATTCTTTTCACTGCGCATTGCAATCACTGCCTGAAGCAGACCGAGAACAATCAGCATCACAGCCGCAACACGCGGGAAAAAACGGGAACCCAGCACATCCGAGGTCGTCGGCTGAATCAGATTGGAACCTGCATAAAAGGCAATTCCGAAGACAGCCACGACAATGCCGGAAATAATATCATTCTTTTTTGTCATCTCACACCTCTGCAAAAAGAAATTTCGCTGCATTTGTCATCTGTATATAAGAACAGGGGAAGGGGAATGCCCCTTCCCCTGTTCAGGGTTATTCTATTTACTGCTGAGCAAGGAACTCATCCTTGTACGGAAGAAGTGTTTCTTCGTACATCTTGTTTGCATAAGCCTGAGCATCTTCGCCGCCCATGAAGTTAACTGTCAGGAAGTTAGCCTCAACGCTTGCTACGAATTCCGGATCCTCAGTAACCTTCTGCAGAACTGCTGTCAGAGCAGCAACCTTCTCATCCGGGACATCCGGGCCTGTACCTACCCAGAAGAACTTGCTGAAGTCAACGTTTGTCAGACCGAGGTCGGAAGCAACCGGAACATCCAGCGGAAGGAGTTCGTTCTTCTCTGTACCAAGAAGTACCAGCGGAATGAACTCGCCTGTTGTGAAGTAGTCATTTGCCAGAGAGTAGGAGATGTTGATGACATCTGTCTGCTCGCCGAGAAGAGCTGTCATCTTTGCAGCGTTATTTCCTACGTCTACGAAACGAAGGCCTGCTTCCCATTCCTTGTTCATTGCGATGCCGCAGATCTGGTTAGCAGCACCGATCTTGCCGCCGTACTCGATGCTGTCCGGAGCAGCCTTGGAAGCCTCAAGAAGCTCTTCCAGTGTGTTCCAGCCGGAAGCCTTGTTGACTGCCAGAACTGTTGTGTTGTCGATCAGCGGAATGCCGACTGTCTTGAAGCTGTCGATGTTGATTTCGGAAGTGCCCTGCATGTACGGTACAAACATATCTGTTCCGTTGACAATCAGAGTGTTGCCGTCCTGCTTTGCATCAAGAGCTTCCTGCATGCCCATGACTGTTGCGCCGCCGTCGACGTTCTTTACGACAACGTTGACACCAACGATCTTCTGCATAGCTTCTGCAAGATATCTGGTGTTGCGGTCTGTGTCGCCGCCTGCCTTAACCGGGCAGATGATGGTGATGTCGCCATCGAACTGAGACATATCAATTTCAGCAGCCTCAGCCTTGGAATCTGCTGCATAAGCAGCTGTTGCGAAAACAGATGCTGTCATAGCTGCGCACAGAGCCATACTTACCAGTCTTTTCTTCATGTGAAATTCCTCCTCTTCACATTTTCCTGTCCCGCATCCGCATCCGAAATGTTATACTGAATAGGAATGCGCTGCTGTTTTTAACGGGCAGGAACGCTTCATGGTTTTGCGATGTTCGTGTAATCCGAATTCTGAACAATCGCTGTGTTTTTCTTGAGATCATCTTAGCATTATCGTAAGCTGTCATCCA
>JAUNAG010000027.1 GCA_030527685.1 Lachnospiraceae bacterium | reverse complement strand
ACTTCGACTTTTGCTGATGCTGCTACAGTTGAATCTGAGCTTGAAACAACTGTGGAAGGTGTTGCGGATCTTGGATTTGATATTTATGATCTTTCGTTGATTGTAAATGAAAAAACATATGAATTTCCGATGACTGTGGCTGAAGCAGGGAAACAGGGGCTTAATATTTCAGACATTAAATCTTCCGGAAAATATAATACAGATGATGGAAGAAAAGCATTTGGAGTTTATGCTGAGGAAATTGACGGAGAACTTTGGCTGACAGGTTATACTGCTTACATGGACAAGACTCCGGAGGCTGTTGCAGGAGGAATTTCCTGGTCAGAATTAACTCATGGTGATGTGGTCTCCATGCTCAGCGATGTTCTGTGGATTAACCTGAAGCAGGGAGACGGAAATAGTATTGTAATCGCCTACGATTTTCGTGAACATCTGAAGTGGGAATTCTGGTTTGAAAGTGAAGCTGACGATGCTGCACTTGAGCACCTGAGCATGACGGACCTGATTCCGTCAGAATACGGTACTGTATTTGGTGAAAGAGCCGGAGTAACGGATGATAATCTCCCGGAAGTCACTTCCATGAGATACGATGAGTTCATTCTGGATGGAAAACTTTATACTCAGGAGTCTAATGTAGATGAACTGTTAAATAACGGTTTTGTACTGAAGAGCGTAGATCCTGATTATTCTATGGCAGCATCATCCGGGGGATCCAAGTTCTATGCAGGAACAGTCTGGGGAGAAACTGACGAAATCTACAATGGAATCGGATTTGCACAGATCGGTGCATATAATTATTCCACTGAGAAAGCTCCTTTCAGAGAATGTAAACTGAACTCTATTTCTGTTTCGAGTTATGATAACATGGAATTAATTGTAGCAGACGGCATCACATTTGGATCCTCTGCTGAAGAAGTCAAAGCAGCCTTTGGAACTCCGACAGAAAATAACGAGACAGCAAAAGGTACAGAAGTAAAAATCTATGAATATGAAGTGTTGAACGGCATAACATATGAGTTTGATTTCGTTGAGGATGCTTTGATTTATATCAGCATTAATAATTTTCAGCATTGAATTTAGAAATAAGTGAGACTGTAATATACAAATTACAGTAAAAACAGGGGAAGCTTCCGTAAGGAGGCTTCCCCTGAATATATATGGAGATGATGATCTCTGGTGGTGGTATGGCTGTGAAATGCAGATGCTGTCAATGTTGGTATATTTTTGTTATCACAGGTATATGTTGTCGCATAATGTAAATTATGCGACAACATATGTTTCTGCTGTTTTAAGAGGATCGATGCTGTTCTGCTGCCGGCAGGAAGGATTCCAGATGACGATAGGCCTTCTCAAGTCTTCGATACAGATCTTCCGGAAGTTCTCTTCCGTCAGCTTCCCATTCTGTGCAGCCGCTTTCGGCACGTGTCCGGTTTCTTGCACCGAACCATAAACCGTTCAGGTAACGCGCGCTGTCATTCCATTCACCGCGAAGTGCGGCCAGAATTGTCAGGGCTGCCGATGAAAGCGCCGGCGCAATGTACGGCTTAAAGCCAAGTGCGCGCACCTCCAGATTTGCCTGTACCGTTTTTTCCGTCAGTGCCCTTGAACGTTCCGGATCATAATGTGCCGGATCGATACTGTCTGCAACGACCAGTGCTTTTCCGTGCGGTCCGAAGGCACGTCCTTCTTCTTTGAAATACGGATAAGCGTCCGCATCCTTTGCCGCATAATAAGAAGCTCTGGCAAACATTACGCCCAGTCCGAAACCCTGAATCTGCTCCGGATGCAGGCCACGTCCGCCGTTTTCGGCTGCGTCTTTGCAGGCCGTCAGGAAGGCCGCCTGGCAAAGCAGGTCGACCGGATCGGATACAACACCGAAAAGCCCTCTGAAGGCCTTCTGAGAAGCCTTGGCGGCATAGAGAGCCACAATCCCCTTATTAGCCTCATACTGTGCCATACGGACATCCTGCACGCCGCTGCCGACTTCCGGAATTGCCTTTGTGGCACAGAAAAAGAAGGCGTCGCAATCCTGAAAAAGCTCCTCTTCTCTCAGAATGTATACACGCGGACCGCTGCCGGGCCTGCACGGCCAGGCAACCTGATTCAGTTCAATCTCCATTCGCTGCAGCGCCGCAGGACTTAAATCATAGATGCCGATGCTCTCGATCACATCGATACCGGCCAGCAGCAAACCGATCAGCATAGTGCGGCCGACATCGCCGAGACCTGCCGCCTGCAGACGCAGCTTCCGCCCGTCCTGAGCAGCAAGCCACTTATAGGCACAGGAGGCAGGAAGAATATCTCCTGCGGGGACAGAATTTTTCACAGATAAATGACGGAGCTCAAAGCAGCTCATGGATTCTCTTCTCTCCTTTCATCGAATCGGAACCGCACATCCAGAAGATGGCGCAGACGCATCAGACGGGAAAGTTCACGTCTTAAAAGCTCAGAAGGTGCTTCCTTAACCGATGCCGGATCGGTAATTACGCCGTCCGGAACACGCGGCACCGCAATCGCCTCACTCAGGCGCTCCACAGTGAGCTTCCTTCCGAAGCGCTTCTGGTATTCCAGTTCCAGCACCCTGTAGATGGCGGCTGCATTTTCAATACAGACCTCCGAGAGTCTGAAGAAGGCATCCATGGAGGCATCCTCCAGATACGGCGGAATCTGGTACGGCAGCGTCTGGTTGATAGACGGCAGCAGGTTTGCCTGCTCAGTCACAGGCTCGCTGTCCCTTCTGATTCCGTCGCCGCCGATGAACGGATACATCTCGGATTCGATCATCCAGCAGCGCATATTCGGTACAAAGTAAACAGAATCAATGGTCCTGTTCTGAAGGCCTGCCAGATCACGGCCGCGGCCTGACAGCACGCCGACCTGCAGACGGTCGATCGGAATGTTCTCGGCCTGCAGATACGGCTCGATGACCTTCATGCGGGTTCCTTTATGGTAAATGTCATCGACAAGGATGACAGGCTTCCTGAAAGACCGGATTGTCCGGATCTGGACGTCCAGATCGGCATCCTTCGGGAAACTGCAGATCTCAAAGCTGCGAAGATCCGTGTCATAGAGTTTCTCGGTATTCAGATCCTTTGTGACGCATTCCGGAATCAGCACGCCTTTCAGAATCTTGCTGAACGGGACGCACATCTTCTCTCCGAGCTTCTTGATGGTGTACTGGACTTCCGGGAAACTGTTGTGCTCCGCAATCATGCGGATCATCCGGTGGTTCAGGATGTCGGAGTCAAAGGAAAGCACGAGGCTGCCCGCATAAAGATCGGAAACGGCTTTCAGGAAGCGTTTGTGTGCCTGCCAGATTTCCCGGCGGACCGAGCCGATCATAGACAGAGGCTCCTGAATGGCATCCTGTGTCTCGTTCAGCAGGACAAGCGGCTTTCTCATATCCACAATAAAGCAGTCCGGATCGGATTCGAGGCTGCGGAAGCCTGTGAGCGTCAGAACTTCGGAAAGTGCCGCTCCGTTAAAGCAGACTGCATAGGAGAAACCTTCCTCCTGGCAGAGAGCCATGGCCTCATTGAGGGCAGTCAGGCGGAAGTCCCAGCTCGGTCCCTCCGTGCCGTCCAGTTCATGCAGAACCGCAATACGGCCTGACATGCAGCGGCGCAGACGCTGTGCCAAATCGACATCTCCGCACTCGGCGAACAGGCCTGACACATCTGTTCCGTGGAAGGTGACATGACCGCAGCACGCGGAGTCCTCCTGAGAACTCTCATGGAGTTTCAGGCAGCGGATCTGTCTTCCGCTCTCCTCTCTTACTGTCTCTACGCTGCAGTCAACCTCTCTGCAGTGAGCCGCCTTTTTGTACATCGGCTCCATCGAATACAGGTTGTGATCATAGATATAATTCTGTACGCGGCGCTCCACCAGATTGCCGATATCCTTGCCGACACTGACATTTTCACGGATGCGTGTCGAGCTCATGGTTTCGAAATAGGTCGGCAGCTTCAGACGGATGATTTCGGCATCAATGCGTCCGGAGGAGGCACGCTCTGCGGAAGATACGTCCTCATTGCGGGCAAACAGAATGTGCGGGAAGCTGTGAACGGAACCCTCTTCCGGCGGCATCCGGTAGGCAGAGGCATTCTCAACCACGTCACTTCCTGCAACAAGATAGACCTCGCGGTCTCCGAAGAACTTTCTGAGCCTTCTCATATCTTCCGGATTGGCGATATTTACGGGGATCGCTGCCGGGAACAGGTAGACGTTCATCAGATCAGCCGTTGACATGGCGGCAATCTTCCGGCGGATTCTGTAGGGCTGCGTTCTCTTCGACCAGGAGAATTCATCCACAGCCAGGAAAACAGTAAAGCCGAGAGCGGCAATCTCTTTCACAATGGCACGGTGTCCCATGGAGAAGGGATCAAAGGTACCCGGGAAGAAGGCAGCTCTCCGGAAGTCTCCGCAGTCCGGGACAGTCTGTTCCTGCAGCATGCATGTTGTCAGGAAACGGTAAATATGGTTGAGACCGGCTGCGTTGTAGTAAAACAGTTCGACATGCTGCCAGTTCATAAGAGCCAGAATGCGCCGTCCCATATCAGCGAAGAAGCGCTTTTTGACTTCCTGTGAAAGGGATGCCGAGCCGAACAGATCATGGCCGATGACATAGAACGCCTCCTGTGAGACCTCTCTTCTGTAGTCCACGATGCCGCAGAACAGCATGCCTTCAAGTGCCCGGATGGTCCTGTCAAATTCGTCCTTCATCTCCGGCTGCTCTTCGGCAAGAGCCGGAAGCTGCTGCAGAATGATGCCGAGAGTGGCAATGGTACTGATGACAATGCGCGGATTCTTGCTGTCGATCATGGAGCGGAAGCGCTCCAGATAGCCGGCATGAGAATCGGCAGGCAGTGTCAGGAAGATCGAGCCGAGGTAGGCAGGCAGATAACGTGTTGTGTTGTATTCGCCCAGCTCCACGGCGCTGAGCAGCTCCAGAAAGACCTCCTGCTTCTGCGCTTCTGTCAGAGATGGCATAATGGCAACCAGATCACGACCGGCCTGCAGCTTGCAGACCACACGGTCCGTGAACTGCAGCAGATGCAGCAGGTGGGAAACATACTGATAAATATCAAGGAGCTCGTTGTGTGCAGCCTTCTCTTTCAGGATCTCCAGATTGACCATCTTGTAGATCCAGGGGATTTCCGCCTTCTGGTTTTCCAGATAGAGTGTGACGGTGTTGTAATCCGAAAGCTGAAGTCCGGCAGACGGATTCAGAGTGTGACGGATCTTATGCAGCAGATAGCGGATGCATAAGGGCATACTTTCAGCTTCTACACCATACGCCGCATCATTTTCTGTGGCAGATGCAGCTGTATCCGGTGTTTTTTCCGGAGCATCGGCTGCTTCGGCTGCGGACAGCAGTCTTTCCAGAAGACCGGAATCCGGCATACCTCCCTCTGAAATCCAGGAATCAAGCAGCTGCAGTGCCGCTGTGCGGATCTCGGTATCCTCTGAAGTCAGGAAGCTGCGGACAAAACGGAATACCAGATGACGCTGCTGGTCATTGCACATCGCGTACGGAATATCATTGGCTGCATTAATCAGGAAGAAGCAGGTCAGGGTATCCCAGCGGGTGGACTTGAAGTACTCCATAAAGATGCGGAGAACCTCACGCTGTCTTCCACCTTCCGTGTGCTCCAGCAGAACGCGCAGGACGGTCTTCATCGAGTAGCCGATCCAGCGGCGGTGCTGTTCGGGAAGCATCGGACCCGGGAACAGCATTTTATGTAAAAATGCTTTCCACACCTCTCCCATCGTGGCTCCGATCTGCGGAGCCGGTCTTCCGTCAGGGGTTTCCTTCCGGAAGCTGATTTCATAATCGCTGATGATAAGACCTGCAACAGTTCCTGCCTGGCGGCGGATATCGCCGTCCATATGGAAAAGCAGATCGTAGAGCACGCGAAGGGTGACATCCTTCTGCGCCTGATTAATATAGGAGCTGTATTCGCCGAGGACCGTCAGATAAGAACGGATCAGCTGCCAGTTCTTTTCACTGCGGATATTTTCAAGAATTTCGATGAAATTCGACTCATTCATATGGTGCATGACATGGAGATTGGAGGATATGGCAAGTCTTCGATACTCGTGCGCAATATCCTCACTGGTCATGACCGCTGCCGGAATATGTGCTGCGGGTTCACCGAAGGACGGCGAAGCAAGAACGCCGTTCGCATCGGTAAAGTCGACACGGCAGCCTTCCGAAAGCAGATATTCTTCAAAATCACGGATTCTGGTATAGACCTGTGTATAGTGACTCCTCTCCTCATCAGAAAGAGTGCCGAGCCGCTGCAGAATGATCTCATAGGACTCGTTCAGTGTGCAGATCCGGACTTCCTCTCCTGTACTTTTCTTCGTGTTCTTGACACGGAAATCTGCATAGATAAGAAGCAGACCCTCCAGTGAGAGGTTGGCCGGTTCCAGATCCCAGACAGAATGATTGGCGGCAAGATCACCGATGCGGCCGATCTCATGCAGGGAAGCAAGCTGCCATGTGTAGTAGTAATGCAGAAAGAGCACATTGCTGTCTTCCGGGCATCCCAGTTTTCCCAGGTCATGCAGAACAGCGGCTCCCGAAACAAGTGCCGGGTCCGCTTTGATGTCTGTATGTGTGAGCTGCCGCAGAAGATTCATGGCAATATGATGCACAGCGGCAGTATGTGCCAGAACGCGGAATTCCGTCAGCTCATCTGAGAGACGAAGAAGCACATAGAGTCCCTCTTTGTAAAGAAGCTGCTGCAGCTTTTTGTATTCGGACGCAGAGGCACTTTCGGCAAGCTCCTCTTCCGTCAGAGGACAGAAGCCGCGAAGCGGTTCAAAGGGAAGCTCACGGAATTCTCTTTCATACAGAGCCTGCAGGACCTCGCAGAAGAAGGAAATTGCTGTACTTTCCTGCGCGGAGAGCTCTTCCGTCTGTTCCGCCTGAAAGAGTTTGTCGCGCAGACCATCCATGCAAAGCTGCAGGAAGGCCTTCTCATCCTCCAAAGAGCAGACAGGATCAAGGGCAGGCTGCAGAAAAAGGAAGGCTTCATGTGCTGAAACACCTGCAGCAGGCAGCACAAAGGCAGCAGCTGTCTGCTTTGCAAGCAGCCGGCGGTCTGTGTCGGAAAGTCCGGTTATATATGCAAGATTAAAATCCATATTTTAAACCTCATCATCATCGCCGCACCGCGGGACTTACTCTCGTATAAAACACGATTGCTCCGTTCATGCAGGCTTGACTTCGTCATCACCGCATCGCGGGCTTTATACGAATATTATATATTTAAATGTTGAGACCGACCATAACCATCCTCATATTCCTATCGAAATATTTTGTGTTATACTGAATTTATCAAAAGTTCGTATTATGTTCGTGACTCTTTTATGTCCGCTCTGCGTGACTTTTAAAGAATATTTTTCGAGGAGGCCTTGCATATGACAGTCAGCTCTGTATATTCAGATCCGGCATCTTATCTGTATAAGCAGGAAGAGCCGGTTGTTTCGGTCTGGCGGCTGTCTGATATGGCCGATTTTGCGATTCTTCTCCGTCCGGCATTGCAGTATGCAGCGGAGCAGAACCGGCAGGTCGTCTATCTGCAGTTTGCTTCTCATACGCCGCTTATTTCCGGACAGACAGACAATATTGCGACTGAAACACTGTCACTCTCGCACCGCTTTGAGAATTTCACTGTTTCTGTCTGTGAGGTGATCCGGCGCACGGCCCCCGGCACACTGCTGGTTTTCGACAGTCTGTCCGAACTGCAGACCGCATGGGCAACTGACCTGATGATGAAGAATTTCTTCCTCGTAGTCACACCGATGATCCGTGAAAGAAAGCTCTCTGCGATGTTCCCGCTGATCCGCGGCCGTCATTCCGCACAGGCAATCAGCCGAATCGAGGAAGGCGCCGATGCCTGCATCGATATCTGGTCGGACTTCAAGAATATCTATCTTCGTGCAGATAAGCTCTATGCGCTCACAGACAGCAGCCTGTTTCAGCCGATGGTCTTTGATGCGCAGGAAGGCACGATGCACCGGATTACAGACGGCGTCATGCTGAGCCGCTTCCACCGCGCACTTGACCTCAACCGGTCACACGGCACGGAGGAAATGGACAGCTGGGACCGCTTCTTCGATCTCGTACAGAGAAAGTATGAGTACGGCGATGATGTGACGGAAGAATGCAGCCGCATGTGCAGAATTATGATGACACGTGACGAGCGGATGCGCAGTATGATCCGTGAGCACTTCACACCGGAGGATTATTTCTTCGTCAAGGAGCATATGATCGGCTCCGGTCTGATCGGAGGCAAGGCCTGCGGCATGCTGACGGCCAGAAAAATCATTGAAAACGGCCGCCCGGATCTCTATGAGCGTCTTGAGTCTCATGACTCCTTCTATGTCGGTTCGGACGTCTATTATACCTACATCGTGGAGAATCACTTCTGGGATCTTCGTATCCGGCAGCGGAGTGAGGAGGAATATTTCTCACTGGGCGATGAGTTTGAGGACAAGCTGCTGCACGGCGAATTCCCGAAGGAAATCCGGGAGCAGTTCCGTGATCTTCTCGACTATTACGGCCAGTCTCCTGTCATTGTCCGCTCCAGCAGTATTCTGGAGGACGGCTTTGATCATGCCTTTGCGGGCAAGTATGAGTCGGTCTTCTGTCCGAATACAGGAACACCGGAGCAGCGTCTGGAGGAGCTTCTGCAGGCTGCCAGAATCGTCTATGCAAGCACGATGAACCGTTCTGCCCTGGATTACAGAAAGCGCCACGGTTTAAGCGGGCGTGACGAACAGATGGCACTGCTGGTACAGCGTGTATCAGGTTCTCATTACGGAAAATATTATATGCCCTGCGCAGCGGGTGTCGGCTATTCCTACAGCCCCTGGCGGTTCAGCGATGCACTGGATCCGACGGCGGGGATGCTGCGTCTCGTCATGGGACTCGGCACCTCGGCTGTAGACAGAACAGAAGGATCCTATCCGCGCATTGTCAGTCTGGACAGTCCGAAGACCTCCATGTACAAGGATGCTGCGGAACGGCATCGCTATTCCCAGCAGAAGATTGAGATGATTGATACAGAAGAAGGCACTCTTGTACGGAAAAAGCTTTCGGATGTGGAGCCTCTTCTGCCCTTCTATCTGAAGCAGCTTCTTCTGGAACATGACTTCGATGCAGAGCGGCGATTCAGAGAGCGGGGACAGCGCAGAAATATTACCTTTATCTCCTGCAAAGGTCTTGTGGCGCAGGAGGAAATCATGCAGAACTGCCGGGATATGATGGCGGAGATTCAGGAAGTCTATCAGAACCCGGTTGATATCGAATTTACAATGAATATATCTGAAAGCGGCGATTACGTGATCAATCTTCTGCAGTGCCGGCCGCTGCAGGTCAACCATGACCGGAATGTGGTTTCTATTCCGGAGGAGCTTCCTGCAGAACAGACTCTGTTTGACTGCCGGAATGCGTCTATGGGTATGTCGCGGTCTGTGAAACTGGATCTGCTGGTGCAGATTGATCCTGCCGGCTATTACAACATGCCTTACAATGAAAAATACCGTGTTTCCAAAGTGATCGGTGCGATCAACTGGCATTTCCGCGGGGCTGATAAGCAGATGCTGCTTCTGGCGCCGGGACGAATCGGAACTTCTTCGCCGGAGCTCGGTGTGCCGACTGCATTTGCCGATATCAGTGAATTCAATACAATCTGCGAAGTCTCGGAATCAAAGGTCGGCTACCGCCCGGAGCTCTCCTACGGCAGCCATATGTTCCAGGATCTGGTAGAGGCGGATATTCTCTATGTAGCTGTGTTTGAGGATGCGCGTACGGTGCAGTTCCGTCCTGAATTGCTGCACGACCTGCCGAATCTGCTTCCGGAGATCTGTCCGGAGGATGCGGATCTTGCTTCCATAGTGCACATCTGTGATGTTTCCGCCCTCTCCTTCAGACTCTTCCATGACCTGCAGGGCAAGCGAACGGTCTGCTTCTGCGGAGGTGAAGCATGAGGCGGGCAGCGGGATGGGGTCTTCTGGCCGGAGGCGTCATCTCTTTACTCATCGGTCTTTTCACACTGCAGCCCGGTCTTCCGTCAGAGCATACAGTCAGTCCGGGCATTATCATAGGCTGCATTCTCCTGATTGCAGGCGGCATCTTTCTGCTTCTGGATTACCAGAGCAGACATCCGCAGGCATTCGGCGGAAGTACGGAGCGAATGGGCGCCTTTACCGTAAGCGACCGCTTCGTGCCGAAGGTTCCGAAGGAGGGCTATCTGACGGCTGTCGTCATCGGTGTCTCAAGAGGACTTCGCACGGCCGGCGAGCCGGAGGTTTATCATGTGGTCTGTGAATATACGGATCCTGTATCGGGAAGAAAAGTGACCTATTCCAGCGAGGCATTGAAGGAATATCCGGGAAAGGAAGTCATCGGAAAGAAGGTCCGGGTATATCCGGACAGGCGTGAAGCCGGATGCTTCTATGTGGACCTGAAAACAATCGGTATGGATGCATAAGGAAAGGACCTGCAGATCGGAGGTATATCCCCCTGGCCTGCAGGTCCTTTATCTTTACATTTCATTTCGGTTATAGATGATGACCGGTGTATTGGTATCTACGGAATAATAGATTGCTTTTGCCGCATTGTACGGTGTATTGATGCAGCCGTGGCTTCCGTTATCCAGATAGATCTCTCCGCCGTAGTAATCTCTCCAGGAGGAATCGTGAATATAGATTCCGTCATGGTTGATTGGCATGGCGAAGTTCGTGTGTGAGGTGCCGTAGGCCGTCATCGTGTAGTCCTGAAGACGTCCCAACAGCTGGAAGACGCCGGTCGGTGTGCGGCGCTTCTTTTCGGAATATTTGCCGGTTACAACCGGTGTCTCGATTTCCACATTGCCGTCCTTGATGTACCACATCATCTGCTGGTCAATGCTGATCTCAATATATGTATTCTGAATATCATCGCCTTCCGGTGTGATCTTGTTGCCGGTTCTGTCCCAGATCGCTTCGACAGTAGTGGACTCCCCGTCCTCAAATGCTGTCAGAAGCGCTTTTTTTGTATCTTCTTTCTGCAGAATGAAGCCGTAGATGTCATTGTCGCTGCCGCCGATGGTGATGGTATCACCTGCATGAGTCTTGAACTGACGCTCCTTTTTGTAGGTGTCCAGCTTTTCGGCAAGCTTGTTGACATACTCCCCGATTGATTTTTCACTGACGTAAGCATAGCCTTCTTCCCGGTTGAATACAATCCAGTCAAGGAAGACGGACTTATCAAGTACAATGGAGGAACCGTAGAGATCCAGTGTAATCACGAGGGACTGTACCTTATCAACGGCTTTCCAGGCCTTCTGCAGAGCTTCATCGTCTGTCTGTACGGCAGCCTTCAGATAGCATCCGCTCTCATCCAGATTCACATTGCTGCTTCCGGATTCAATCGCACCCTGAATCAGTGTCTGTACAGCATCCTGATCGAGTGTATTTCCGTCATCTGATTTGGAAAGTACATAGCCCTTCTTCCTCTTTTTAACGGATGCATCGCGCGGCGCTTTGATGTTTTCGCCGGAGATGCAGTCAAGGCTGTTTACGGCAGCCTTCAGCTTGTCCTCACTGTAGGTATAGGAGGCATCTACTGCGATTTCGGATTTCTGGAAGAAACTGAGCGGCCAGAGCAGATGATTCTGGAGTTTCTGAATGGATGCAGCGGTGGCTGCCCACTCCATATGATAGTCGATGTCCGCATAGGCGATCGTCTCTTCACCGTCAAGTGTCTGAATCGTCAGCACCTGATCGGTTGTAACAGCGGTGACATCCTGATCAATCGGGTCCGGCTCCATCAGGCTGACATCCAGCCCGTTGATGCTCGTATTCGGCAGAAAGACACCGGTGAGCTTTGTATATCCGTAATAGTAGAGCCCGCCGGCAGCGGCAAGCAGAACAAGGAGAAGAATCAGAAGCACCCTCCTCCTGCGTTTTTTTGCTTCCATTTGTCCCCCTTCAAGACAGATTCAGCTTAAGCTCCGGACAGCCGGAGCATTTACCAGTAGATCTTGATGATCCACAGTTCATCCGAACAGCTGTAATAATAGCGCATAGAGCTTGCGTTGTCCCATTCCATGCGCTGTCTGATCGGAGCATCCAGAAGGCTCGTTACATCGTCATTGTCAGGAAACAGGGCATTCTTTGCCTGCGTGTAGCTGTCATAATCCGAATATTTCAGATAGACAATGTCGATGGCATTGTCCACCGCATTCCACAGAGCCGATGACAGAGAGCTTTCGGAATAGCCCTCGTAATACATGCCGTTTCTGATATAGAAATCGTTGCTTCGATCCGTTGTGGAAGGAAGCTGCAGTCCGGCGTCCGGCTGATGGCGGGCGCGCAGCATCTCCTCTTCTGTCAGGCACAGATAGTCATAGATGATGCTGAGCTGTTTTGCATCGGTGTGATCCTCACCGTAGGACGGATCGCCCCAGGACGGATCCACATAGGAATAAATGCCGTCTATCCGGACGACATTCCATGCATGGCCCTCTCCTGTATCGGAAATGGTGCCTTCGATATATCCGCACCAGACACCTGCCCGGTCAAGGAGATATTTGAAGGCGCGCGCATAGCCGGCACAGACGGAGGAACCGTTCAGAAATACACTCATGATATTCTGATTGTGCTCGGATGCAAGGGAATAATCCGTGATGCCGATGACATATTCGTAAGCCAGGCGAACCTTCTCATATTCGGAGGCTCCCTCGGGAATCTGCTTCAGGTATTCCTGCACCTTTTCTTCGATGCGGGCCTGAATTCCGTCGATTTCATCCGGGCTCACGATGTAGTTCATCGTAATAGTCCATGTTCCGAGCGCACGAAATCCGCTCATGCTTGCAGTGCCGTCTACCCAGAAAAACTGCGGGCAGTCGGCAAGGACAGCTGAGATCGCCTGTTTGATATCCTCTGTATCGGAGGAATGGACTGTGAATTCAGTCCGGTGATCGCGGATCTCCTGATAGATTTCAGCATAAACCTTTTGCGCGGAAGGACTGAGCTGGGCATAGACAAATCCGTCGGAGAGATCTGTTTCTCCGACGGTCTGCGGATTTCCGGCAGCGGCTGTTCCTTCGCTCTGCTCAGCAGCATAAACAGTTTCTGTAGTATAAGCAGCTGATGCAAAGGGGATGCCGCCGGTCAGACCGCCTGCTGTCAATGTCAGAGCCAGCAGCCCGGCAGCGGCTCCGCGCACAGATGATCTTAATCTCATGTAATGGATTTACTCCTCTACAGGCTCCATGGTTTCGGGATTCAGCTTCTTGCCGTCTCTCCAGATTCTTGCGAGATCATAGAATTCTCTTGCTTCTTCATCGAATACATGAACAACAACGCCCTTGAAGTCAATCAGAGTCCAGTTTGCGTTGCGGTGACCTTCTACATGATCAACAGAGAAGCCGGCTCTCTCAGCGGACTCTTCAACAGCCTCGACCATTGCCTCAGTCTGGCTGGAGTTTGTTCCGTTTGCAATTACAAAATAATCAGCAAGCGGAGAAATCTCATCAATTTCGATGACCTCGATCTGCTCAGCCTTCTTATCTTCCAGAGCCTTTACTGCAATCGATGCAAGTTTTCTGCTTTCCTCTTTTGTCATCTGTCAGTCTCTCCTTTCGTCATGAACCTCTTCATAAAAATGAAACGCGTCCTGCGTGTTGCTGTCAATCTCACCGCTCTTGGAATGCAGATATAAGAGCATATCCTTCAGAATCATGTAGCAGCATTCATCCAGATCACGGAAAGCCATCTGTCTGATTTCCGGAAGATGCGGTGTCTTATTTCTTCTCGGTTCAATATAATCGGCGATGAAAACGATCTGCTCCATCAGATGCATGCCCGGACGTCCGGTTGTGTGATAACGGATTGCATCCAGAATCTCAGGATCCTCTACGCCGTATTTTTCCTCTGCGATATAGGCTCCGACCTTGGCATGCAGCAGGAAGGGGTTGTCGCGCTCTACATCTGTAATCTCGATTTTGTTCTTATCACAGAGTTTGATTTTCTTTGAATCGGAGATGCACTTGGCACAGTCATGAAGCAGGCCGGCTGTTTCAGCCTTATGAACATTGGCACCGTGCGCCATGGCGAGCGCCGCGCTTGTAAAACGAACACCCTGCGTATGATAATACCGATTGGCATCGATATATTTTCGGAGCTTTTTACTCATCTCCTCGAGTCGGTAGGTTTGTTCCGCCATGCCTTTTTATCCTTTGTAAATGCTGTGTTTGTCGATATACTCCCGGACTGCATCGGGCACATAGTAGCGGACAGACTGTCCGCCTGCAATACGCTCGCGAAGCATCTGAGAGGAAACATCCAGATTGTCTACTGTGAGAGCTTCGATCGAAGCATTGAACTTCGTGCGAAGAAGTTCAATCTCCTGCAGATAGACAGTCTGCTCTACATGATTTCTGGTTGCAGCCAGAAGTGTGCATGCATTGCAGATGCGCTGCGGATTTCTCCAGAGCGGAAAATCATGGAGAGAATCTCCGCCGATGATGAAAAAGAGTTCATCCTCCGGCCGCTCTTCGCGCATTGCTTCCAGCGTCTTATAGGTGAAGCTGTATTCCGCGGACTGCATTTCCCGCAGACTGAGCTCGAAACGGGGATTTCCCCCGATGGCAAGCCGCACCATCTCTGCACGCTGTTCATTGGTGGCACGTCCCTCACGCTGCAGCTTGTGAGGAGGATTCCCTGCGGGAATGTACAGCACCTTATCGAGCGAAAACTGCTCTGCTGCACATTCACCGAGAATCAGATGCCCGATATGAATCGGGTCAAAGGTGCCTCCCATGATACCGAGCTTCATGATCTTCTCGGAAGCTCGATCTTTTTGTGCTCCGCGTCACCTTCTCTGTAAAGCACGATCTTGCGGCCGATTACCTGTACGGTTTCGGAAGCAGTTCTTTCTGCAATTGCCTGCGCGATTTCGCGCGGATCATCATCACAATTCTTCTGCACGCCAAGCTTGATCAGCTCACGGGCTGCAAGAGCTTCCTCAACATTTTTCAGATTTTCATCTGTCAGGGAGTTCTTGCCGACATACTGAATCGGTGCCATTGTCATGGCAAGACTTTTCAGGTAGGCACGCTGCTTACTTGTTAAACTCATTCTCCAGCCTCTTCATCATAGAATTCAAAAACATGTCCGTACATACGAACGGTACCGCCCTCTCCGATGCCTTCCTTGCGAAGCGCTTCGCTGATGCCGGAGCGTTTCAGGAACTGCTGGAAGTAGCGGAAGCCCTTCTCGGAATCCAGATTGGTGTAGCTCAGCATCTGCTCGATCTTCGGACCTTCAACAACATAAACGGTATCACCGAAGTGATCGGTTTCAACCTCAATTGTATAAGGAAGATCTGCGCTGGCAATCATATCCTCCGGGAAGAATTCCTGCTCATAGTATACCGTTTCAGGAGCAGTGGTATCAAGCAGTTTTCGGACGTCGTAGAGCAGCTCCTTTACGCCTTCGCCTGATACGGCTGAAATCGGATAGACCTTGAAGCCAAGCGGCTCGAATTCCTTCCGCAGACGCTCAACCGGATCGTCATCGGCGTACTGTGCCACATCGGTCTTATTGGCAGCGATGACCATCGGCTTCTTTGCGATATCGGCACTGTAGCGTGCGAGCTCGGTATTGATCTTGTAGACATCATCAACCGGATCTCTGCCGTCAAAGGAGGCAGCGTCTACCAGGTGGATCAGCACGCGTGTGCGCTCGATGTGGCGCAGGAACCGAATGCCTAAGCCGACACCTTCAGAAGCACCTTCGATCAGACCCGGCATATCTGCGACAACAAAGCCCTTGCCGTCACCGAGATCAACAACACCCAGATTCGGGTTGATGGTTGTGAACGGATAATCTGCAATCTTCGGATCTGCGTGGGTGACTCTCTTCAGGAAAGTTGATTTTCCTGCATTCGGGAAGCCGACGAGACCGACATCCGCAACGAGCTTCAGCTCCATGGTGCAGTCCAGCTCCATAGCCGGCTTTCCTGCTTCGGCATACTGCGGAGCCTGGTTGGTCGGAGTTGCGAAATTCATGTTTCCGCGTCCGCCCTTTCCGCCGTGCAGAATGACCTGACGGCGATTGTCACCGGACATATCCGCGATGATTTTTTTGGAATGCTCTTCACGCAGAATGGTTCCTTCCGGAACCTTTAAGACGATATCGGCGCCGTTCTTGCCGTGGCAGCGCTTCTTGCCGCCCTCTTCGCCGTTCTCTGCGCGGAAATGATAACGATGCTTGTAAATAAACAGCGTGTTCATGGAGGTGTCAACTTCGAGGATGACATCGCCTCCGCGACCGCCGTCGCCACCGTCCGGACCGCCGGCAGGGACGTATTTTTCACGTCTGAAGCTGACATGACCGTCTCCGCCCTTTCCGGAGCGGATATGAATTCGTGCATAATCTGCAAACATAATAAACCTCTACATAACGGACCGGAGTCCGCGCTCTTTTGTCTGTGTGTGTCTTTTGCGGCTGCATTTTTTAAAAAGAAAGGGCTTCAAATCACGAAGATTCGAAGCCCACCAGATACTTATACAGCCTGTCTTTATTCGGCCTGATCCGCAACAAGCTCAATGTAGCACTGCTTGCGGTCTCTGCCGAGTCTAGCGTAACGGACAATTCCGTCTGCCTTTGCATAAAGCGTGTCATCGCCGCCGATACCGACGTTTTCACCCGGATGGATGTGCGTTCCGCGCTGTCTGTAAAGGATGTTGCCAGCCTTAACAAACTGGCCGTCCGCTCTCTTAGCGCCCAGTCTCTTTGCTCTGGAGTCACGGCCGTTCTTTGTGGAGCCGACACCCTTCTTATGAGCAAAAAGCTGAAGGTTCATATTCAGCATGACTTATCCTCCTCAATGTTCAATGTCAGAAACGGCTTTCCGGACTTATCATCTCTGATTTCAGCAATCTGTCTGAGTCCGAGAAGCATGGATTCCATCAGAAGCTCTCCCTTTTCGGAAAGGCCGTTCGGAAAACGACAGCTTAAAAAGCCGTTTTTCTCTTCCGATTCGACTGCATCCCCGGTGAGCATCTCGATCGAGTTTGCTGTATTGGTTGTTAAAACCGACACAGCTGCACAGATGATATCTGTACCGCTCTCTGCATATTCTGCATGGCCCTGTGCGCGGAAACCGCGGCAGATTCCCTTATTCCGATATACCGTTAATCTGATCATATCAGCCGTTGATCTTGCTAATCTTAACTGTGGTGAAATACTGTCTGTGACCGTTCTTCTTATGATAGCCTGTCTTCGGCTTATACTTGTAAACGATCACTTTTCTTGCACGGCCGTTACGGATAACCTCCGCCTCGACTGTAGCATTCTTTACATCCTCGCCGACCTTCATAGCATCGCCGCCGATAGCAAGAACCTGATCAAATGTCACCTTCTCGCCTGCCTCAACACCGAGCTTCTCAACACGGATGATATCACCTTCGGATACTTTGTACTGCTTTCCGCCGGTAGCAATCACTGCATACATACCAGACACCTCCTTATTCACAATACTCGCCGGATTCGGCGCTGTCCCAATTGTTATTCGAAAGCTCTGCGAACAGAACCTCAAATCCACTTGGAGCAGACTTATAGCCTCTCCGTGCGGCACACTCAAGGAGTTTATCACATGCTGAGCTCTTCCGCAAGGGGTTTTCTTTCTTTTTGCCTAACAATTTCCATAATTCCCAGCGGCGTCAGGTCGATAACCTGTGTCTGCACGGTATCCTGGCGGCAAAGCTTTTTCATGACGCCGATCAGCTCATCATTATGATCGGCAGACTGCATGGAGATAAAGTCCACCAGAATCATGCCGGAGAGGTTTCGTAGCCTCATCTGACGGGCGAGTTCCTGCGCCGCCTCAAGATTGACGCTCCGGAAAGTTTCCTCCGGGATCCGGCTCTTGGCACAGCTGCCTGAGTTGACGTCCACACTCACGAAGGCTTCGGTCTTTTCGATCATCAGGAAGGCGCCGCTCTTCAGCCACACGCGCTTTGCCGTCAGATGATCCAGTTCCCCGGTGAGTCCATATAATTCGGAAAGAGACAAGGAACGGCTTCCCTGCACAAACAGGATTTCATCCGGATTCTGCTGCTCTGCTGCTTCTGTATTTTCATGCAGATTTTCGGAAAATGTACGGAGCTGTTCAGCGTAAGCGGGGATATCACTGAAAAAACGATCCGGAGTCCGCTTCAGATCACGTGCCTCTTCGATATAAAAAGGATCCGGCGCGTGCAGAAGTGTTCTGGTCGGTGCACTCTCCGCTTCCTTTAATATATGCTGCATTTTTTCGGTTAATTCGCGGATCTCTCTGAGGAGCGCGGCTTTTTCTGCCTTTTTGGCATTGGTGCGGATCAGAATACGGAAAGAATCGGTTTCGAAATCAGAAAGCCATTTCCTGATCAGCTCCTTCTCTTCGTCCGAAAGTTTTGAGGAAAAGCTGACTCTTCCTGCTGCGGCAAACACAACGGCATAGCGGCCGGCAACGGAAAGGTTCTGTGTGGCGGCGGCCTGCTTCAGTCCTGAAGAATCCTTTGTGATCTGCACGACAATCGGCGCGGAACCGCGGACTTCCGGGTAAGAATCACCCTTTCCCTTCTTATTTTTAATGGGGAGAAATACAGGAGGGCCGGCATCGATTCTGACGAAGGCTCCTCCGACCTGGCGCACTACATTCTCAACATACCCCTTGGAGATGCAGCCCACCCGGGAATTACTGCCGGATGACTGTATGCGCATGGTCTGAATTTTGCCGTCCTCCGAGGTGAAAGCGGCAGTAAAAGGCTTGTCTCTGTAAACAAGCTCGGTCACAACATAATCAAGCATAACACTCCGATCTTAAAAGACAGTTCGTCGCAGCGGGGACGAATGCGAGTCCCGAAAATGATCTGTGAAAAACCAGGGTCTCTTTGTGGGCTAATATAGCATACTTGCAGGGAAAAGCAAAGTTCCTGCGCAACAACCCTGATTTGAGTATGCATGAATATACGCGATATAACGTATAATATGCATTGATGGGCATGAAAAGAACTATAAAGCTGCGGCAAAAACAGATGAGGATACTGCTCTCTCGCTCTGTATTTGTCTGAGTGAACGGTTTTTTGTCCGGGGAAATAAAAAATATTTGAAATTTTAAGGCGGTTGTTTTATAACTAAAGAGCGATGAGTAGCTGAAACGGCGTAAAACCAATTGTTCAGCTGCTCATTTTTTTATTGCACAAAAGAATACAGATTCTTATATAAAAGCGTGTGGCCCCAGGCGTAAATCCAGCTGAAGGGTCTGCACGCTATCTTTGTGCCCGCAGCATTTTCCTGATATTTCTATTACACATTTTCTTAATTGAAGGAGGAAAAATGGAAACAGCACACGCTAATTCTTTTCTGGAAACAGAAAAGGTAGGCATTCTCATGCGCAATTATGCGCTCCCCTGCATCATCTCTCTTCTTGTAGGCGCACTCTATAACATCGTTGATCAGATCTTTATTGCAAATGCAGATTATCTCGGATCGTACGGCAATGCGGCCAATACGGTTGTTTTCCCCATGACGGTTCTGGCATTGGGCATAGCTGTTATGATCGGTGACGGATGCTGCGCCTTTGTCAGTATCAGCCTCGGGCAGAAGGATACGGAGAAGGCTCACAAGAGCGTCGGAAATGCGATCCTGCTGTGCTGCGGATGCAGTATCATTCTGGCTGCCGCCTATCTCCTCTTCTCCGAGCAGATCCTGACAATGTTCGGCGGTCGGGTCAATCCCGAAACTTATACACTCGCGAAAGAATATTTCTTTGTGATTTCACTCGGTATTCCGTTTTATATGTTCGGGCAGGCCATGAATCCGATTATCCGTTCTGACGGCAATCCGCGCTTTGCCATGATCACAACCGTTGCAGGTGCTGTGGCGAATATCATTCTGGATCCGATCATGATTTACGGTCTGCTGGGCTGCCCGAAGATGGGAATGACCGGTGCCGCTCTTGCAACTGTTATGGGACAGATCCTCACGGCAGGACTTTCTATCGCATATCTTCTTCATATGAAAACGATCACCCTCGGCAGAAAGAGCTTTGCCGTTCGAGTCGGATTGATGAAGAATTTCCTGACTCTCGGACTGACAAGTTTTCTGGCACAGGTTTCACTGGTCATCTCCATGGCAGCTGTTCAGAATATGTGCACCAGATATGGCGCAATGGATCCGATCTTCGGACAGCCGGAGTATGCGCAGATCCCGCTGGCAGTTCTCGGTATCGTCATGAAGTTTTTCCAGATCGCCATCTCAGTCGCGATCGGCATGGCGGCCGGCTGCATTCCGGTTGTCGGCTACAACATGGGTGCAAGGAGGTATGACAGGGCAAAACAGCTCTTCTCCTATCTGATACGCGGAGAACTGATAGTCGGTTTTGCTGCCCTGCTGATCGTGGAGTTTTTCCCTCAGCAGCTGATCAATATTTTCGGTGCGGCCAATGAAAGCTCCTACTACACTGATTTTGCCATCCGCAGCTTCCGAATTTATCTTTGCATGCTTCCTCTTGCAACGCTGAACAAGGGCACGTTTATTTATCTCCAGGGCATGGGAAAGGCTCTTGCATCCACCATCATTACACTGACACGAGAGATTGTTCTGGGTGTGGCATTGCCGATCCTTCTGCCGATCGCATTCGGCTTAAGCGGCATTCTGTACTCCTTCCCGGCAGCGGACATTCTGACTTTCATTGTGGCGCTGTTCGTGATTCGACATACCTATCGAGAATTAAATGAGAAGATGGTAAAATAAAAAGCGGAATAAACACAGATATATGGAAAGGCATATTTTATGAAGGAAATCTTTCACAGAACGAGCATTCGACAGTTTCAGGACAAAGAAGTAGAGGTCGAAAAGATTCAGCTGCTGCTGCGCGCGGGTATGCAGGCTCCATCTGCAGGCAATCAACAGCCATGGGAGTTCTATGTCGTACGAAACAAAGAGCTGCTTGCAAAGCTTGCTGAGACCAGTCCCTATGCAGGCTGTGTAAAGAATGCGCCGCTGGCCATTGTAATTGCGTCACGCGATGATGTCATTTTTCCTGATTATCAGGATATTGACTGCGCAATTGCGACAGAGAGCATGATGCTGGAAGCAGATGCATTGGAGCTCGGTTCCGTTATGCTCGGAATTGCACCTCTTCAGGAGCGCGTGAAAGCTGTCAGTGAACTTCTGCATATGCCGGAGCATCAGCATGCATTTACCATTCTGGCTGCAGGCTATCCGATTGAGGTAAAACCGCAGCAGGACCGCTATGATGAAAAGAAGGTTCACTTCGCAGACTGAATGGCATGCTGTAAAGTGACTTTGCTTAAGTCACCTTCTGAGCGGAATTTTCGGGGCGAAAAAACAGAGGGCATATCCTTTTTCAGGATATGCCCTCTGCTTTTTTATACCGTGTGTGTGACAAATGCAACTATGTTTGTAGTGCCTCAGATTTCTTCTTCCGGAGCCAGCTCTGTCGTCGGGTTCTTCGGCGGGAAGAGCTTGGAGAATACCAGGAAGCAGATCAGTGCAACAACAAGACCCGGGATGATAGACTGATGTACCTTGTAGCCAAACAGCATCTTTCCGGAGAAGTTGTCCAGATAAACAACCATGATTGTACCACCGATCAGAGATGCGATGGTTCCTGCTGTGGAAGCACCCTTCCAGTACATGCCGAGGATGTACGGGAAGAAGGTACCTGCTGCACGAAGTGTGAAGCAGAACATCAGGATTGTCAGAAGGCTCTGTGTATTGAACAGAGCGATCAGCATGGAGATGACACCGACAACGATCATGGTAATCTGTGTGACGTTCATGACTTCCTTGCTGGATGCGTCCTTCTTAATAATCTGCTTATAGATATCGGTTGCGAAGATGGAGCCTGCACCAAGAAGGTCGGAGTCAGAAGAAGACATTGTTGCGGAGATGATACCGGCAAACAGGAGACCTACGATAATCGGAGGCATAACCTCGGATGCCAGAACCGGGAGTGCGTAACGAGCGCCAACGCCTGCGAAATCTTCTGTACTGAACTTGCCCATGTTGATCAGAGCCAGCATTGCAACACCAAGGATTGCCGGGATGAATGCATAGACAAAGTTGAAAACTGCTGCAAGAAGAGCGCCGCCTGTAGCTGCCTTGCCGTCTTTGGCTGCGTAGAAACGGGAAACCGCTTCCTGGCCGACGGAGAAGGTTGCTACGTACATGATAACCAGAGCGATGATACTGATTGCATCATAGCCGCCTGCTTCACCGCCTACAAGTCTCAGAGTGCCTTCCGGAATATTGGCAACGATATTGCTCCAGCCGCCTGCATAATTGAATGTAAACGGAATTGCAATAGCCATACCGAAGAGGATCAGAAGCATCTGGATATTATCTGTAATCGATACGGACCACAGACCGCCCATGACGGAGTAAGTTGTTACGATGACTGCTGTTACGATAACAGCTGTCTTGTAGCTGATACCAAGCATTGTGGAAAGGACAACTGCGGAAGCGATGTACTGTCCTGCTGTCAGACCGACAAGCGGAACCAGCATGATCAGTGCGGTGATGATACCGCTGCCTTTGCCGTAACGGCGGCGGAAGTATTCCGGAACCGTCTTGATCTCAGACTGGCGGAACTTCGGAGCGATCACACTGAGGATGACAAATGCAATTCCGAGTGTAATGACGTACCAGGCAGCACTTAAACCATAGCCGCCCATACCGTTCTGAACAACGCCGAGTGAAGAGCCGCCGCCGATTTCGGTTGCAGCCAGAGTTCCTGCCATCAGAACCGGTCCAAGACGACGTCCTGCTACCATGAAGTCTGTGTTGCTGTTGATCTTTTTGGATGAAGCCCATCCGATATAAAGCATGAACAGCATGTAGGCAACAACAATAATTGTTACTGTGACATTAATCTGCATAAAGTAACCCCCTCTCAAATTGCTGTTGATTTGTCACACGTGCCTCTTAATTGGCATTCTTATACGATATTATTGTGAAAGTTGTCTACAACAAAGATAAATAACATGAAAATTCAGGCGAAAACGTCAATGAGAATGGTCTTTTGTTTCAAACAAAAAGCAAATGCTTGAAAATTGTTTTCAATTTTCTTATTTTAGCGAATTTTCTATCTTTTTAATCAGCGTAATGTCAGCCGGAAGCCACTGTACAGAGTAAAGATCATCACAGGTAAGCCACTTTGCGTCCGTATGCTCCTTCAGCAGCAGGGAACCGCTTCTGACAGAAGCCCAGAAGCAGTCCATGGAGAGATGAAAAGCCGGATAATCATATTCGATTGTATCAAGAAGCTCTCCGACTTCGATCTCTGTATCCAGCTCTTCACGGATCTCACGCCGCAGTGCTTCCTGCGCTGTCTCACCTGCTTCGAGCTTTCCGCCCGGGAATTCCCAGCCTCCCTTAAACTCACCATAACCGCGCTGTGTTGCAAAGATTCTGTCACCATCGCGGATGATGGCAGCTGCGACTTTAATTGTTTTCATCAGCTAATTCTCCAATGTCCGATTTTATTTATTGATAGCGATCATTACATATCAATTTGTTTTGTCAGTATGCAACCGGTTTGCTCTTTATGCATTGACAATGTACTCGTAGATATCCTCTCTTACCGGCTGCTCTAGAATCCATTCGATCTCAACAGCTGTCTTGCTTGTATTGGGCATCATGAATTCTTTGGTTTTTCCGGTAGCATTCATGCGTCCCAGATAATAGAATTCCTTGGAAATCTTGTCGTCCTTGTTTTTCCTGACGAAGAGTTCCACCGATATGCCGCGTTCTTTTGCTTGCAGGAAATTCTGCACATCCTCGGAAGATCTCGATCTGCCTGACTTGGAAATGGCGATCAGGCTGCGTGCGGATGTGAAGTGATCTTCGTATTTGGTCGTGTCACTGATATCGTCCGCTTTTTCGTAATTGATAAAAACAGGGAAAGTCCTTGTCTTTTTATCAAACTTGTAACCGCCGATATTCAGAGGAACTTCGTTATTCTCCCAGTTCAGGAGTCTGCAGACATCTTCATAAGTATACTTCTGATATAAGACCAGATCCGTATCTGCGTAGGTATCAGCATAATCCCTCTGATATCTGCTGATACCGAATTCTACGAGTTCCGACATCATCCGGCAGAAATCCCGATTCTGAAGCATTTTTACAAAATCTGCTGTCGGCGTGTAATCCTGCAGCTGTTTCTGCTCTTCCAGAAGAACACAACACTGGTAGGTCTTTTTACCGCTGCCGGCCGGGAACTCATTTGTCATGATATTGACCAGATTATCCCGCTGATCAGCGGACAGATCTTTTCCGCACTGCTCCTTCAGATCCTTCGAGAGAGCTGAAAAAAGCCCAAACCGTCCCAGGCCCTGTGCATAGGCAATCATGCGTTTTAAGAGCAGAAGCTCCTGGATTCGTTTTCCGTTTGCCAGTTTTTTGGAGACAAATTCGACAATCTTCTCTTCCTCGTCAGAAAGCCGGATCGTATATTCCTTTTCATATTTCTTTAAAAATGCATAGTAAGAGCCAAGACTGTTGTTGTCAAAGATACGCAGAACATCCATCTCACCGTAGCGGTCAAAATCCAGCAGAGCAGGAATTCGTCCCAGTTTGTTCTTAAGATTCAGATAGTTTTGACGGATCAGCTTGATGTCGCTGAAGTTCGCATTGTCGATAGAAGAAAAGATTCTCTTTCGGCTGACCTCATCAAAGTGAATGGTAGAGGCACCCGGAATGACTCTTCCGCCCTCCAGCACATAGCGGCGAACATTGTCCTTGTTGTAGCTGCGATCTCCGGAGAGAGCGATCGGAATCATGAAATTGTTACTGTAATTTCCGATGAAATCAAGGACAACGACATATTCTTTTCCCTCCGCTTTTCTTAAGCCGCGGCCTAGCTGCTGAATAAAAACAATCGGAGATTGTGTCGGTCGAAGCATAATTACCTGATTTACTTCGACAATGTCCACACCTTCATTCAGGATTTCGACAGAGAAAATATAGTCAAGAGGCTCAGCTGCTTCGGAACGTCCGCCTGTAGCTGCCAACACTTCGCCTGAAGACGAAGTTTCATCCATTGCCAGTCGCTCAAAGGCACTCTGCCGCTCTTCCTCAGAAGAAGAGCCCTTTAAGGCAGTTGTCCGGAAGAAGCGGCCTGTTTCCGGATTGATTGTCTGGTTGAATTTTCTCGAGAGCTCTTCTGCTTCACGGATTTTGCTGCAGAAGATCAATCCTTTTACACGGTCGCCGCTGTAACCAAAGTAAGAGGCCTGCTCCACAATATTGCGGATCCGTTCGTCGCTTGTCAGCAGATTGAAATCCCGCTCGGAAAGAGCTGTGTTTCTTCCTTGATCATCAATGAGTGAAAGCTCGTTGAGTCCGAAATAATGGAAAGGACAGAGAAGACTCTCTTCCATCGCCTGCTGCAGACGGATCTCGCAGGCAATATTGTAATCAAAGATCTCGTAGATGTTCTGTCCTTCAAGATGATCATCCCTTTTATCAGGTGTTGCAGTCATGCCAAGCCAGAGTCTGGGCTTGAAATAACGCAGGATCTTCTGATAGGTATCAGCAGAGGAATGGTGAGCCTCATCCAGAATAATGCAGTCAAAAGCGTCTTCAGCATAGTCAAACAGATGAGCCTCTTTGCCGAGTGTCTGAACCGTTGCAAAGATAAAATCTCTGTCATATTCCTGATAGCCGGCAC
>JAUNAG010000026.1 GCA_030527685.1 Lachnospiraceae bacterium | reverse complement strand
AAGTCTGTCTTTATGTAATTTTTGACTGATCCGGTCTGTACAGACCGTTGAAAATAATCCTTTTCGAGAATACGGAGAACTGAAATGGCTGAAGGACTAACCTTATATAAACTGATTATTCTCTATATGCTGAGAAAAGTCACATTCCCGCTGACCAACTCACAGATCACGGAATTTATCACAGACAAGGGCTATACTGATTATTTCCATGTACAGGAAGCAATCAGCGACCTTGTGGAAGCAAAGCTTGTCGATGCTGAAAAGATTCGCAATATGTCTCAGTACACAGCCACTGTCAGCGGTGAGGAGACACTGGAATATTTCAGCAGTGAGATCTCCGGTGCCATCAAGCGAGATATTGATACGTATCTTCGGGAAAATGCATTTGAGCTTCGTTCAGAAAGCTGCACAATCGCCGACTATGAGATGACAGAGGACGGCGGCTATGATGTTCACTGCCGCGTCAATGAAGGCAAGGAGCTGCTTCTGGATCTGACAATCAATGTGGCAACACAGGAAGAGGCAGAGCGGGTCTGCAGCAGATGGCCCTCCCGTTCCCAGGATCTGTATATGACGATTATGACGACACTGCTGTAACATAAATGTTCTGCAGTCGAAACAAACATACTGAATAAAATATTCAAAAAAACATGTCCCCTGATCGGGATGCCGGATCAATTTTTGCGTAATCAAGCACTGAAGCTGATTTGCAAAGGCTGCCGGTTCTCCGATCAGGGGATTATTTATTTCAATATGGGTAATAGGACAAAACGTACAGGAAGATGCAGAATGAACAGTTACTTCCCGATTTTTTCAAAATATTCACGGATCGTCTGCTCATAGCCGATATCGGTCGGCTCATAGAAACGGCTTCCGACGATCTCATCCGGCAGGTACTGCTGCTTCACATAATGATTCGGGAAGTCATGTGCGTACTGATAGCCGATTCCGTGTCCGAGCTTTTCATGGCCGCCGTAATGAGCGTCCTGCAGATGAACGGGAACTGTTGTGCGTGTTTCGTTTACGGACTGCTTCGCAGCAAAGATCGCTTCTGTACAGGCATTGGATTTCGGTGCACAGGCAACGTAGATGGCTGCCTGTGAGAGAATCAGCTGCGATTCAGGCATTCCGATCCGCTCACTGGCAAGTGAAGCGGCACAGGCAATCAGCAGGGCCCGGGGATCTGCATTGCCTACATCCTCAGATGCGCAGATCATGATTCTTCTGGCGATGAAGCGGATATCCTCTCCTGCTTCCAGCATCTTTGCGAGGTAGTAGACGGCCGCATCCGGATCCGATCCGCGCATACTTTTAATGAAGGCGGAAATGGTGTCATAATGCTGATCTCCGTCCCTGTCATAGTGCACAGCGCGTCTCTGAATGCACTCCTCTGCTGTCGCAAGATCAATACGCATGATACCGTCAGCGTCACGTTCTGTGGTCATAGCGGCAAGTTCAAGAGCATTCAGAGCGGTTCTTGCATCTCCTCCTGCCATATCAGCAAGGAAGAGGCAGGCTTCTTCTGTCAGCTCTGCGCGATAGCTCCCGAGACCGCGGTCCTGATCCTGCATAGTGCGCTTTAAGAGCGCAGCAATATTTTCTTTCGAAAGAGGTTTCAGTTCAAAAATAGTGGAACGTGAAAGAAGAGCCGAATTGACCTCAAAATAGGGATTCTCCGTTGTGGCACCGATCAGGATGATGGTGCCGTCTTCTACAAAGGGAAGCAGATAGTCCTGCTGAGCCTTATTGAAGCGGTGAATCTCATCGATAAAGAGAATGGTGCGGCGGCCGTATCCGCCCCGTGTCTGTTTAGCTGCAGCAGTGACTGCTTCCATCTCCTTCTTTCCGGAGGTGGTTGCGTTCAGCTGTTCGAAATCCGCATTGGTCGTATTGGCAATGACTCTTGCCAGCGTGGTCTTGCCTGTTCCGGGCGGTCCGTAAAAGATGACAGAGGAGAGACGATCTGCCTTAATTGCGCGGTACAGCAGCTTGCCTTTTCCGATAATCTGTTCCTGGCCGACTACTTCATCCAGTGTCCGGGGACGCATACGCATGGCAAGAGGCGATTCCTTCTCGCTGTTCTTTTTCTGCATGTAATCAAAAAGATCCATCATTTCCTCCAGACAGCACAGATCCTTTCAACAGATGCACCGTGCTGCGAACTACCTGAATTGAACAAAAGTGCAGGCATTAAGCCTGCACTTTTTTGATTCTCATAAAGAGATATTCTTTATAAAACTTAAGCCAGAGCAGCCTTAGCTGTCTCAGCGAGGCTCTTGAAGCCTTCAGCATCGTTAACTGCGATGTCAGCAAGAACCTTGCGGTTGATGTCAACATTAGCAGCCTTGAGGCCGTGCATGAAGGAGCTGTAGTTCATGCCGTTCAGTCTTGCTGCAGCGTTGATTCTTGCGATCCACAGTCTGCGGAAATCTCTCTTTCTCTGCTTGCGGCCGACATAAGCACTTGCAAGTGCTCTCATGACAGACTGCTTGGCAATTCTGTACTGCTTGGAACGAGCGCCGTAGTAGCCCTTAGCAAGCTTCAGTGTACGGTTATGTCTCTTCTTGGCATTTAAGCCACCTTTAATTCTAGCCATTTTTTAATATCCTCCACAAAACACTGTTATCAGAGATACGGTAAAATCTTCTTCATTACCTTTGCGTTAGTAGCATCAACGATTGTTGCATGGCGAAGATTTCTCTTTGTCTTGCGGTCCTTCTTTGTCAGGATATGGCTCTTGTAAGCTTTCATTCTCTTGAGCTTTCCGGTACCTGTTACTTTAAAACGCTTAGCGGCAGCTCTCTTGGTCTTCATTTTCGGCATGGTAATGTTACTCCTCTCTGTTATTTTTTCTCCGACAGGAACATCGTCATAAAGCGGCCTTCCATCTTCGGGGCCTTGTCAACGACTGCGACTTCGGAAAGTTGTGCAGCAAATTCATCCATCATCGGGCGGCTGGCCTGTGTATGTGCCATCTCGCGTCCACGGAAGCGGATGCTGACCTTCACCTTATTGCCCTTCTCGAGGAATTTGCGAGCGGCGGCAATTTTGGTGTTCAGATCGTTGGTATCGATATTCGGAGACATGCGAATCTCCTTGACTTCGACATTTCTCTGTTTCTTGCGGGCTTCTTTTTCCTTACGTGCCATATCATAACGATACTTGCTGTAATCGATGATCTTGCACACCGGCGGCTGTGCCTTCGGTGCAATCTTGACGAGGTCAAGTCCCGCTTCATCGGCGCGTGCCTGCGCTTCTCTTGCAGACATAATACCGAGCTGCTCACCGTTTTCTCCGATCAGACGGATCTCACGATCACGGATCTGTTCGTTAATCATATAATCGCTAATGTTCGTTTCCTCCCTCGGGTTCAGGGCTATTGCCCGCCTGAATGAAGCAGATTCTCTTTTATGCCGGTTTAATATCAAAAAAACGGGCAGTCAAAGACCACCCGTTTCATATCTCGTTAATGTGTGTTTGCACATCTGTAAACGATATGAACGCCCGTCACTCATGCGCTCCGGGGTGAGAGTGGAACTCTGCTTGTTTTGCAACACTAATAATATAGCAGTTGTGTATAGATATGTCAACTGCATTTTATATAATATTTCAGATCTTATTTCTGCGCAGATCAGCGGCCGCAGCACTGCTTATACTTCTTGCCGCTTCCGCACGGGCACGGATCATTTCTGCCGATCTTCTTCGGCTTAATGATTGTTCCGGACTTCTTCTGCTCCAGATATAATGCCTTCTTCTGCTCTTCTGTGAAGATTGCATTCCATTCCGGCAGATCGTAGAGCCAGTCTGCTTTCGCATCTACCATGTTCTTGTAAAGCTTTTCCTTGTCAAAGCCAAGGCTGACCTCTGTACCCTCTTCCATTGTCTCAATCGGGTTCGGAGTCTTCAGAGAATCGTTGATTCCGTCAAGGAAACCAACCATAGTCTCTACAGAGATGCTGTATTTTTCTGCAAGTTCAGCAACCGTGCCTTTTACTTCAGTCTCCGGATCGGAAAGGAGCTGCTTGTAGATTCCCTGCTCGATCTGGAAGTACTGTGCCCAGAACTGCTGAAGCCATCTCTTGTCAGCTTCCTGATTGTAGGCCTTTGCTCTCCACTTTCCGAGAAGTGTGTTTTCATCTGCTCTGAGCTCGTCCTGAAGCTGCTCGATTGTTCCGTTTGCCATAATGTCTGTTCTCCTGTGTTACGGCAGCACCTGTATGCTTTGAAGACACCGGTCCGCCTGATTATAGTCTGGTGTTTTGCATCAGCACATTAGACTATATCACAGTATCAGAAAAACCGCAAATATGATAAAATAATCTTCATATTTTCTATAGGAAGAAAATATGAAAACTGAACATATCGGAGGTATTCATGAAAAAACCGTTTCTGACACGTGCGCTTGCCCTGACAGGGGTGGCTCTTCTCGCAGGAATGTATATCCTCGCTTTTGTATTTTCTCTGATGAAGAGTGAGACTGCGCAGACGATGTTTCGTGCCGCTCTCGGCTGTACGATCCTGATTCCTGTATTTCTGTATCTGGTGCTGATGGTTGCCCGTGCTGTAAGACCGGGGAAATCCGCAGAGATCGATGCTGTTGTCTTTGATCTCGGAAAGGTTCTTCTTGATTTTCCGTGGGACACCTACACAGGTGAACAGGAACTCTCACCGGAAGCAAAGGATGTTATCCTCAATAAAATTGCTCCTTCTACTCTGTGGTACGAATTCGATGTCAATCTTCGTCCGTTTGAAGACATTGTGAAAGAATTTGTCGCACTGGCACCGGAATTCGAGAAGGAAATCCGCCAGGTCGTTGAACATGAACAGGACTGCATCGAGAAATTCTGGTACACGGATGATCTGATTAAAACGCTGAAAAACCGCGGCTATAAGGTATATTACCTTTCAAACTGGACCAAAGAATGGTACGAAGAGCTGAAAGATTCCCGTATGGATTTCATCAAACAGATGGACGGCGGTGTCTTCTCCTTTGATGCGCATCTTGCCAAGCCGGATCCTGCAATCTACAAACGTCTGCTTGAACAGTATAAGCTGAATCCGGGCCGCTGCATTTTCATCGATGATATGGAAGCCAATACAAAGGCTGCACAGAAGCTTGGAATGGCTGCCATTACATTTACCGATTATCCGGATATGGTCGAGAAACTGGCTGCTGTAGGCGTAATGGTCTGATCCAGTCCGTAAGGATTTTCGGATCTGCCAGCCGTCTCTTCTGTAATTGCATAACGGAAAAAAATACGCCGGGCTGCATGAACAGCCCGGCGTATTTCTATGCTTTATTTCAGAACTTTAAACGAATTGACCACAGTATCAATTACTTCGTCGCTCAGTGCACTGTTTGCCGCGGTTGTCCAGCAGCAGAACTGCAGATAAACACCTTTTCCCTGTGCGCCGTAGATGCGGTAGGCAATCCACTGCTCCTCTGTATCGGAGGGATGATAAAGCGCTGTAAAGGCGACCTTTCTTCCCTGCAGCTGACTCGATTTCAGTGTCAGCGTTTCCGGTGTGGAGGACTGCACATCAGTGAACAGGCTGCTTCCTGTTACGCCGAGCGTCAGTGACGTGAAGAAGTCATCAAAGGAGGTAAGGGAGGAATCTTCTGTTGATTCCGCTGTGAAAATCAGAAAGATCTGATCATCATAGCTTCCGGTCTCAATCAGAAAGGATTTGTCCATTCCCTTCGGATCCAGCTTTCCTTTCAGGTTCTGCCAGGTTTCCGGGACCTTGATGCTGTATCTTCCGTCTTTACTTTTGATTGTGACCATCTTGAAGGTCTTGTCTCTGGTCCGGTCCAGATCATCATTTGTCTGACCGGAAACAGCCGCATTCATTGCATCTGTTGCTTCCTGCACAGCTGCAAGAACGGAGGCTGCATCGGCAGCTGCGGATTCTGCCTTGTTTGCTGCCGACATGACATCTTCATCAAGTGTCGGCGACGGAATCATGGAACAGCCTGTTACCGCAAGGATACAGGCTGCCGCAGCGGCCGTAAGACGTAAGAACCGGGTTATACGCATATCAAACTCCTCTGCCCGTTATACGGACAGTACCATAGAATGAATGGAATCAGCGATAGATGATATCCTCTCTCGCCGGGCCATTGGATACCATGGAAATCGGATGTCCGATCTTCTCTTCAATAAATTCAACATACTTGCGGCAGTTCTCCGGGAGATCCTCATACTTGCGGATTCCGCGGATATCACATTTCCAGCCCGGAAGCTTCTCCCAGACCGGCTTAGCCTTTGCAAGAGCTGTTGTGGTCGGGAAATCTGTTGTGATCTTGCCGTCGATTTCATAGCCGACGCAGACCGGAATCTCATCAAGATAGCCGAGAGCATCCAGAACTGTCAGGGCAACTTCTGTTGCGCCCTGCAGTCTGCAGCCGTACTTGGATGCAACAGCATCGTAGTAACCGACACGGCGCGGTCTGCCTGTTGTAACACCGTACTCACCGCCGTCGCCGCCGCGGTCACGAAGCTCCTTGGCCTCATCGCCGAAGATCTCGGAGACGAATTCGCCTGCACCGACTGCGCTGGAATATGCCTTTGTAACAGCGACAATTCTCTTGATTTCATAAGGCGGAACACCTGCACCGACTGCACCGTAGCCTGCAAGTGTGGAGCTGGATGTAACCATCGGATAGATACCGTGATCCGGATCCTTCATGGTTCCGAGCTGGCCTTCCAGAAGTGCTGTCTTGCCGCTCTTAAGCGCTTCTGCAAGGAAGGCACTTGTATCTGCAACATACGGCTTCAGGATCTCCTTATAGCGCTGCAGCTCTTCCATGATATCATCTGTCTTCAGTTCTTCATGATGATAGAGATACTTCAGAAGGATATTCTTCTTCTCCAGAATTCCATCAACCTTCTCACGAAGTGCATCCATATCTGCAAGCTCGCTGACCTGAATACCGATCTTTGCAAACTTGTCGCTGTAGAACGGAGCGATACCTGATTTTGTTGAGCCGAAGGACTTGCCTGCAAGTCTTGCCTCTTCAAGAGAATCAAAGAGAACGTGATAAGACATAACAAGCTGTGCACGATCGGAAATCAGAAGCTGCGGAGCCGGTACACCTCTTGAAGTGATGTCTGCGAGCTCTTCTGCAACCTTATCTACAGAAAGTGCAACACCGTTGCCGATAATATTGACTACTTCCTGATGGAAGATACCGGACGGAAGTGTGTGAAGACCGAACTTACCGAAGCTGTTCTTAATGGTGTGGCCTGCATTTGCACCGCCCTGGAAGCGGATGACAATATCTGCCTGGTTAGCAAGAACGTCGGTAATCTTACCCTTACCTTCATCTCCCCAGTTTGCACCTACTACTGCTGTTACCATATGTATGTCCTCCTGTCCTGCATCATTATCTTTCCGGCAGCAGATGATGCAGGAATCTGCTGCCATGATACTTTTTATACGTTGATTTCAGCCTTCCAGCCGAGAACTTCACTGTTTGCCTCAAGAACCGGTCTGACGACGTTCTTCAGGTACTGCTCTGTCTGATACGGAGCTCTGCCGACATAAAGTGCCGGATCCATGGTCTTCTTCAGCTCTTCCAGAGAAAGATTGAACTGCGGATCTGCGGCAATCAGCTCAAGAAGCGGGTTGTCTCTGCCCTCTTCCTTGACAGCCTTACCTGCCTTCATGGAAAGCTCACGGATTCTCTCGTGAAGCTCCTGGCGGTCGCCGCCTGCCTTAACAGCATCCATCATGATATTCTCTGTTGCCATGAACGGAAGCTCTGCCAGCATGTGCTTCTCAATAACCTTCGGATAAACAACAAGACCGTCGACAACATTGGCTGTCAGGTCAAGGATGCCGTCGCAGGCAAGGAAGCCTTCCGGAACGCTCAGACGCTTGTTAGCGGAGTCGTCCAGAGTTCTCTCAAACCACTGTACTGAAGAGGTAATTGCCGGGTTCAGAGTATCTGCGAGCAGATATCTGGAAAGGGAGGCAATACGCTCGGAGCGCATCGGGTTGCGCTTATATGCCATTGCGGAGGAACCGATCTGGCTCTTCTCGAACGGCTCTTCGATCTCCTTCATATGCTGAAGCAGACGGATATCATTGGAAAACTTGGTAGCACTTGCGGCAATGCCTGCGAGTACATTCAGAACGCGGGTATCGACCTTTCTGGAATAGGTCTGGCCGGAAACCGGATAGCATCCCGGGAAGCCCATCTTCTCTGCGATCATCGGATCGAGACGGTCGCATTTCTCCTGATCGCCTTCAAAAAGCTCCAGGAAGGAAGCCTGTGTTCCGGTTGTTCCCTTGCAGCCGAGAAGGCGGAGGGAGTTGCGGACATAATCAAGGTCCTCGAGATCGAGCATGAACTCATTAATCCACAGAGTGGCACGTTTTCCGACGGTTGTCGGCTGTGCCGGCTGGAAATGGGTAAATGCAAGTGTCGGCTGATCCTTATAGGTATCGGCGAACTTTGCGAGCTCGGAGATGACATTCAGAAGCTTTCTGCGTACGAGATCAAGTGCATCGCGCATGAGGATCAGATCTGTGTTGTCACCGACATAGCAGGATGTAGCACCGAGATGAATGATGCCTTTTGCTGTCGGGCACTGCAGACCATAAGCATAAACATGAGACATGACGTCATGGCGCACTTCTTTTTCACGGCGTCTGGCGTCTTCGTAGTTAATATCCTCTGCATGAGCTTTCAGCTCGGCAATCTGCTCGTCTGTAATCGGAAGACCGAGTTCCTTTTCGGTTTCGGCCAGTGCAATCCACAGCTTTCTCCAGGTTCTGAATTTGCGGTCCTGTGAGAAGATTGCCTGCATCTCGGCACCTGCATAGCGCTCAGAGAGCGGACTTGTATATCTGTCTGTACTCATATAAATCTCCATATGCCTTTTGCGGAGACAAAATTGCAGTGCGGAACATGTCCGCACACTGCCTCCATTATTATACTGCTTAAACGATCATAACCGATGAAGGGTAGAAAGACAAGTGTTACTCCTGTGACTTGGAGTAATTTGCAAGGAACTGTCTCGTTCTTTCCGCCTGCGGAGAGTCAATGACCTGGCGTGCATCACCCTGTTCGACGATTCTTCCGCCGTCCATAAAGATGACCTGATCTGCCACATCTCTCGCAAAAGCCATCTCATGAGTGACAATAATCATGGTTGTATGCTGATCGGCAAGCTCGCGGATGACGCGAAGAACTTCTCCTGTGAGCTCCGGATCAAGAGCTGAAGTCGGCTCGTCAAAGCAGAGGATGTCCGGATGCAGTGCCAGTGCTCTTGCGATTGCAACACGCTGCTGCTGTCCGCCCGAGAGCTGGTGCGGATAATTATCTTTGCGGTTTGTCAGACCCATCTGTGCCAGAAGCCGTTCGGCATTGGCTCTGATCTCATCGGCTGACTGATTTTTATTCTGCTTTGCAGCCAGTGTCGGTGCGAGCATGACATTTTCAATCGCCGTATACTGCGGAAACAGATTGAAGGACTGGAAGACCATGCCGAAATGAAGTCTTTTTCTTCGGATCTCGTCTTCTGTATCCCGTATTTTCTTTGAACCGTCAAAGAGAAGCTCTCCCGCTACACGGATTGTTCCTTCATCAGGTGTTTCAAGAAAGTTGAGGCAGCGAAGAAGCGTTGTCTTGCCGCTGCCGGAGGAACCGATAATGGAGAGAGCCTGTCCCTCCTCCAGATTAAAATGAATATCCTTCAGAACTTCTACGCTTCCGAAGCTTTTGCGGATATCTTTTACTTCCAGTAATGCCATAGTGCCATCCTTTCCGCGGCTGTCTTATCTGAAATAGTTCAGCTTCTTTTCGAGATAATGGAATAAGAGTGTCAGAAGTCCGCTGAAAAGCAGGTAGAATGCGCCTGTATAGAACAGCGGCCAGATGATGCCGGCACTCTTGATGAACTTCTGTCCGTTCCAGATAATCTCATAGACAGCAATGACTCGTGCAAGAGATGTATCCTTGACGAGTGTGATAATTTCATTTGCCATGGGCGGAACAATTCTTTTGATAACCTGCAGCAGAATAATACGTGTAAAGATCTGCGTCTTGGTCATACCCAGAACCTGGCCTGCTTCGTACTGTCCTACCGGGATAGACTGAATGCCGCCTCGGTAGATCTCGGAGAAATAGCAGGCATAATTAATGACGAAGGCAACTAGTGCTGCCAGAAATCTTCCGCTGTCACCGGAACCCCAGATATTATGATGTCCGATGATGCCCGGTCCGTAATAGATGACGAGCAGCTGAAGAAGAAGCGGCGTTCCGCGGATAATCCAGATAATGAATTTGACAGGCATCCTGACAATATTCAGTTTGCTCATGGAACCGAAGCTGATCAGAAGCCCGAACGGCAGTGCAAAAAGCAGCGTAAGGGCAAAGAGCTTCAGTGTCATAAAGAAGCCCTCAAAGAGGGAAAGTGTTACTGTCCAGAACATATAATTTCAATACTCCGTGAAAAAAAACAGTACATCCGGTTACGCACAGAATGACGTGAGAGGCTGCTCTCACGTCATCTGCAATAGTTCTTATTAAATATAGAAGCTTTGTTTTACTTCTGCTCGACCAGTGCTTCCTGTACGCCGTACTGCTCTGCAATTGCCTGCATTGTGCCGTCCTGATAAAGCTTTACAAGCTCTTCATTGATGAATGCGGCAAGATCGGAACCCTTGCGGCAGCCGATACCGTACTCTTCTGTTGTCAGCTCGACGGTGTGTGTTAATTCCGGATAGGAAGTACCTTCACCGATCATGGCACCTGCCATCAGAAGGTCGATGATGGAGGCATCGGATGTTCCTGCTTTTACTTCCATCAGTGTATCAGCCTGTGCTGTCATGGATGTATAGGAAAATTCGTTTTCTTCAGCGGCAGCTTCACCTGCGGATCCGGCTTCTACTGCGAAGGAAAGAGCCTTCAGGCTATCAACATCCGGATAATCAGCTGCCTTGTCAGCCGGGAGAACAACAACCTGTGCATTGTTCAGGTATGCATTGGTGCATTCCATAGAGGAAGTTACTTCCGGTGTAAGAGTCATGCCGTTCCAGACGCAGTCGATTGTGCCGTTGTTCAGCTCGAGAATCTTGTTGTCCCAGTCGATCTCTGTAAACTCGATTTCAACGCCGAGATCTTCTGCTACCTTCTTTGCAAGGTCTGCATCAAAGCCGATCCATTCACCGTTTTCATCCTTATAGTCCATCGGTGCGAAATCTGTGATACCGACAATAAGAGTGCCCTTATCAACAATAGCAGCCGTATCGCCTGCCGGATCAAAGGAAACACCGGATTCTGCTGCAAAAGCTGTGCATGCGGTAGAAAGTACGAGTGCGGCTGTCATTACTGCGCTGAGCATCTGTTTTTTCATAAATTCCTCCTGCTTCATCACATAAATGTATGAGAATGCTGTTTTCATCGTGATTAATAAAAACAATGTAGCACGCTGCCATGATAACACGCTACCATGGTAAAGTGCTCATTCATCATAGCACAGCCTTTTTCCGCGGTCAATAAGTGATTGTATCAGAATCCCGCTTCTGTCGGGTAGGCCCGGCAGAGAGAGTCAAGTGTTCCGGAGAGTTCTTCCCTGCTGCCGGCAGGTGCGGCGGGCATAGTACGCACTTCTCTTACACGCTCTTCAATCTCACGCAGTATGTTTTCTCCGGCATGAAGAGCCAGTGCATCTTCACGGAAGCGCTTATAGGGTTTCGCCAGATAAAGAGCGGTCAGATAAGTCTCTTTATCCTCTTCGCTTCCTGTCAGCCGCAGTGCCTTTGCAAAGGACTCGCAGGCTTCCTCGTATTCCAGAAGCTGCATCGAAGCAGTGCCGCTGTTGTGATGCAGATCTGCTTCAAACTGCTTTCCCTGACCATAGCTTAAGGCAAGTGCTTCTCTGTAGGCTGCAATTGCCTGACCGAAGCAGTGATTTTCAAGTAATGCATCGCCCTTCAGACGGAGCCGGATGGCAACCGGTACCTTGCTCATCCGATCGAGCTTCATCGTAAAGCGGCGCAGTTCCTGCGGTGTCAGATAATCCAGATCAGCCAGCAGAGGAGACAGAAAATCCGACATGCCTGCATCTGCCTTATAAGCCTTTTCCATCTTCAGAACAGTCTGCAGAAGTCCGAACTCCGATGTCAGCCATCTTGTGAGATCCAGACTGATCAGGCGATCATCAATCAGTGCAGGGTGAGTCGTCAGAAACCAGCACAGTTCTTCTATTGTCCATATATTTTTGGAAATACTTTCAATGCGGAAGGGTCTCTGAGCCGTTCCTGTCTCCGACAAACGATATCCAACCATGTCTGTCAGTCCTTTCGTTCTAATTCCTCGTCAAAATGCAGCGGAAGCTGCAGTCTCCAGACCTGATGTGTGGCCTCAAAAAACTCACCGAAGCCCAGGTCTTCGACTTCAATCATGCAGTCCTGCATAGAAGTACAATATGCACGGACCAGAAGGCGTGTCGCTCTGTCCGGTCTGTCAGGAAGTCCTTCCAGAAGCAGTCTCTCATTGCGGTGTTTTGTTCCGTCCATGGACACCACGGTTACCAGCAGATCTTTTCGCTGCTCCGGAATCAGTTCGACCTCGGCTGCATTTTCAAACCAGTTGATACCCGGTTTGATCAGCGGGAAGAATTTCTGTGTTGTACCGCGGATAATATCGATTCCGACAGTGGTCTGAATCAGATTCGGACCCAGATAGATCCGTCCGCGGAATGCGTGATTTTCAAGTTTTTCGTAAGCTGCCCAGCAGGCACCCTTTACAAAGAGATTGCCTCCTTCGAAAACTTTGGCGCCGCCGCGGCTCATCATCTTAATGGAGCGGCGAGCCCAGGAGGGACTGAAGCCGTTTCCGGTAATCATCATGCCGGAATAATTGCCTCTCTCCGTCCAGGCTTCAATAGCAGCGGCAAAGCGCTGGTCTCTTTCCTCTGCTTCCTCCGGCAGCGTGATGCTTTTCGGCTCGGAGATCGTGACTGTAAACGGTTTTCTGACGCGCAGCTCACGCATGGTCTGAAAAGAAACCTCATTGCCGGCAAAGCGAATCAGCGCCATATTCCGAACGGAAACATCGGGACGCTGGCAGTATCCGTAGTAATAAAAGCTCTCTTCGTAATCCTGTACCAGACAGGATGCGGCAGGGAAACCGAGAAGCATCAGTGCTCCCCGGATCTGAAAAGCCAGTGTATCAGTCAGCTTTTCCGTGGTGACGCAGATGCCGCGGATCCCCCGGAGAAGGTCGGCGATTCCCAGCACTTTCAGAGATTCTCTGAAAAAGAGGGCGAGAAGCTCTTTGGCGGAATACGTCTGTCCGTCAATCTCCTGCGTATCATTATTCTGCGCTGTCTGAAGCAGATCCGCTGCCGGCAGCCACTCTTCGTCTTCCAGCAGCTGCACAGCCTCCGGACCGGCATACCACTCTTCTGTTCCTTTTCGCTTCAGAAGCATAACCGGAAACTCAAGGAGACTTTCGCCGACGCGGAGTTCTGCCGATACCGGTTCCTTCTGCGCTCTGTCAAAATAGCAGATCTGTGCGTTTTCTGAACCGAGCTCGAAGCCGATCAGGATGTTTCGCACCTCATTCATAATAATTCGTGGCCTCCCTTCATCGGAAAGAGAATTTCAGCCTGTTTTTTCGCAGTTTGATAATCCCGCATCTGCACCGCAAGTGATTCATAATCTCCCTGCTCTCTGGCGGCAAGCATACGGTTGATCCGCTGGTAGCTGTTTGTTCCGGTCAGATCCACCCGCGTACAGCGAATCGTCTTTTCCGGTGTTTCCTCCACATGACCGTCCTTCTCAATTGAAATATAGTAGGTCAGCTCTTCTCCGTAAAACAACGTAAATTCACGCGAGAAGATATTGCGGAATCGTCTGGCAAGCGAAACCGTATGCATGCGGCTCTCGCTGCCGGTGCGGTAATGCAGATAAACTTCTGCAGCCGGATCCGCCTTCTGCTCGATGAATACGCGGTCCTCCAGCATATATCTGCGCACGAAAGAATCCGGAAGCTGCTGATAGAAGCCGAACCGAAGTCCGCGCTTCATGCTCTCCTCAAGCAGACGTTCCGTCAGGATCTCCTCCTGTACATTAGGCGACTGTTTCTGGGCGATATGCTTTAAAAATGCAAGCTTCATCGCGAAGTCAACCGGCTCGCCCTCTTCGATGCGCTCGGCGATGTAATGTGCAAGGTAGGGATCGATCAGTCTTGATGTTCCCAGAACATCGCCGCAGTAAAACTCAAGATAGGCATGCAGAAGGCGTCGGTTTCCGTCCTCTTCCAGATAGCTGCGGAATACAGACGGCCCCTCTTCTGCATTTTCCCCGATCAGAACCAGACGGCGCAGAATCTTTTCGTCCAGGCAGAAGGTGGAAACAGCCGCTGTACAGCAGGCCTTCCGGATCTCCAGCATATGGGCGAGACTTCCTTCAAAATATTCACTGAGATACTGCAGAACACTGTCCCCGTATTCTCCGTTTCTGAATACCTGATCCGTCAGGAACAGAAGCTCTGAGTCAAAGGCTCCGCCTCCCTCGTCAATCATGTGCTCTGTAAGTTCTCTCAAGACAGCCGGTGCCGTCCCTTCTGTGCCGCAGCGAACCAGAATCCGGAAGGCATGGCGGTAAAGACCTGCGCGCAGCAGAATCTGAACCAGAGATGCCCGGTCCGCTTCCGCAAATTCGTTCAGTATTCTTTCATTGCTGTTGGCTGTAAAAATCGAATTTTCCGGATGCAGCAGAATATAATGCAGAACCCAGCGTCTGGCCTCATCGCGGAAAGCAGGCTCAAACGAAGAATGTGCGGCAATCCTCTTCCATGTGCGGAAAGAATCCGCATCCTCAATCTTCTGTTTCTGAAAATCCTCTGCAGCGGATAAAAGCAGTCCCGGATCCTGCGGGCAGATATTCCGGCAGTTTTCGCGGAGATGCTTTGCCTGCATCATCGGCGTGATGCTGTAGTCACAGGATACCGCATAGCGTCTGCCTGCATGGTCCTCAAGAAGTACGGCTGCATCCTCGGACGCGCGGCAGATGTACGTACTTCCGTCGCAGAACGGATAATGACTCTCCGCTATAATCCCCGGATGTATGACAACGGCTCTTCTGATCTGCGGATCATCACAGCAGATCCGTTCCGAGAAAATAGCGGATGTCAGGTTTCTTCCCGAGATTTCGTCGGTCGGAATCAGCTCCAGTGCCTGATATAAAGCGGCACAGTTTTCCGTCAGACGTCCCTTGTGAAGCTCTTCCTGTGCAAATGACGTCATCTGCTTTTTGTATTCCTCAAAAGTTTCCGGATCCTGCTCTCTGTTTCGGACAACAGCTGCGTAAAGGGCAGCACAGGCATCCTCTGAAACAGAGGACTGATACAGAAAATATCTTCGGATGACATCCGGAAGAACGGTCACCCCTGTCTGCGGAAGTGCTTCGGCATAATACTCATAGAGTCCGAGAACACGCAGGTTATGCTTCACTGCCTTTTCAAACCAGGGGAAGCAGCGGCGGTCTCCCGGCTTTCCCTTCATCAGCAGTCTGACAATCGCTTCCAGAATTCCGTCCGACGGAAATGCCTTATAACCGGCAGCCAGTATCCGGAAGAGAATCTGATTGAATTCCGGCGCATTGGAGGCCAGATAAGCCGTGCAGACAACAAGATTTCTGCTTAAAAGCTCACGGCGTGCACCGAAGAGAAGAACCTGCAGATGAAAATCATCCAGCTGCTTCAGCCGTGTGTCATCTGCCAGCAGATCACGCAGAACTGCCGCGTAGAGGAAAGGGCTTCTGCATCCGCTCTGATAGAGTGCCTTCTGCATCTTCAGCCGTTTTCGCGGATAACGGGCCAGCTCCGGTGAAGCTGCCTGCAGCAGCAGGAACAGCAGCACCTGATCCGGATTGCGGGTCAGAGCTTTCTCCAGCTGTCTGCTGTATTCCTCCGGTTTGATGCGGAGAAGACCGGTCAGCAGCTCGAGATAGGTTCGCGCCAGTCTCACGGCTTCACTGCAGCCGTTCATCTCACGCTCGGTCAGTTCACGGATCAGCGTTGCCGCATCACTGTGACGGCCTGCTCTTTCACAGAGCCAGGCAGAAAGGAATGTCTGCTTTGCGTGATCCTCCGGACGCAGCTCCATCAGACGTTCCAGATGAGGCTGTGCCTGCTTTTCCAGCTCGATGTCATCGATTTTATCCATCATCCGGTCAAGAAGCAGTTCGGAGATCGTGATTTCCAGACGATCTGCTTCTGCTGCCGGCAATGTTTTCTGCTTTGCCGCTGCGGATGCGGTGATCCGGATCTCCTTCAGCCCGTTCGGAAGATGAAAGATCAGTTTTCCGAAATGTTTTCCGCTGCCGAGACGTTCCCGGCGAATGATAAAGTCAAACTGGCAGGTACTACCCACGAAATCCTCTTCTGTGAGTGTTTTCTGCGGAAGTTCAAGAAAATCTCCTTCTGCCTCTGCACTGATGACAAAGCTTCCCCAGCCGTTTTTCCGGAGCCCTACCGTCTTTCTGACTGAATCAGTGAGTTTAAAGTATTCTGTTTCGTTCAGTACAGGAGTGATTTCAACCGGTGCCTTCAGGCCTGCCGCAAGCAGAAACTCCTCCATGCCTGTTTTTCCGCAGGAGGGCACAGAAAGTCCCTTATAAAGGGCCAGCAGTCTGGCCGTGCGGTTTGTTCCTCTCGAAAGAAGCCGGCTGTCTCCTCTCACACGGTCAATTCCGTTGTCGGCGGCACTGTAGTGAAGAGCCGCCTGTCTCTCAGCAGCATCCTTCAGACCGTCCGGCAGCTGTGCCGTGCAGTCCGTACGGATCAGATCGGGAAAAGCAGGGCTCAGGAATAAGGCAAATGCTTCCGCAGGATTTCTGCGTGCCCGTTCTGCAAATGCATCCAGTGTGCTTAAAGCTTCCGGTCCGCGTCCGCTGTCGTTCCGGATTTCGGTCAGGACAGGAATCATCTTTTCTCCGGCGTCTGTCACGACAATCAGATTGCCGCTGACATGTTCTCCGGGACTGAGTCCCGTGACATCGATTCCGAAGCGAAGCTGCATGTATTTTCCGGAGAAATTCTCAGACTCCGGGACAATGCGGATGTGATCGGAGAACAGCTGACCTTTAACGCGTTCCGTGCCGTCAGACTCTATATGAAGTTCTGTTCGGATGCTTTTTCCCGGTGTTGTGGAAAAACGAAAGCTGTTCTCGACGATTCTGACCATTCCTGAAACCTCCGTTCTCGAAGAGTCAGTCGCGGCAGCAGCTTTATTGCTGCTGCCTGCTGTCATACAAGTGTTTATGTGTCGAAAAGGTCGAACAGAGAGATCTGATTGCTTTCCGGAATATCCTTCAGCACTCCCTGCTCTTCCAGCAGATCAATGATTGTTTTTGATACCTTGGTGCGTGTTCTGAAATCATCCTTTGAGAGGAACGGCGCTCTTGCCGCCTCACGCTCAACGGCCATGGCCTGGGTGTCACCCATGCCGCCGACGGAATTCAGAGCCGGCATGATTTTGCCGTCAATAATCTGGCAGCGGGTCGCCTTCGCCTTGTAGATGTCCAGACGATGGAAGGAGAAGCCGCGGGCATACATCTCACGGACAAGCTTCATATCATCGAATTCATCCTTGTCCTTTGCAGTCGGATTCGGATTATTGCGGATCAGATCCGCGTAATATTCAAGAGTTTCCGGCCCCTGACACATTTTCTCATAATTAAATGTCTTTGCACGGATCGAGAAGAATGCGGCATAGTAGGCAAGCGGATAGTGAATCTTGTAATAGGCAATGCGGAATGCGTTCATGACGTATGCCGCTGCATGCGCCTTCGGGAACATGTACTTGATCTTTTTGCAGGAGGCAATGTACCAGTCCGGCACTCCGTGCTCCCTCATCTCCTGTTCCTGCTCGGGCGTCAGGCCCTTGCCTTTTCGGACGGCCTCCATGATCTTGAAACTGTGCTCCGGCTCTACACCCCAGATAATCAGGTTCAGCATAATATCGTCACGGGTACAGATCGCTGTTCCCAGTGTACAGTCACCCTGCTGAATATAATACTGAGCATTATCAAGCCATACATCCGTGCCGTGTGAAAGTCCGGAGATACGGATCAGCTCGGAGAAGGTCTTCGGCAGTGTGTCACGGAGCATGCCCATAACAAAGTTGGTGCCGAATTCCGGGATGCCGAGTGTTCCGAACTCGCAGCCGTCCAGCTGATCCTTCGTGACGCCGAGTGCTTCTGTTCCGCGGAACAGGGACAAAACGTCCTTGTCATCGAGCGGAACCAGGTGCGGATCGGTATCGGTGAGATCCTGCAGCATACGGATGATGGTCGGATCGTCGTGTCCGAGAATATCAAGTTTCAGAAGGTTCGTATCGATTGAGTGGTAATCAAAGTGTGTTGTGATAAACGGGGAATTGATATCATTTGCCGGATGCTGAATCGGCGTAAACCAGTTGATATCCATTCCCTTCGGAAGAACGATAACTCCTCCCGGATGCTGGCCTGTTGTCCTGCGGACACCGGTACAGCCTTTGGAAAGACGCTCCAGTTCGCAGTTCTTTCTTGTCTCGCCCTTATCCTCGAAATAATGCAGAGCGTAACCGTAGGCGGTTTTGTCGGCAACCGTACCGATCGTTCCGGCCTTGAAGGTCTGGCCGCGGCCGAAGATGACTTCGACGAACTGCTGGGCAATACCCTGCTCATCGCCGGAGAAGTTCAGATCGATATCAGGCTCCTTGTCGCCCTTGAAGCCGAGGAAGGTTTCAAACGGGATATCAAAGCCGTCCTTTGTCAGCGGTGTTCCGCAGACCGGGCAGTTTTTGTCCGGCATATCGCAGCCGGAACGGCCTTCTTCATGTGCCAGTCTCGTCTCTTCCGAATCAAACTCGCTGTACTTGCAGTGCGGGCATCGATAGTGCGGCGCCAGCGGATTGACCTCTGTGATATGCGACATGGTTGCCGCAAAGGAGCTTCCGACTGAACCTCTGGAACCGACCAGATAGCCGTCTTCGTTCGATTTCTGAACGAGCTTCTGTGCAATGATATACATGACGGCATAGCCGTTTTTGATAATCGAGGTCAGCTCTTTTTCAAGACGCTGCTGCACCGGTGCCGGCAGCGGATCGCCGTACCAGTCCCGTGCTGTCTCGTAGCACATAGCCTCCAGATCCTCCTCTGAGTGAGGGATCGACGGCGGACATTTGTGCGGATAAATCGGAGAAACATTGCCGATCATCGAAGCGATCAGATTCGTGTTGTCGATGACAACCTCTCTGCACTTCTGATCTCCCAGGTAGGAGAATTCGGCAAGCATCTCCTCCGTTGTGCGGAGATAAAGCGGCGGCTGACCGCCTTCATCCTTAAAGCCGTGTCCGGCCTGAATGATGGATCTGTAGATCGCATCCTCCGGATTCAGAAAATGTACGTCGCAGGTCGCACAGACCGGCTTACGGAACTGTTCTCCCAGCTTCACAATGCGGCGGTTGATATCCTGCAGATCCTCAACGGAATGAATACCGCTGCGGGGATCCTTCAGGAGATACATATTATTGCCGTCAGGCTGAATCTCCAGATAGTCGTAGTAGTTGACGATGCGGGCAATCTCAGCATCGGAGGCACCGTTCAGGATGGCATCATAGAGTTCTCCCGCCGAGCAGGCACTTCCCAGAATCAGTCCGTCGCGGTGGGCGTTCAGCAGTGAGCGCGGAATACGCGGACGTGACTTGTAATAGCGAAGATGGGATTCGGAGACCAGTGTATAGAGATTGCGTCGTCCGATTTCATTCTTTGCCAGAATAATCGCATGATAGTAGCGCAAATTGCGGATACGGTCGACAGAAGCAGTGCCCTGTTCATTCAGCTGCGCATAGGTCTCAATGCCCTGCTTTTTCATCAGGTCCTGCAGACGGACGCAGACAAAGGCCATGCTTCTGGCTCGTCCGTAGGCGCGCAGCTCATCGCTGCAGGGGACCTTGAGCTGACGGATCAGCGTGCGGAAACGGATCTTGCCGAGATCCGGCATCAGATAGCGTGCCGCAGAGGCAAGATCGAGATAGGTCTGGGACGGATGCGGGAAACCGTATCGTTCACAGGCTGCGAAGATAAAGTTGAGCTCCTGCTCCGCCTCATAGGCCACAAGCGGAAGGTCACCGGCAAATGCAAGGAAGTCTTTCAATGCTTCCTGCAGATCCGGTGCATTCTGGACCATGTCATCCGAAATGCCGACTTCTGTTCTGATGGCAAAGGGAATCGGACGTCCCGGATTAATCAGTGTATGGAATTCATCTGTCAGCTGACCATTTTCGACCTTCTGCGCTCCGATCTCGATAATGTCATGGGAATAGGGACTCTGTCCGGTCGTGACAAGCTGGAAGACAACACAGGGTTCGGCGATCTCACCTGTGAGGGAGCCGCCGACCAGGTTCTTCATGTCGTCGACAAGATAGGCCTCCATGCCGTAGATGATCTTCATGTCGGCATCCTTCGGAAGTCCCTTTTTATGCGCTGCCTCCGGGAATGCCTGGACGACACCGTGGTCTGTAATCGCAATGGCATTCATGCCGAAGCGGTATGCCTGTTTAATGATGTCTGTTGCGGAGGATACAGCATCCATGTCGGACATCTGGGTATGACAGTGCAGCTCGACACGCTTAACAGGTTCGTGGTCCTCACGCTTTTCCTTAATGGAACCGATTCTGCGGATGCCGAATACACGGCTGATCATCAGCTCCCGATCATAAGGATCGAAGTCCAGAAGGCCGTGTACAGCAAAGCAGCTTCCGTTTTTAAAAGCCGCCTCATATTCAGGCAGATCACTCGGCTCAAGCCAGAGTTTGATCCGGATACTGTCGGTATAATCGGTAAGAGAAGCCGTAAAAAGGACACGTCCGCTCTTCAGTGTCTTGTTTGCAGAAGCAAACACCTCACCGCGGATTGTGACATCACGCTGGTCATTGCCGAGAGAATCAAGCGGTTCCGGCTCTGCATCAAAGCTTCTGCCGTAGATCAGTGACGGATCCTTCTCGGATCTGACAAACTGCGCCTTCTTCGGGCGGAAGCGTTTCTCTTCCTTCTCGGGCAGCTTCTTCTCTTCTTCCTGCGGTTTTTTGCGGTTTTCGTTGTCGCGCACCACCTGCTTGACACGGTTCTCAATCGAAAGATCGGCAGGAGCTGCCTCTTTCTCTTCTGTTTTCCCTGCAGTCACCTCATATTCTGCATAAGCAGCCTGGAAGCCGGCTCTCTCACAGAAAACCTTCTCGACATAGGCGATCAGTGCATCCTTCTTCAGCAGATAAACAGGATTATCGGGAATGACAGCCAGAATGCGGTCATCCTCAATCTTCAGCTCTGTGTGAAGGAAGGTCTGATATAAAAGAGGATCCACCTGCTTTAATTCATAAAGCATACTGGTCCTGTAAACCTTGTAGAAGTTGAAGAGCGTGTAGGAAGAAGACAGACGAAAACGCTCGATGACCTTGATCTCGTATTGTCCGGCATTGCCGAACACACGTTCTCCGATCGCATCCTCGAGCTTCTGTATCAGCTGCTTTTTCAGCCAGTTTTCTGAAGTTAAATAGATTTTGAGGCAGTTTCCGGCTTTACTGAACGTTACACGTTCAACTATGACATACTGCATCAGATCATGTGTCTTCTGATCCAGTTTCAGACTCGGAAATGCCTCAAAAAATGGTTTTGGATCTGGTTTTTTCTGGTAGGTCACTCTGAATAATTCTCCAGTTCTTCTCTCAGCGCACTCAGAAGCTGATCTTCCGGAACCTTGCGGATGATCTTTCCGTGACGGAAAAGAAGCCCTTCATGCTTTCCGCCTGCAATACCGAAATCAGCCTCCTGTGCCTCACCGGGACCATTGACGACGCAGCCCATAACGGCCACTTTCAGATCAAGCGGAATACCCTGCACGACCTCTTCCACCTGATTGGCAAGTGTAATCAGATCGATATCGGTTCTTCCGCATGTCGGGCAGGAAACAACTTCGATTCCTCCCCTCTTTAAACCGAGTGTACGGAGCAGCAGCTTTGCGGAGCGAATCTCCTCGACCGGATCTCCTGTCAGAGAGACACGGATGGTATCTCCGAAGCCCTCGTAGAGGATGATGCCGAGTCCTGCTGCAGACTTGATATTTCCGGAATAGACCGTTCCGGATTCGGTGATTCCGATATGCAGAGGATAGCGGGTCTGCTTCGAAATCAGTTCGTGTGCCTTGATGCTCATCAGGACATCTGAGGACTTGATGCTGACAACGATCTGATCGTAGTCAAAATCCTCAATCATGCGAACCTTATCCAGAGCACTTTCCACAAGGCCTTCTGCCGTTACACGGCCGTACTTCTCAATGATTTCTTTTTCAAGAGAGCCGGAATTGACGCCGACACGAATCGGCACCTTCCGCATGCGGGCAGCTGCGACCACTTCGCGGATACGCTCCGGACCGCCGATATTGCCCGGGTTGATGCGGATCTTGTCCGCACCGTTCTCGATTGCCGCGATGGCAAGGCGGTAATCAAAATGAATATCGGCAACAAGCGGAATATGAATCTGTTTTTTGATCTCTTTCAGCGCTGCGGCTGCTTCCGGTGTAGGAACGGTAGAGCGGACAATGTCGCATCCTTCTTTTTCAAGCGCCAGAATCTGCGCAACGGTTGCTTCAACATCTTCAGTTTTGGTATTGGTCATGGACTGAATGGCGATCGGATTGCCTCCGCCGATTGTTCGATTGCCAATACGAATTTCTTTTGTATGCTCCCGATGCATAATTCCTCCTCACATCACAGAATGCATTTGCTGTCAGATTCTGTGATATTCATTGAATTCGTAGATCAGATCAAAATAAGTCTGTTCGTCACTCTGTGCAGTCATCTTCCATTCCGGGTCTGCATCGAGATCCGGAATCGAGGTGTCTGCATCAAAGGTGTAATCAATTCGCGTAATATATGCCGTATCACAATAAGGCAGAAAGGCTCTGTAGATCTCGCCGCCGCCGATGACGTATACATCATCTGTATTGTAGGAAGAAACGGCAGCCAGTGCCTCCTCTACCGAGTGTACAATGATAGCACCATCGACAGCGTAGTCCTCTCTGGTTGTGAGCACGATATTGGCCGCACGACCTGCAAGGGGCTGCTTATTCGGGAAAGACTCGAGAGTTTTTCTTCCCATGATCAGGACCTTGCCGGCAGTCTGCTTTCTGAAATACTGCATATCTGCCGGAATTCTGGTCAGAAGCTTTCCTTCTTTTCCGATTGACCATTTCTGATCAGCTGCTGCTATAAGCTTCATGGCATATCCTTTCAATGGCTGAGCTGTTATGCGTAAAGATCCGTCAGGCAGATCACTCAGATAGCAACGGGAATTCCCTTGATCTGCGGTCCGTGCTGATAATCCTCCACAATCAGATCATCTGTTGTAAATGCATAGAAATCCTTCACATCCGGGTTGAGACGAACCTTCGGTGCCGGATACGGCGTTCTGGTAATCAGCTCTTCAACAAGCGGAACATGACGGTCATAAATATGAGCATCCGTAATCATATGGACAAGCTGACCCGGAATCATGTCGCTGACCTGGGCAAACATCATCAGCAGGATCGCATACTGTGATACATTCCAGTTGTTTGCAGTCAGGACATCCTGAGAGCGCTGTGTCAGAACAGCATTGAGCGTGAGCTTCTCATCGCCCGGATGCTGAGTCACATTGAAGGTGACTGACCATGCACAGGGATAAAGTCCCATCTCGGAGAGATCATGATGATTGTACAGAGAAGTCAGAATACGTCTGCTGAACGGATTCTCCTTCAGGTCGTACAGGACTCTGTCTGTCTGATCAAACATGCCTTCTTTATAGCGGTGTTTCACACCCATCTGATAGCCGTAAGCTTTTCCGATCGTTCCGTTCTCGTCAGCCCAGGAATCCCAGATATGGGAGTTCAGCTCGGAAACGCGGTTGGATTTCTTCTGCCAGATCCACAGAAGTTCATCCATGGCACTCTTAAGAGCAGTACGTCTTAAGGTCAGCGCTGGGAATTCCTCCCGCAGATCATAGCGGTTGCAGATTCCGAACTGTTTAATGGTATAAGCGGGAGTACCGTCTTCCCAGTGAGGTCTGACTTTTTCTCCCCTTGTGTCTGTACCGTTGTCGAGAATATCCCGGCACATGCTGATAAAGATATCATCTGCGCGGCTCATGACTTTTTCTCCTTTGCAGCCTCTGCTGCATCAGCCTTTTCGGTCTCACCAGTCTCCTCTTCCGTTACCTCTTCGGGAACCGGAAGTCTGCCATAGGTCTTTGTTACTTCGAAGATCGCATCCGAAAGATCCTTTGTCAGGAAATTCGGCTTCAGACGCCACTGCCAGTTGCCTGTTCCGACAGCCGGGCAGTTCATACGAGCTTCATTGCCCTTGCAGAGGTAATCCTGCAGCGGAACAATAACGAGATCTGCAACAGAGGAATGTGCCTCTCTGATGAAGTCCCAGGTGAATGCATCGTAATTGGTGTATAGAGAACGGATGTAGCGTCTTGCGAAGTCACGGTCGTGATCGCTGATACTCTCAATCCAGCCTCTTGTAGTCATATTATCATGTGTACCGGTATAAACGACACAGTTCTTCAGATGATTGTACGGAAGATAGATGCTCTTCTCTGACGGATCAAATGCAAACTGCAGAACCTTCATGCCCGGATAGCCGGAATCCTCAAGCAGCTGACGGACAGTCGGTGTAATCAGGCCGAGATCCTCTGCGATAATTTCAACATCACCGAGTTCTTCGCGTATTGTCTTAAAGAGGTCCATGCCCGGGCCCGGCTCCCATGTTCCGTTCTCTGCTGTCTCATCCTTGTACGGAACAGCATAATATTCATCAAAGCCGCGGAAGTGATCGATACGGATCGCATCATAGAACTCAAGGCATCTGGAGATGCGGCGGGTCCACCACTTGTAATGTGTTCTCTTCAGATACTTCCAGTTGTAAAGCGGATTGCCCCAGAGCTGGCCTGTTGCGGAAAATGCATCCGGCGGGCATCCTGCAACTGTAGAAGGAAGCAGCTGGTCGTCAAACTGGAACATCTCCGGATGAGACCATGTATCAGCACTGTCAAAAGCAACATAGATCGGAATATCACCGATGATCTTAACGCCGTGCTCATTGGCATACTGATGCAGCTTGTTCCACTGCTTCATGAATTCATACTGCTGGAAGCGGAAGAAATCCACGACATCTTCAATCACATTCTTGACTGCTGTCATGGCCTTTCTGTCTCTGGTCTTATACGGCTCATCCCAGTCGGACCAGGAACGGTTTTCATTCTGCAGTTTCAGAGCCATGAAAAGGCAGTAGTCCTCGAGCCATTCCTTCTCCTTCTTGCAGAAAGCAAGGAATTCTTCCTTTTCCTTTCCTGCTGCCTTGAAGCGGTCATATGCCTGTCTTAATACCTTGAAGCGGCTCTCATACTGTGCGCCGTAATCAACGTATTCCTCATTGGTGCCCCAGTAGCAGGATGTACATTCCTGCTCTGTCAGAAGGCCGTCCTCAACAAGCTGGTCAAGCGAGATAAAATACGGATTGCCCGCAAAAGTGGAAAAGCTCTGGTACGGTGAATCTCCATAGCCGGTAGGTCCGAACGGCAGAACCTGCCACCAGGTCTGACCGGAAGCCTCCAGAAAATCGACGAACTCGAATGCTTCCCTGGAGAAGCAGCCGATGCCGTATCTGGACGGAATCGAACTTACAGGAAATAAAATACCGCTTGATCTATTCATGAAATGAATCCTCCTCAGCCGGGAAAAGCCGTCTCATCTCGAACGAATGTCCGAGATCCGCAAGCATCTCTCCGGTTAATAAAATTAACGTATTTGCAAAAAAA
>JAUNAG010000147.1 GCA_030527685.1 Lachnospiraceae bacterium | reverse complement strand
GCCTACATAGTTTCATTTATGGTGGTGCCAAGTGTGCGGGCATGGAGGTTTATTTGGGAAGTGCCTTTTTCAGGCGTTCTTTTATAGTGTAGAAAACGCATTCACACCTGTCAACGGCGACTTTTTAAGTGACCGGAAACGTCGTTTTCTGCTGCTTAAAACGATCCGAAACTTGCACTCGTTGACACCTTTTTCAGAATAAGATAGGATACTTTTTTAGATACAGGAAATTAGCTTTCCGTCAATCTGGGAGGATCTATGATGGAAAACCGAAACAATGACGCAAAAATTTTCGGAGAGAATCTATACAAAGGCGCAGTAGTGGATTCCGCTGCTTCATCCTACGAGATGAACGTGACACAGAGCCTGATTACATCCGGAACATTTACGGCACCGCATCTGTTCTGGCCGGTTCCGGGCGTTGGAATTCCGGGCGACATGAAGGTGAATTCGGACAGCTGGTCAGAGCGTATCTTAAGTGATAATAAAGAAGAATATCTGCGGCTGATTGACCGTGAGAATCTTCTTCAGAAATTTAAAAACGGCATTCACAGTATGGCCATTGAGTACATGGTCAACGATATAGACGGAAACCCGGTGTGGCTGCATCAGTCCATTCATCTGAGTCAGGATCCTCATAACGGAGATGTGCTGGCTCTGATTGTCATTGTGGACAAGACTGAAGAGAAGCTGACTGCTGTTCAGAATGAGCGCCGCATGCTGGTTATTGAAGGCCTGACCGCAGAATATGAAACGGTCTGCTGGGTGGATCTGACACATGACAATTACGAAGTCTACCGCTTATCGGGAAAGCTGTCCAAAGCATTCGGCGATGTTCTGAAGCCGTCCTTTGAGGAGTCGATCCATCTGCTTGCTGACAGAGTGGTTTATGCAGCGGACAGAGAGCGGTTTCTGGAGCATCTTTCAATCAAGACCCTGCAGAAGGTTCTGGAGCAGAAGCAGGAGACTTCCTTTACCTTCCGCGGCGGTGTCATGGGAGAACCCTTATATTACAGAGCCAAGCTGGTCCCGATTCATGACGGCCTGGGAGAACTGACCCGCATTCTGATCGGTTTTGCCAATATTCAGGAGGAGCGTGCGAATGACGGAAGAAGACAGCTCGTTCTGGAGACCGCTCTGGAGCAGGCCAGACAGGCATCTGCAGCAAAGAATACCTTCCTTTCCAGAATGTCTCATGACATTCGCACACCGATGAATGCCATCATCGGTCTTTCCGAGATTGCAGAGGCGCATCCGGATGATCCGGAAAAGGTGGAAGACTGTCTGAAGAAGATCCGCTTTGCAGGCATCCATCTGCTGGAGCTGATTGATAATGTACTGGATATGAGCCGTATTGAAAGCGGCCGCTCTGTCTTTCGGGAAGAGGCCTGCAGCATCAGGGAGCTGATCCGCAGTGTGACAGAACTTTTCCAGCCGTCACTCCGCCGCAAGAAGCAGACACTGACACTGAATGCAGAAAAAGACGTTGCGGATATGCTGATTCTGGATAAAGTGCGTATGACGCAGCTGATCAGCAACCTGCTTTCCAATGCCGTTAAATATACGCCGGACGAGGGGCAGATCCGGATCGACATTCATAACAGAAAGAATGCGCCGGAAGGCTATCAGGGAATTCTCCTGCATGTCATCGACAACGGAATCGGCATGAGCAATGAGTTCCAGAACCATGTATTCGAGCCGTTTGAGAGAGAGCAGAACTCGGATGTCATCAGTCAGAACGGAACCGGCCTCGGAACATCCATCTGCAAGGGTATTGTAGAGGCGATGGGAGGAACGATCTCTGTCTGGAGCAGTGAAGGAACCGGCACCGTGTTTACAATCAGTCTGGATCTGAAGATTGCAGATCATGAATCAGCAGGACGGAACAAGGCTGACAGCGGAAGAGCTTCTATTCTCGCAAGAGGAACGGTATTCGGTCTCTCGGAAAAAGAACTTCTGATGAGGGAGACGGGGCAGAAAGAGAAAACGGCTTCTGATGTAAAACCAAAAGGAAACTATTTCGACAGACCGCTGCAGCTGCTTCTGGTAGAGGATAATGAACTGAACCGTGAGATCACCACGGAGCTTCTGAAGAGCAAGGGCTATCTGGTCGAGAGTGCTGAAAACGGAAGACAGGCACTGGCGATGATCATGCAGCGTGAACGGTACTATTACGATGCCGTTCTGATGGACATTCAGATGCCGGAAATGGACGGTTATGAGACAACAAGAGCCATCCGCCTGATTGAGAAGCCTGAGGACCGGAAACTTCCGATTATTGCTCTGACTGCCAATGTATACAGCGAGAGCATCCAGCGTGCGAAAGAAGCGGGAATGAATGCCTGCATCTCCAAGCCGGTTGAGACAGGTGCGCTGGCAGAGCTCTTAAATGAAGTGCTCGATTCTTCGCAGAAGGGAGAAGAAGCATGAAAAGAAGATGGATATCGTTAGTTCTGTCCGGCATTCTCGGCTGCAGTCTTGCAGCGGGCATGCCGCTGACGGCAGGTGCATCGGAGACATTTCTCGATGCATCTGATCTGATGGGAGCGGCCGATGCGGAAGGGGAGCAGATTACCTATAATCTCCCCGTAACCGATGAAGAGACAAAGGCTTATATTGAAGATAAGCTGAATCTGAAGAAGAATGCGGAGCAGGAGTGGACGTGGCTCGCCGATGCCGGTGCATGGGTGTTAAGTGTCACGCCTGCAGTTGCATTTCCCGAAATCGAAGAGGCGCAGGGCGTCTCGGTCTGTGTGCCGGGTGCCTATGTTATTGGTATCGACACAGACGGAGACGGACAGGTGGATATGACGGCGGCAGATGCGGGTGCAGCTGTCCGCGGCGCTCTGGTGATCGACTATGAGAGCAGCGTGACAAGCCCGAATGGACAGGTCTATACGGCTGCAACGGCACCGCTCATCCTTAATACGGGGGCAGCCGGCTACAGCGAGCAGCAGAACCGGACGGCATCGCCGGAATATGCGGCTTACGGCTATATCAACATCGCCTGCGGCAATCGCGGAAAGCAGAGTATGGCAGTCAATGAGGAAGGCGATGTGTATTACACGGGTGATGCACCTTCCTGCCTCGTGGATCAGAAAAATGCAGCTCGCTTCGTGCGTTACAATATTTATCTCGGAAATCTGCCGGGAAGTCCGGACTATCTGGTGACAACGGGCGGCTCCGGCGGAGGTGCACATGCGGCGATGTTTGCGGCAACATCGGAGGCCTTCGACTTCTTTGCCTATGAGGCGGATGCCGGTGCGGTCGGCGTGTACCGCGTCTCGGATCAGGAATACAGTGAGACGGTTTCTGTCGACGGACAGGAATACCGGATTACGGACGGAGCCTGGGGCTGTATCGCCTACAGTGCGGTCACGCCGCTGAAGGATGCCGATGCGGCGCTTGCCTTTGAATATTCACTTGATCCGGATTACAGCTTCAATACGGAATTCCAGAAGCAGCTGGCGTCCTCGCTGGCGCAGGCCTACATGCAGTACATCAATGAAAAGGACATCAGCGTTTCGGAGGAGAGCTTCGGTGTTGATATCGACGGAGACGGCAAAATCTCCGGTGAGGTCAGTCTGACGATCGAATATAACGAAGAACTTTATCCCGAGACCAACGGTTACGGCGGTACATATCTGAATCTGTATCTGGGAAAATGCAGACAGAATCTCCAGTGGTATCTGGACAATCTGGACTATGCGTCTGACTGGACGTGGTTTGATGCGGAAGGAAAGGCTCTTTCGGACGAAGCAGTTGCTGCGATGACGACGGCAGACAAGGCCGCAGCCTTCCTTGAAGGACGCTATGCAAAGAGCGAGGCACAGGGTTTCGGAGGCCCGGGCGGACGTCCGGATGGTATGAACGGAGAGCTGCCGGTAGAAGGCTATGACAGAGAAGCAGCTGACGCGGAATTCTTTGCGACAGATGATGACATGTCCTTCGTGGAGCTGACCGATGAATATGTGCTGGACACAGAAGAGGCAGGCACGCCGGAGGAAGGTACGACACAGGCGGCCGGAAGTGAGACGGATTCTCTGGATTATGAGAGCTTTGATGAGCTTCTGGAGGCATATCAGACTGATGTGGCCGAGGTCGAGGCCGGAGACAAATACGGCAATGACATCACGGATCTCTATGATCCGCTTGGTTATATCGTGGACGGAAGAGCGGAAAAGCCTGTCTGGACCCGTATTGTAACGGGTGCGGCAGAAGGTGACATCTCCCTGTTTTCTTCCATGAATCTGCAGGCTGCATGGCTTGGCGCAGGCGTGGACTCTGTTGTGGAATGGCAGTGGGACGGCGGTCATGTTCCGTCGGAGATCTTCGGAAATTCCTTCGGACTTTACGTCGATCAGATGTACGGAAAGTATGTCGAAGGTGCGGTTGAAATCACAAAGCCGGCGGCTGAGAAGCAGACCGTCAACGGCACAGCGGCAGAGCCGAACGGAACAGATATCAGTTCCTGGGTGCAGGCAGACGATCTTTCCGCAGTCAGCTTCAGCCTTGCGGCAGCGGCTGCTTACAGAACAGCAGTGGCATCCAAGGCAATTCCTGCATTTGACGTACTGGATTACGGCCAGGAGGATTATGTCTTTGGAAATGCTGAGCGCGATGCGCGTCACTGGTCACGCTTTGTGCTGGAGGCGCTGGAGGCAAATCTGGATGTGCTGGGAGAGCTGTTCAACGGCGGAACGATGCTCTCGGAATCGGAGCTGATTGCAGCAGCAGAGGCGGCCGAGGATGAGGCGGCACAGTTCACAGAGGATTATTCGGAGGATCTTGAGGATTATTCCTCAGATGATGATGTGACAGACGACGGAACAGACGAGGCCGCAGGGGAAGAAGATCTGCAGGGCGAAGAAAGTCCGGACGTCACGGACAGCGAAGCTTAAAATAAATTAAGTAGAGCAAATTTGTCGGGAATGTGTTATGATAGGCCCGTATGTTCTTATTGTTTACCGCTGTGAGTGAAGAGAAACAGGATGCTTCCTCACAGAAAGAATGGAGAAAGACGTTATGATTAAAGTAGATATTGTTTCAGGATTTCTTGGAGCAGGCAAAACAACACTGATCAGCGAGCTTCTTCGCGGTGCCCTGAAGGGTGAGCAGGTTGTCCTGATCGAGAACGAATTCGGTGAAATCGGAATTGACGGCGGCTTCCTGAAGGATGCCGGCATTGAGATCCGTGAGATGAACTCCGGCTGCATCTGCTGCTCACTGGTAGGTGACTTCGGTTCCGCACTTTCAGAGGTTGCAAAGACCTATAAGCCGGATCGTATTATTATCGAGCCGTCAGGCGTAGGCAAGCTTTCCGATGTCATCCATGCCATCGAGAAGGTAAAGGACGAGGTTGATCTGGTGATCAATTCCGCAGTCACAGTTGTAGACGTTCTGAAGTGCCGCATGTATCTGAAGAACTTCGGCGAATTCTTCAGCAACCAGGTTGAAACAGCGGGCACTGTTATTCTCAGCAGAACAGATACTCCCAAGGCAACAGATGAGAAGGTGGAGCAGGCTGTAGAGCTGATCCGCGGACTGAATCCGGATGCGACCATCATTACAACTCCGGTTACAGAGCTCGGCGGAGATAAGGTGATGAAGACTATCGAAGGCGTGAAGATTGATCTCACAAAGCTTCCGGAGGAGCATGAGCATCATCATCACCATGATCACGACCATGAGGAGCACGAGCATCACCATGAGCATGATGAGAACTGCGAGTGCGGCTGCCATGATCACGATCATGACCATG
>JAUNAG010000025.1 GCA_030527685.1 Lachnospiraceae bacterium | reverse complement strand
CTGTGGATCATTTTTTGTATTAAGTGTGCAACTTCATTTTACAATCGGCGAAAAAGATTTTTCGCGTTCTTCTGCACTTATTGTATCGAACGCAAAAAGAAGTGTCAAAATCTCTGCACCTGCAAGAAAGCAGATTATGAGGAGTGAAAAGATATGAAAAAGATGGGTTTTATCGGTATGGGCAATATGGCACAGGCTCTGGCAGCGGGATTTCTGCGGTCGGGTTTTCTTGACACGGAAAGTCTTTATGCCTATGCACCGAATCAGGATAAGCTCTATGCCAATGCAAAGAGAATCGGCTTTACAGCCTGCGGATCCGCGGAAGCTCTTGCGGAAGCATGCGACACACTCGTCATTGCCTGCAAGCCGTATCAGCTGGAAGCAGTCTGCGGAGCACTTGGTGAAAAACTTGCAGAAAAAGCTGTCATTTCGGTTGCGGCCGGATGGCCGTATGAAAAGCTGGCTGCCGTACTGCCGGAATCTGCACGCATTCAGTTTGTTATGCCGAATACACCTGCCATGGTCGGAGAAGGAGTTCTTCTTTTTGAAGAACGGCATTCGCTGCAGACAGAAGAAAGAGAGCAGATCATGCAGCTCTTTTCCTCTGTCGGTCTTGTGAAGGAGCTGCCGTCTCATCTGATGGGAATCGGAGGTGCACTGACCGGCTGCGGTCCGGCCTTTGTCGATCTGTTCCTGGAAGCGTATGCGGATGCGGCAGTCAAATACGGCATTTCGCGTGCAGACGCCTATCAGCTTGCTGCCAAGATGGTGAGCGGAAGTGCAAAGCTGCAGCTTGAAACAGGACTTCACCCGGCTGTGCTGAAGGATCAGGTCTGCTCGCCGGCCGGCACAACAATCTGCGGAGTGGCTGCTCTGGAAGAGAACGGATTCCGTCATGCCTGCATCGCATCGATTGATGCCGTGATGCATAAGAGCTGACTGAGATCGGAAAGTGGCATTGAAGAGCAACTTATGTTATACTAAATAATCGGACTAAAATACGAAAGTAAGGACAAACACCTTTTTGACGGGAGTATGAAATTGAATCCATCAAATACAAATGGCAAAACAGAAAATGCAAAGAGGCATGTCTTTATCATAGGAACGAAGGGCATTCCGGCTGCCTACGGCGGATTTGAGACCTTCGTTGATAAGCTGACGGAATACAGAGCTTCTGAAGAGGTCTGTTATCATGTGGCGTGCAAGGGCGAAAAGTCCGGAACATTCCGCTACCACGGTGCAGAGTGCTTTGTGATTCCCGTGCACAGCAACAAGCCTTATTCAGCTGTTTATTATGATATTGCGGCTCTTCGCAGTGTTCTGGCTTATCTGAGAAGACATCGTGAAATTCAGAATCCGGTTGTTTATATTCTGGCATGCCGGATCGGACCTTTCATCGCTCGTTATGCAAAACAGATCCGTGCACTGGGCGGCGTTCTGTTCGTCAATCCGGACGGACATGAGTGGAAGAGAGCCAAGTGGAGTGCACCGGTCAGATGCTACTGGAAGATTTCAGAGCGGCTGATGGTCAAACATGCGGACCTGCTGGTCTGTGACAGCAAGAATATCGAAGCCTATATTCGTAAGGATTATAAAAAATTTCAGCCGAAGACGAGATATATTGCCTACGGCTCTGAAACATCCGTATCTACGCTGCAGGACAGCGATCCGCTGTTTACCGAATGGCTTGCAGAGAATGAAACTTCCGCAGGAGACTATTATCTTGTTGTGGCGCGCTTTGTTCCGGAAAACAATTTCGAGACAATTGTCCGCGAATTCATGCGGTCCGGTTCACGCCGGAAGCTTGTGATTGTCACAACACCGAATGACCGCCTTTATGAACAGATGGAAGGCCGTCTGCATTTTGAAAAGGATGACAGAATCTGCTTTGCACGTCCCGAGTATAATCAGGAGCTGCTGAAGAAGATCCGCGAGCATGCCTTTGCCTATCTGCACGGACATTCCGTCGGCGGCACAAATCCGAGCCTTCTGGAGGCACTCGGTCTGACAGAACTGAATCTTCTGTATGATGTGGGTTTCAATAAGGAAGTGGCCGGAGAAACGGCACTTTACTGGGGCCTGGAGGAGGATTCTCTGGCACAGCTGATTGATGCAGCTGAGCAGATGTCAGCAGAAGAAATTCACCGGCTCGGCGAATCTGCGAAGGAACGTGTACGGAAGATGTTCGACTGGAGAAAGATCTCCGATGATTATGAAGAGATTTTCATGCAGCCGGAAAAGTTTATCTGACCGTATCCCGCACAGGTTTGTATTTAATGACACGGAAGCTATACAGAAAGGCTGCCTTGTGAAAAGGCAGAAGGTTTGATCGATATGGAATATCGGCGGAAAATCAGTATCAGAACGCTGCTTGCTCTGGTACTTGAAAAGTGGAGAATCATTCTCCTTGCCGGCCTCCTTCTCGGAGGTGCGCTCGGTTTTCGCAAGGCCTCTATTCTCTGGCCGGAAACAAAGCCGCAGCAGGAGGCAGAGGTGCAGCCGGAGATCAGTGACACCGAATCAGTCGCAGAACCCGTTGAGGAAGAAAAGGCCGAATCAATTTCTGCTTATGAGCAGGAGCTGAAGCTGATCAATGAGCAGATCACCGCGATGCAGGATTATATGCTGCACAGTGTTCTTGCCAATGTGAACTTTTCAGATGAAGATCAGGCTGCTGCAGACATCTATGTGGATGTGACAAATGCAAGACTTGCCGCAGATACTGCTGCTGCAGACGGAGCTGCGGTTTCCGCTTCCAATGAAAGCATTGAACAGACGGCGAATGCCCTTCTGAAGGTTCTCTACCGCTTTGCATCAGTCGGTGTGGACTGGACAGAACTTACGGAGGAGACCGGCCTGAATGCTTCCCTGCTGAAGGAATCCGTCTGGGCTTCCGGTCTGGATCAGGTATCCTACACCTTTACCATTACAGCAAGAGGACGTTCTGCAGAGGAAGCAGAAAAGATTGTGAACACTGTTGTCAGCCAGCTGAAAGAGCTCGACTGGTCCGATACGGCCGATCCGTCTCTTTACACCGTGGCTGTCCGCGGCTTCAATACATATAAGGCAGTTGATTCCTCCAACTTCTCCTGGCACAGAAACAGAATCAACGAGCTGAATAATCTGCTGTCAGCAAAGGATACATACCAGACGGCCATCAACAAGAACCGTTCCAATACGGCAGTAGTGAAGGCAACGACCAATAAGCAGAAGAAGGTCATGAGCAGGAAGACCGTTCTGAAGTCCTGCCTGAAGCATACTGCAGCCGGTTTTGTTGTCGGAGCAGGCGGTGTAATGTTCCTTTATGCACTCTTCCTGATGCTTTCCGGACGTGTTCTTTCCGCACAGGAATTCAATTCGACATACAGACTTCGCAAGCTTGCCGTCCTTCCTTCCGAAAAGAAGAATAAGGGTATCGACAGACTGGTTTCACGTATCGACAGCGGTGCAGCCGCAGCCGGCAGCATCCCGGTCTGCCTGAAAATTGCCTGTGAGAATATTGCCAATGAAGCCGGAAAAGAGCGAAAGATTCTGCTTACCGGTGACCTGCCTGCAGCTTCTCTTCAGCAGCTTGCGGCAGCTCTTTCCGAACAGGACAGAAGAGGCATGCATATTGAGACTGCTTCCGACCTGAACGGAGATCCGGAGGCGCTCAGAAAGCTGGAAGAGGCTGACTGCGTCATGCTTGCAGCCGGAATCAGGAAATCACTTTACAGTGAAAACGATGAGATCATCAGCACTGTAAATGCATACCGCAAGAAGATTCTCGGCAGTATTGTCGTCAGGTAAAAGAAGAAACATGACTGAGAAACAACAACCGAAACAGCTGAAAACGGCAGGAATCCGCAAAAATATTGCACTGAGCACGTTTTATCAGATTCTCTGCATCGTGACGCCGCTTATTACGGCACCGTATGTCTCCCGTGTCATCGGCGGAAAGGGCATCGGTATTTACAGCTATACAACATCTATTCAGATGTATTTTTCACTGTTTGCCGCACTGGGAACGGCTTCCTACGGAAACCGTACCATTGCGAGAAACAGACATGATCCTTATAAAAGAACGATTCTGTTCTGGGAGATCGAACTCCTGACCGTGCTGACCTCCACTGTCATGCTGGCCGCATGGGGGGTGTTCCTGCTTTTTGCTCCGACCTACAGAATCTACTTCTGCGTGCTGACCATCAGTCTGCTGAACACCATGATGGATATTTCGTGGTTTTACTCCGGACTGGAGCAGTTCACCTATACGGTGCGTCAGAATACGATCTTTAAACTCGCAGGAGTGATCCTGCTGTTTGTCCTGATTAAGGATGAGAATGATCTGCTGCTTTACATCCTGCTGATGACAGGGAGCCACCTGCTCGGCACGATGAGTATGTGGATGTATCTGCCGCGTTTCCTGATACGGATTGACCGGAAGGAGCTGCGGGTGCTTCGCCATCTGAAGGAAACACTCGTGTACTTTATTCCGACAATTGCCACCTCTGTGTACAGTGTGCTGGATAAAACACTGATTCAGTGGATCACGCATGATCCTTATCAGAACGGCTACTATGAGCAGGCGACGAAAATCATTAACATGGTGAAGTCGGTCACATTTACCGCACTGAATGCCGTGCTGAGTTCCAGAATCGCCTTCTTATTCAAAGAAAAGAAATATGATGAGATCCGAAAGAGAATCGACGATTCCATCAATTATATTCTCTTTGTCGGAATCGGCGCCTGTTTCGGCCTGATCGGCGTGGCGGACCGCTTTGTTCCGGTCTTCTTCGGCCCCGGCTACGAAGAGGTCATCCCGATTCTGCAGCTTCTGAGTCCGGTGGTTGTCATCATCGGTATCAGCAACTGTCTGGGCTCTCATTATTTCACACCGGCGGGACTTCGCAGCAAGAGCGCCAAGTTCATCATCTGCGGTTCTGTCGTCAACTTATGTATGAATCTGATGCTGATTCCGAGGTTTAAAAGCATCGGAGCCGTGATCGGAACACTGGCGGCCGAAAGCGTCATTACGGTGCTTTATCTGATCTTCTGCGACGGCTATCTGACCTGCAGACAGCTGTTTGAGAGAGGATGGAAGAAGCTGACAGCGGGCTTCCTCATGCTGCTCGCCATTCGATTTGTAACAACTCATATAACAGGCAATGTGCAGGCACTTCTGGCAGGTATTCTATGCGGCACATTGTATCTGCTGATTCTGCTGCTTTTAAAGGATTCGTTCCTCTTTGACATTGTCAGGAAGCAGTTTCGGAAAAAAGCAGGACATTCATCGTGACAGACTGTGATTGTTTTGAAGACTGCAGATGCATTTATTCATAACGGGAGATTAAGAATGTCAGCAAAAGACTGGAAAGCAACTTACAACGGCGAAAACAGCGGTGATCTTCGCAAGCTGCAGCTCGCAGAGCTGGATATGATGAAGATGTTCTCCGAGATCTGTGATCGGAACGGACTGCGCTATTATATGGTCGGAGGCACGATGCTTGGTGCTGTCCGTCATAAGGGCTTTGTGCCGTGGGATGATGACATGGATGTAGGTATGCCGCGTCCGGATTATGAACGTTTTATCGAAATCGCGAGGGAAAATCTTCCGGAGGGCTATGCTTTCCTGAATTATAAGCTGGATCCTTCCTACCATCGCTATTTCAGCAGAATCATCAATAAGAACGTAGCAGTACACAATGCCTCCAATACAAAGGTCATTGTGGAAAATGCATGGCTCGATATTTTCCCGTTCGACGGAATGCCGAGCAGAAAGTGGCAGCAGAAGATTCATTTCTGGCATGTCACCTTCCTGCGCTTCTTATATCATGCATCCTGCTTTGATGAGCTGGTCAACCTCAACAGACCGGGCCGTCCGCGATATCTGCAGGCAGTGATCCGCTTCCTGTCGATTACACATTTCGGCTCCGGTTTTGATACGATCAAGCTGATGCGCAAGGTGGAGAAGGAACTGCTTCGTTATTCCTACGATGACTGCCGCTACATGGTCAGTATGTTCGGCTCCTATATGGAGAAGGAGATCGTCAATAAGAAGCTGCTCGGAAAGGGACGTCCGTATCAGTTTGAGGACACCACTTTCAACGGACCGGTCAAGGGCGACGCTTTCCTGCGCCATTTCTACGGTGACTATATGCAGCCGCCGAAGGATGCCGATAAGGATAAGCACAATATTCTGAAGATCGAATTTGACGGAAAGCCGGAAGACAAAGAATAAGTCCGTGCATTTTATAAAAGAAAGAAGAGGAGATCAGATATGGCCAATATTGCTCTGATTATTGCAGGAGGCTCCGGTGCCCGTATGCACCAGGATATTCCAAAGCAGTTTCTGACTGTCAATGAGAGACCGGTCATTATTTATACACTCGACGCTTTCCAGCGCCATCCGGAGATCGATGAGATCGATGTTGTCTGCATTGACGGCTGGGAATCAGTGCTTCGTGCTTATGCAAGCCAGTTCAATATTACAAAGCTGAAGTACATTGTTCCGGGCGGATCAAACGGACAGAGCTCTATCCGCAACGGTCTGTTTGAGCTGGAGAAGCATCATCAGGCAGATGATATCGTTCTGATTCACGACGCCATCCGTCCGATGGTCTCTGCAGAGATTATCTCTGACTGCATCGTTACAACCAAGAAACACGGCAATGCGGTGACGGTTATCCCCTGCGCCGAGGCCATGATGGAGACTGAGGACGGCAGCTGCTCAACAGGCAGCTATCCGAGAGAACGTCTGAAGAGAACACAGACGCCGCAGGCTTTCCGTCTCGGAAGTATCTGCGATCTGCACAGAAGAGCGCTGGATGCAGGCATCACGAATTCTGTCGCATCATGCACACTGATGATCGAGATGGGTGAGCAGGTGTTCTTCTCATCCGGTTCTGAAAAGAATATCAAGCTGACTACACTGGATGATATCGATATCTTCAAGGCACTGCTTGCTGCCAAGAGATCTGACTGGCTGAAATAAAACGGAGGTTTACTCATGACGCTTCACAGCAGCGCTCTGTACTGCGCGGACCTTTCTGAGCTGATCCGGCATATTCCGGGAAAAGAAGCTCTGTTCGGAAAACGGATTCTGATTACAGGTGCCACCGGTACAATCGGTTCCTGCATTGCGGATGCACTTCTGGTTATGAACCGTGACCTCCATGCAGGAATCAGAGTTCTTCTTGCCGGAAGAAATCCGGAGAAGCTGCAGCAGCTGTTCGGTTCTTTCGCGGGTCAGGAGGGTCTTCTGCAGACACTTCCCTATGATCTGCAGGAGGAGATTACCTGGAATGAGGATGTGGATTATATCATTCATGCAGCCGGCAATGCACATCCGGCTGCATTTAATACAGATCCGGTCGGTACCATTACGGGAAATGTGATGAGCACCTGCCGTCTTCTTTCCTATGCGGCAGAGCACGGTGCCGGACGTCTGGTCTATGTATCTTCCGGTGAGGTTTACGGAATGGGAGATCTCTCCATCGAGGAACTGCCGGAGCAGTATATGGGACCGCTTGATCTTTCGTCCCCGCGCTCCTGTTATCCGGAGAGCAAACGTGCGTCCGAGAACCTCTGTGCCTCCTGGTATCACCAGTACGGTCTGGAGACAATCTCTGTCAGACCCTGCCATACTTACGGACCGATGATTACGCCGTCGGATAACCGTGCCAATGCACAGTTTTTCAAAACGGCTGCCTCCGGTCACGATATTGTGCTGAACAGTGCGGGAACACAGATGCGTAGCTACAATTATGTCTGTGACGCAGCCTCTGCGATTCTGACGGTACTTGCATCCGGTCAGGCAGGAGAGGCTTATAATATTGCAAATCCGGCCTCCCGTGTAACAATTGCCGGACTTGCCGAGGAAATTGCAGCGGCAGCCGGTGTAAGAAGAGTCTTTGTTGACCCTGACAGCGTCGCACTTGCCAACCGCTCACCGATTGCGCGCCAGGTTCTTTCCACTGCCAGACTGGAGGCACTGGGCTGGACAGGCGCATTCACACTCACAGAGGGTGTGACACACACACTTCAGATTCTGCAGGAGATACAGAAGTAATCCATGCAGGAATTATCAGTTAATGGAGAAGAATTGTGAAAAAAGCACTCAGACACATCGTGTCGGCGATTGCATTTCTGCTGCTTCTTGCAGTACTGATCAATCAGCTTTCACTGTTTCTGGGAGAGAAGGGAAGTTCCTTCGCTCCGTCTGATTTTTATAAATATGAGGATGGTTCTTTTGATGTTGTTGTTCTGGGACCATCGACGGCCCGCAATGCCATCTATCCGATGCAGCTCTGGGAAGAATATGGAATTACTGCCTATAATATGACAACAGCCGCACAGGGTATCGCGGGAAGCTATTATATGGCACAGGAAGTGTTCCGTCATCAGTCACCGAAGCTTCTGATAGTCGACATCGGCATGATTCATCAGGATGTTTCTCTGACAGACTCCAGCTTCCTGCACTATGTGACAGATACAATGCCGGCATTGTCGCCGGTCAGATGGAAGGCGATTCTCGACCTGAATCCGCGTGAATTCCTGCAGTATATCTTCCCGCTGGATCTCTATCACACGAGATGGAAGGTGCTCACAAAGATTGCTTCCGAACCGGTCGTGGAACGATATAAGGCACTCGGCGCCGTTGTTTCCGGACAGCAGACAGCTGCTGTTGCCCAGACAGAAAAAGCAATTGATACATCAGTAGAGCTCTCCGGTCAGTCAAAAGTTTATCTGCAGAAGCTGATTGAGCTCTGTGAAAAACAGGGAACGGAACTGATGCTTCTGACTGTTCCGACCGTCGGCGTCGGCGCAATTACACAGAGCAGCATCGACAACCGCCGCAATGCAGCAGCCGCAGTTTCACGCTTTATCAAACCTTACGGCATTGTTCATCTCAATGATTTCTTTTACGGAGAAGAGCTCGGCATTGATCCGGAGCGCGATACCAGCGACGGACATCACATGAATGCCCTCGGTGCCGCAAAATATACGAAGAGAATCGGCGACTATATTACAAAACGCTACACTCTGGAGGACCACCGTGAGGATTCATCCTATTCCTGGATGAACGAAGCAAAGGAGGTTTATCAGTCTTATTACTGGAAGACGCTGCTTCAGCTCAGTACGGGAATGAATTACTGGTTCGATTATCTGGAAAATGCTGTGCAGGAAGAACAGTATCTGGTACTGCTTTCAGTCGGCGGCACCTCAACTTCCAGATTCTCTGCGGATGCGGCTCGTTCGATCATGAAAACCGGATCACATCAGACACTGAAAGGATACGGAAACTACAGCTATCTGGCCGTGATCGACCGCGGCGAGGTGATCTATGAATCGGATGTCCGCAGTAAAAGCGTCAGTGAAACATGGAAAGGGGAGGCCGGCGGTATCAGCCTTGAGCTGGAAAGTTCTGCTTCCGCAGACAGTCCTGTTTCCCGTATCAGACTGAACGGCACAGATTATGCGGCATCAAAGAGCGGATTGAATGTGGTTGTCTATGATACGAAAGAACATAAGGTTGTCGACAGTATCTCACTTTCACTGTCAGACGGCACATTCACACTGAGTCGCTGATCCTTAAAAGGATAAGAAAAATAATGGCAGAGATCTATTATATTGATGTAAAGAATAAATTTGGACAGTCTGCAGGTTCGAAAGCGCCTGCAGACATTGCTGCGCTTTGCGCAAAGCGCGGCTGCAGAGAAGTTCCGTTTGCTGTATTTCCTGTTTCAAAAGGAAAGCTCTATAAGAAATGCTGGCTCATGACGACAGGTGTTCTGCAGTGGAAGAGACTGTATGACAGACTTCAGGAAGGCGATACAGTGATTGTGCAGCATCCGTTTTACGGAAAGCGGATTTCTCTGGCATGGATCAGAAAAGCACGCCGTATCAAAAAAGCACGCTTTGTCGTTCTGATTCATGACCTGGAATCGCTTCGCGGCGGAATTGAGGGTGTCATCGCAAACCGCTCCCGCACCAATACGATCGGAGACAGGGAGCTGCTGCAGGAATTCGACGCGGTCATCTGTCATAATCAGAAGATGCACACTTATCTGACAAAGACCGGTCTGGATGAGAAGAAGCTGGTCGATCTTCAGATCTTTGATTATCTGGGTTCAGCTGTCCGGAAAGAGCGGAAGAGAAGCAGTGTTCCGTCTATTGCAATTGCGGGCAATCTGGCCCCGGGCAAATGCGGTTACATCTATCAGCTCGGAACAGCAGAAGGAAACCGCGGACTGCAGATCAATCTTTACGGAAAACACTTTGATGAAAAACTGGCCGGACCGGGTGTCCAGTGGCACGGCTCATTCGAACCGGAGGAACTGGCTTCCGTCATGGAAGGAGACTTCGGCCTGGTCTGGGATGGTCCCTCTACAGACGGCTGTCAGGGAAATACAGGTGCTTATCTGCGCTACAATAATCCTCATAAGACTTCACTTTATCTGTCTGCCGGCATGCCGGTTATTGTATGGAAAGAAGCAGCCATCGCTGATTTTGTACTTTCACGGGGAGCCGGACTGGCACTTGACCGCATCGATGATCTGACTGCTGTTCTGGGAAGCGTAACGGATGAGGAGTACAGCTCTATGTGTGCAGCTGCCGCAAATATTGCAGAAGAACTGCACGACGGCTTCTATTTCAATCGTGCGCTGGATGAAGCACTGGATCTCATCAGCAGAGAAAACGGATAAAAACAAGGATGTAATTATGAATATATCCCTGCAAGCCCGGCAAAGGAGAAAATGATGGATGCGTTATATCTGGTTATGCCTGCCTACAATGAAGAAGAGAATATTGAACAGGTGGTCAGAGACTGGTATCCGGTTCTGGAACAGACCGGTCCCGACTCAAAGCTGGTGATTGCAGATTCGGGAAGTACGGACCGTACACATGAGATTCTTCTGTCACTTCAGCAGACAGACTTTCCGAAGCTTGTGATTCTGGATCAGACCGGAAAACAGCACGGACCGAAACTGATTGCACTGTATCGCTATGCAATTCAGCAGGGAGCTGATTATATCTTCCAGACTGATTCAGACGGTCAGACAGATCCTCTTGAATTCAGAGCATTCTGGAGACGCAGATACGAATATGATGCGATTATCGGTCATCGGTCCAGCCGCGGAGACGGACGTTTCCGTGCTTTTGTTGAAGGAGTTGTCTGTGCACTTCTCCGTATTATTTTCGGAATCCGTGTTCCGGACGCCAATGCGCCGTTCCGTCTGATGACCACAGCAGTGGTTGATAAATATATCGATCGTTTTGAAGAAGATTACTTCCTTCCGAATATCATGCTGACGACCTTCTTTTCCTACTATCATGAAAAGCTTCTGTTCAGAAGGATCAGCTTTAAGCCCCGCCAGGGCGGAGTGAATTCCATCAACGTCAAAAAGATTTTCAAGGCCGGTCTGGATGCATTAAAGGATTTTATCCGGTTCAGAAAAAACATGTAATTCCGGTCATCAAGAGGAGCAGTAAATAACAATGTATGAAACACTGATCAGCAGAATTCAGAATATCTGTGCAGAAGATGGCAGCAGCACAGCTGTCTGCTTTCGTAAAGAGAGTCTTACCTATACAGAACTTCTGGAAAAGATTCAGAAATTCGCAGCATTTTTAAAAGCACAGGGAGTCAAAGCGGGAGACAGAGTTCTTTACAGTGCTGTTTCCAGACCGATGGGCGTTGCCGCTTATCTCGGCATTCAGTATCTCGGTGCTGCAGCAGTCCATATTGATAAAAACAGTACGGCAGAGCATGCGCTTGCTGTTTATGACGAGACAGAAGCCTCTCTTTTCTTAAGTGAAATCCGCGGACTTTCCCCGGATGAAACTCACCGTATTGTTTCGCTGAAAAGTGCTTATAAAGATGAAGAGAACTATGAGATTCCGGTGTACGAGATGCCGGAACCGGAGCTGCCGGCAGAGATGATCTTCACCTCCGGAACAACAGGCCGCCCGAAAGGCGTTGTCTTAAGCTTCCGTGCAGTGGAGGCAATCTACCGCCATACACGCGAGGGGATCGGCATTACGGATCAGGATGCCGTCCTTCTTCCGCTTCCGCTTCATCATTCCTACGGACTTCGTGTCCTGCGTGCTGTTCTTTCCGCCGGAGGAAAGGCTGTTCTGCAGAACGGCTTCGGCTTCGCAGGCGATGTTGAGAAAAACCTGAAGGAGCATGGCTGCACAGGCTTTGCGGCAGTACCTGTTTCCATGGAGATTCTCCGCACACAGATGCAGGATCGTTTCTATGAAATCATGGGACAGTTCCGCTACATCGAGATCGGAGCAGGCGCTCTGACACTGGAGCAGAGAAAGCGTCTTTCCGAAAAACTTCCGGATACAAAACTGTTTAATACCTGGGGATCTTCCGAGACAGGCGGACTGCTGTTCACCGACGTGCATGCAGCTGTAGCCGTGGAAGGCCGTGAGACCACAATCGGGGCTCCGCCGGCTGATGCCGGTGTCCGTATCCTGGATGCGGAAGGCAGAGAAGCGGGACAGGATCACGAGCACCCGGGCCGCATGTCCTTAAGAGGTGATATGCTCATGTCCGGATACTGGAAGAGACCGGAACTCACCGAGGAAACGCTGCATGACGGCTGGCTTCTGACAGGCGATATGGTATACCGTGATGCAGACGGCTATATCTTCATGCTTGGAAGAGCGGATGACCTGATCAATGTCGGTGGAGAAAAGGTGTCTCCTCTTGAGATTGAAAATATCGTCGGCGAGTTTCCGGCAGTAAAGGAATGCGCCTGCATCGGTGTCGCAGAGACAGACCAGGGACTTGGACAGGTTCCGGCACTGTTTCTGGCTGTCCGGGAAGGCTACAGCGAAGAAGAACTGGTGCTGTACCTCTCTGAGCGAATGGAAAGAATCAAACTGCCGCATCACTACTGTGTTGTGGAGGCAATTCCGAGAAACAGAATGCAGAAGATTGACAGAAAGGCCATCCGCGTTCTCTGGCAGGAGATGAACGGATGAAAGAAAAATTCAGCAAACTGCTGAAGGCGGTTTTCTTTTTTCTGGTACTCGGCTTTCTGATCGGAAAGCTGACGCAGGTGATGATTCTGCGCGGAACACTGGTACTTCCGAAGGACTATTACGACTATCCGAAGAATACCTTCGATGCCGTAATCTTCGGCCCGTCCACTGTCCGCAATGCCATCTATCCGAGACAGCTTTATGACGATTACGGAATCGTCTCCTATAATCTCGGTACCGGATCGCAGACCGTACCGCAGACCTATTATCTGGCAGAGGAGACAATTAAAAGAGATCATCCGAAGCTCCTGATTGTCATGGCAGGTCTGCTGACGGAAAAGAATGTCATTCACGGAAAAGCGTTCATGCATTATCTGACCGATTCGATGCCTGTCTTTTCGGTTTCAAAGCTGAAGATGATCTGGCGTCTGGACAGAGAGCATGCAGTGGAATATCTGTTTCCTCTCGATATTTATCACACGAGGTGGAAGACCTATACAGAAGAGGACGCCAAGAGTTTTGACCGGAGTCTGGCACTCGGTGCAAGAATCAGTGCCAATCAGACAGCGGTGGAAGCCTATGAGGACAATCCTCTTGATGAGAATTATGCTCTATCGGAGCAGATGTGTGCCTGGCTTGACCGCCTGATTCAGCTCTGCAAAGCCAACGACACGGAACTGCTTTTTGTGACAACTCCGAGTATCGGAAACGACTGGGTATCACAGTCGTTATACGATGAAAGGAGAAATGCAGCAGCTGCTCTGACCGAATTCCTTGAGCCCTACGGCATCACACATCTGGACTATCTTGCAGCGGGAGAGGAGCTTGGAATCAGCCTTGAGACAGATTCCGCCGACGGCCATCATCTGAATGTCCGGGGATCCGAAAAGTTCACGGAGATGATCGGAGCTTATCTGGAAGAACACTATGATCTTCCGGATCGCAGAGAAGATGCGCGATACAGCTGGCTGGATGACGAGAAGGATGCCTACAGGAGCTATTACTGGACCTGTCTGATTCAGCAGGCATCTGCAGCCGATACCTATTTTGAATATCTGCAGAAGGCCTCAGAAGAAGAGGATTATCTGATTCTTGCCGCCTCTGACGGAAAAGTTCCTCTGAATCTGACCGCCGATGAACAGGCAGCAGCCTGGCTTGAGAGCTGCGGACTGGACGCAGAAGATGCTGCAGCTGCATTTACAGCTGTAATCAGTGACGGAAAGATTCTCTCACTGAAAAACGAGCAGGCTGCGGCAGAGGGCTGTCTGGAAAAGATCGGAGATGTAACTGCGGAGGCAGCAATTGAAAACGGGTCCGTTGTGTTTCGCCTGAATGAGACAGGATATGCGCAGCCTGAAGGCGGACTTCAGATTCTGGTTTACGACCGGAAAGAGGGACGTGTGATTGATTCGGCTGCATTTTCCATTGCAGAGGACGGAAGTCTTTCCGCTCCGGTTCACAGACTGGTCTGACGGCCGTGCAGACTCGTGTCATTATGTTTAGAAGGAGATTACAGAAAACCTCATGTTTGTAAAAACACTGACCGATATGGGGATTACGCTCTCGTATCATACAATCGGATTTATTCTGTTTTTTGCAGCATTTATTTTGATTTATTTTGTCATGCAGGCATCCCTGATCAGGAGAGGCCTGATTCTGGCAGCCAATCTGTTCTTTTATTATTACATGAGCGGAATCGGCGCACTGGTGATCCTGATCGGTACTTCCCTGATTGTTTATTTCGGTTCCTTCATGATAGGTATTATTTATATCAATTTTGAGCGGAATACGGCTGAGATGACGAGAAAAGAGAAGAAGGCCGAGCTGAAAGGGTATAAGGGACGTGCACGCATCTTCCTGATCCTCAGTATTGTTCTGGTACTTGCCATTCTGCTGTATGTAAAGATCGGCGGACTGATGCACTTCACCAGAGTCACCTCTGTGCTTGATCTTCGCCCGGGGAAACTTCTTGTTCCGCTCGGTCTGTCTTATTACACCTTCTCCTGCATCGGTTATCTGCTGGATATCTACTGGAGAAAAACACGTTTTGATCTGAATTATTTCGATCTGCTGACAGGCATGAGCTACTTTCCGATTATTGTTCAGGGACCGATTGCGAATTACGGAAAACTGTTTAAACAGTTCAAAAAGCTTCCGAAATTCAATTTTGAGCGCGTCTGTTTCGGTCTGCAGCGTATGATCTGGGGCTTCTTCAAGAAGCTGGTGATTGCAGACCGTCTGACGATGTACTCCACCACCATCTTCGGATCTGTCGGAGATTATGCAGGCATCGAGATCATCATCGCGGCAGTGTTCAACGCACTTGCGATTTATGCCGATTTCTCCGGCTGTATGGAGATTGTAATCGGAGCATCCGAGGTTCTGGGCATTACGCTGGAAGAGAACTTCCGACAGCCTTTCTTTGCAAGAACTGCTGCTGAATTCTGGAGAAGATGGCATATCACACTGGGAACATGGTTTAAGGATTATGTCTATACACCGATTGCGATGAGCCGTTTCTTCATGAGACGTGCCATGAAGGCAAAGGAACGTTACGGTGCCTTTGCCGCTCAGCTGGCACAGGGGGTGATCCCGCTTATGGTCGTCTGGCTGCTGACAGGACTCTGGCACGGAACCGGCATGGATTATATTGTCTGGGGTCTGTACTGGGGCGTACTGATTGTACTCGGCATGGTATTTGAGCCTGTATCGGCCGCACTTGCTTCCTTCTTCCACACAGACAGAGAGGCACCGGGTTATCAGTTCCTGCAGATGGCAAGAACCTTCGTAATCTTCTGCATTGGCAGAATGCTGACAGCAACCGGAACACTCGCAGGCTTCGGTCTGGCGGTTGAGCGCATCTTCGCAGAGATCCGGATCTGGGTATTATTCGACGGTTCCCTGTTTACACACGGGCTGGACCAGAAGGACTGGTATGTGGCAATGTTCGGCATCCTCGTCATGCTGATAGTCGATATTCTGCATGAGCGTTCCGTACAGCTTCGCAGAACGATTGCATCACAGCCGCTGCTGTTCAGATGGCTGCTTTACATCCTTCCGATTCTCTTTATTCTGGTTTACGGAATCTACGGCGCAGGATATGATGCGACAAGCTTCGCCTACGGCGGCTTCTAAAGAACGAAACTTTTTATGCAACATAAATCATCTTTAAATATAAAATCATGCCCGGCAGATATGCCGGGCATGATTTTTTGGTTATCAGAGAATCAAAAGTTCGTGGACTGAAAAAACCGCTGCACCGGATATTCATACGGTACAGCGGTTTTTATAACAGAACTGATCGAACAACTCAGGAACTCTTAATTTCCTTCCACAGATTGTAGTACAGTCTGTCAGCATCCGTTCCCAGATACTTATAGGCCTCCAGGCCCTGAAGCTTTGAGACATCCGGGAAGAGAACCTCATTACTGAGAGTCTCCTCATCCATCAGCTCCATCGCAGCTGTATTGGGGGTGGAGTAGTAGATATATTCGAAATTCTTCAGTGCGACATCGCCGCGGCACATGTAGTCAATCCATGCTGCTGCGGCTTTTTTGTGCCGTGACTGTTTAGTGATGACCCAGGAATCGATCCACACATTCGTTCCTTCCTTCGGAACGCAGTAGGCAAGGTCTTCATTTTCCTCTCTTGTATATTCGGCCTCACCGGAATAGATCACACCGATTGCCGCCTCGCCGGAGATCATCTTGTCACGGACCTCATCCACGACATAGGCCTGTACCAGCGGCTTTTCCTGAATCAGAAGATCGCGGGCTTCTTCAAGCTCTTTTTTATCTGTTGTATTCAGAGAATAGCCGAGTTTTTTCTCAGCGACCATAAATAAGTCGCGCACGCTGTCCTGCATCAGGATATTGTCGTTATAGGCCGGATCCCACAATACATCCCAGCTGTCGATTTCTCCGTCCACCATTGTGGTGTTGTAGAGAATACCGACCGTTCCCCAGGTATAGGGGACGGAGTATTTGTTCTCCGGATCAAATGCACGGGACATTTCCCAGTAGTCCTTGCCGATATTGGCGGACGCATTCGGCATGGCATCGAAATCAAGCTCACTTAAGAGATCGCTTTGCGCCATACGCTCAATCATATAATCGGACGGGCAGATCACATCGTACTGGGACGGATCTGCGGCGATCTTCGGATACATGACTTCGTTGGTCTCGAAGACGTCGTAGACTACCTTGTAGCCTGTTTCCTCCTCGAACTCCCCGATGACGTCCGGATCGATGTATTCGCCCCAGTTATAGACATAGAGGACATTGGAATTGTCATCCTCACGCGCTTCTCTTTTTCCGCTGTTTCCGCAGCCGGAGAGCAGTGCGGCAGGAAGAACGATTGTGAGCAGCAGTGCATTTGCCATACGGAAGCCTGCAGCGTTATTTCTTTTCATCATCGTCTATCAGTTCCCCCTTGCTTCTTTTTCTGCATTATACTCAGCGCGGTTGACCATGATCAGCAGAATGAGAACTGTCAGGAAAATCATTGCGGAGAGTGCATACATCTCCGGTTTAATGCCAAGCTTGACCTCGGAATAGATTTTTGTTGACAGTGTATGAACACCGGCACCAGCCGTAAAGTGTGTGATAATAAAATCATCAAGCGACATGGTGAAGGCCATCAGTGCGCCGGAACGGATCGCAGGCATAATCTCCGGAAGAACCGTTTTGAAAAATGCTGTGGCCGGTCTTGCTCCGAGGTCTAGAGCCGCTTCGTAGATGTGCGGATTCAGCTCGCGGTAGCGCGGCATGACACTGAGAATCACATACGGAATATTGAAGGTGATATGTGCCAGCAGAATCGTTCCGAAGCCGAACTGAATGCGGAGTGTCAGGAACAGAAGCATAAAGGACACGCCTGTTACGATGTCGGCATTCAGCATCGGGATATTGGTGACGCCCATCAGGATGTTGCGGGAGCGCCGTTTCATCTTTGACATACAGATGCAGGCGGCGGTTCCGAGTACAACCGCAATAGCAGAAGAAAGGACTGCAAGCAGGATTGTAGTCACGAAAGCATGGCCGATATCAGCATTTGTAAAAAGTGCCTTGTACCACTTCAGCGTGAAGCCGCCCCAGTGGCCGCGGCTCTTGCTGCTGTTGAAAGACTGTACGATCAGAAGCACGATCGGAGCGTACATAAAGATGAAAATCAAAATAATATAGAGCTTTTTCAGCCCTGCATATCTGGTCTTTTTTGTCATCTCGCAGCCTCCTCTTCACGATCCGTAATAACGGAAATCACGACACTGATGATAATGAAAACAAGAAGCACCAGTGAGAGACCGGAGCCGAGATTCCAGTCATAGGCAACCATGAATTCCTGCTCGATGACATTGCCGATCAGCAGGATCTTGCCGCCGCCGAGAAGTGAAGACACAACGAAGGTTGTGAGGGCGGGGATGAAGACCATGGTGATACCGGAGATGACTCCCGGAAGTGACAGCGGGAAGATCACGCGCAGGAAGGTCTGTACAGAACCTGCGCCGAGATCGTGAGCCGCATTGATGACATTGCGGTCAATCTTCTGCAGCGCGTTATAAATCGGAAGAATCATGAAGGGCAGGAAATTGTAAACCATGCCCAGCACGATAGCTCCCGGCGTATTGATCATACGCAGCGGCTGCAGTCCCAGAGAAGTCAGGAAGGTATTGATGACACCTGTCTTCTCCAGAAGAGACTGCCACGCATAGGTGCGCAGAAGAAAGTTCATCCACATCGGGACAATCAGCATCATGGTCAGCAGGGAATTGGAATCCTTCTGTGTCTCAGTCAGAAACAGTGACAGCGGATAGGCCATCAGCAGACAGACCACGGTGGCGGCAAAGGACAGAATCACAGAGAGAAGCAGTGCCTTTCTGTGAGCCGGCTCCGCGATCGCAGCTACATTGCTGAGTGTAAAGCTTCCGGACGCATCCGTGAGACCGTACCACACAACCATGAGCAGCGGAATGATAATAAAGACAGCTCCCCAGATGATATACGGAATACCGAGGAAGCCTGCTATTTTCTTTGTTTTATTCATCGACTGCAGCTGCCTCCTCATCCTCGGATGCAGGCTTGTTCATGACCTGGATATCATTGGGAGCGATGCGGATGCCGACTTCCTCGCCGACAAGGCGCGGGCGGGTCGAATGAGCAACCCATTCACGTCCGTCAACATCGACACACATTTCATAATGAACACCCTTGAAGATCAGATCCGTTACGATACCGGAAGCGGAGCCTTCACCCGGAGCAACCAGCTTTACATCCTCCGGACGAATGACAATATCCACCGGTTTGTTGGTGCCGAAGCCTTCATCGACGCAGGCAAATTCGTGCTGATCAATCCGGACAAGTCCGTCACGGCAGAAGATGGCCGGGAAGAGGTTCGAATCGCCGATGAAGTCTGCGACAAATGCATTCTCCGGTTCATTATAGATGGCTTCCGGTGAACCCATCTGCTGAATATAGCCCTGGTTCATGACCACAATGTTGTCGGACATGGTCAGAGCTTCCTGCTGATCATGTGTGACGTAGACGAAGGTGATGTTGAGCTCGTTCTTCATGCGGATCAGCTCATACTGCATATCCTGACGAAGCTTCAGATCAAGTGCGCCGAGAGGCTCATCGAGCAGAAGCACACGCGGCTCATTGACGATGGCACGTGCAATGGCAACACGCTGCTGCTGACCGCCGGAAAGAGTGCGCACCGAGCGACGCTCAAAGCCCTCCAGACCTACCAGCTTCAGGGCGTAGACAATCTTATCATCAATATAAGATTTGGGTTTCTTCTTTATATTTAAGCCGAAGGCGATATTCTCCGCTACACTCATATGTGTGAACAGCGCATAATTCTGGAATACCGTATTCAGCTGTCTTTTGTTTGGTGGGAGATTGGTAATGTCGTGTCCTTCAAAGATGACGGATCCGGAATCAGGTGACTCGAAACCGCCGAGGATACGAAGCGTCGTCGTTTTTCCGCAGCCGGAAGGACCGAGCAGGGTGACGAATTCATTCTCATGGATGGTCAGATCAAGGTCATCAAGTACAACCTTGCCGCCGTAGGATTTGGAAATGTGATTCAGATGAATAAGTTCGTTTTTCAACTCATAAAACCTCCTGATTTGTATTCCGGCAGTGCCGGAGTGGCCTTGAAATTCCGCTGTAAGCGAAATCGATTCATTATAGCATTCCGCCTCTATAGAAGAAAAGCGAAAAAAGGGATTCCCGGCTGATTCTGCGCAGATTTTTGCTGTTCTATCAGATGTAGAATAGCACTTGACATTGTGATGAAAAGTGGTATGATCTCAGTAATATATCAGCACTCGAATGAGTTTAGTGCTAACAGAATCACAAGGAGGTTTTCATGAACTCATCAGATACACTGATTCTTTCATTTTATAATACAGTCCTTTTGCCGGATGTGGATTACCGGCTGAATATTGAAAAGATTTCCGAGGAGGAGAAAAGCCGTATCAAGATCGATGACGGCCGCGCAATTCTGCTCCCTGTAAAGAATGATCTTGACCGTTCCGAGCTTGACACAGAGGATCTCTATCCGCTCGGCGTTTCCGCAGAAGTCATGGAGATCAATGAGGGCCCGATGGGCACCTTTATCCATGCCAGAACAAGAGAAAAGGTCCGTGCCGTTGAGGTCCACAAGGCAGGGGACTACTTCGAAGGAACCTTTGAGCCGGTTGATGAGGTGATGGATGTCACCTTCGAAGGCGAAAAGCTTCTCCTGGAATCCCTGAAGAAGACAACAACAGAGCTGGCTTCCAAGATCCGCGGCGGTGACTATGCCATTGAATTTATCAAGAAGGTCAAGACGATCAACGAATTTGCTGCTGTTTTCTGCCAGTTTTTCGATATGACACCGGAAGAAAAGTACGAGCTTCTCAGCACGGATTCATTCCGCGAAAGGGGAAGCCTTGTACTGGAAGCTCTGAAGCGTTTCAAGGGAACCGTCGATCTGCAGGCAGATCTTGCAAATGCAGCCGATCCGGAAGGCATCTCCTATAAGAAGGCAGCGATTCACAAGCAGATCGGTCTGCTTGAAAAAGAGCTGAAGTCTATGGAACCGGATCGCGAGGATGACGAGGATTCCTTTGAGAAGCGAATCGAAGCCGCAGGCATGCCTGCCGATGTGCGCAAGGAAGTAGAGCGTGTCCTTCGGAGATTCAATCAGGAGCCGACAAACGGAGCAGAATACAACTCACTCTATAATTATCTGGACTTTGTGACGACGCTGAAATGGCAGGTCGGAGAAGAGGCCGGTATTGACCTGAAGAAAGCAAAGCAGATCATGGACCGTGATCATTACGGTCTGGAAAAGGTAAAGGAACGCGTCCTTCAGCATCTGGCTGTCATGAAACTGCAGGAGGAAGAGGGCGGTCCGAAGCAGAAGGGAACGATCCTTCTTTTCGTCGGTGCACCGGGAACAGGAAAGACCAGTCTCGGCCGTTCCATTGCAGAAGCACTCGGCAGAGAATATGTCCGCATCTCACTCGGCGGCATTCGTGACGAGGCTGAGATCCGAGGTCACCGCAGAACCTATATCGGCGCTATGCCGGGCCGTCTGATGGAAGGCATCAAGCGCTCCGGTACCATGAATCCGGTCATCGTGCTGGATGAGGTCGACAAGATCCGCTCCAGTTTTGACGGAGATCCGTCAGCTGCGCTTCTGGAGGTACTGGATCCGGAACAGAACAGCACCTTTGAAGATCATTATGTCGATCTTCCGTATGACCTTTCCCATGTCTTCTTTATCTGTACAGCCAACAGCTGGGATACCATTCCGCAGCCGCTGCTTGACAGAATGGAAGTCATCGAGCTTCCGGGCTATACGCCGACCGAGCATTTCCATATTGCAAAGGAACATCTTGTTCCGCTGGCTCTGGAGGAGACAGGTCTGAAGAAGAAGGATATCCGTTTTACAGACGGCGCCTTAAAGAAGATTATCTCCGACTACACGATGGAGGCAGGTGTCAGAGGGCTGAAAAAGCAGATTCTTGCTGTCTGCAGAAAAGCAGCCGTCAAGGTTGTGGAGGCACGGCTCGGAGACGGCTCCGAAGACGGCACTGCACAGGTTGCTGAACAGATTGTCATCCGCGAAAAGAATCTGGAAGACTTCCTCGGAAGAAAGAAAGTCAACCATGATAAGGTTCTGAAGCATAATCCGGCCGGTGTTGTGACCGGACTGGCATGGACACAGGCAGGAGGCGAGATTCTGTTTATTGAATCGGTTGCCATGAAGGGACGCGGTGAAGTACGCCTGACCGGTCAGATCGGTGATGTCATGAAGGAATCCGCAGAAACAGCTGTTTCTCTGGTGAAGAGTCTCTTTATGGACAGCGGCCTGGACTTCTCGGATAAGGACGTACACATCCATATTCCGGAAGGGGCCGTCCCGAAGGACGGACCGAGTGCCGGTATTACGATGTTCACAGCAGTGACGTCCCTTGTCACCGGCATTCCGGTGGATCCGACCATTGCCATGACAGGAGAGATCTCTCTGCGCGGCCATGTGCTTCCAATCGGAGGTCTCCCGGAAAAGCTGATGGCAGCGGAGCGTTCCTGAATCAAGAAGGTTCTGATTCCGAAGGAGAATGAACGCAGCCTGGAGGACGTACCGGCAGAAATCAAGGACAAGCTGGAGATTGTTCCGGTCAGAACTATTCAGGATGTGATCCGCGAGACATTGCATATCCGTCTTCCGGAGGCAGATCCGCATCCGTTTAAGAAGAAGATGCAGGAGCAGGCTGCTCTGGAAAGTGCTGCGGCACCGGCTTCCTGCTGATTGTAAATCCCTGAAATTTCCCTGCACGGGAATCTATATGAAGCCGTCCGGAAAACGTATGTGAACCGGAGGCGGGCAGAAGAAAAGCGGTTTATCTCTTTTGAGATAAACCGCTTTGTGATATAATAGTGTGCCGGAAAAGCTCCGCATGGCGGAGATATGTTTATGCATACTTATTTGGGAGTCTATTGTGGAAGAAATCATAACAGAAAATCAGGTTCAGGGGAAGAAAAAGAACGGAGGACGTGCAGTCTCCATACTGCTTCCCATTTTTTCATTTTTAGCGGTTCTTCTGTGGCGAAGCTATGACTGGGTACAGAGCCAGTGGAGTGAGCTCACCATGGATGAGATCATCTTCGAGCTGACAGCACCGCTTGAAGGAACCGGAAACAATATGATTGAGGACTATATGCTCAGAGCTCTGCTTCCGGCCCTGCTCTTCGCAGCACTCGTGATCCTTCTGGTTGTCCTGTTCCGAAAGAAAAACCACTATCGTCTGATTGCCCGTCTGTGCACAGCAGCTGCAGCAGTCATGATCGTATCGATTCTGGTTCTGTTTGCGAAAAAAGTTCAGCTGATTGACTATATTAAAAACAGAAATACGGTTTCGGATTTCATTGAGAAGAATTATGCCGATCCGGCAGAGACAAAGCTGACATTTCCCGAAAAAAAGAGAAATGTTATCCAGATCTTCCTGGAGTCAATGGAGACAACTTTTACGGATGAGGCAAACGGCGGTGCCTTCAGCACCGATGTCATTCCGGAGCTGACTGCACTGGCAAAAGAAAACGAAGACTTCTCAGGCAGCAGCGACCTGCTGAACGGCGGCATCTCCATGCCGGGTACGACATGGACAATCGGAGCCATTTTCGGAATGACATCCGGTCTTCCTCTGAATATCAACATTGAGCGTAATTCCATGTCTGCAATGACAAGCTTTTTCCCGCAGATCACGACACTGGGAGATATTCTGCAGGATCAGGGATACAGACAGGTCTTTGTTCTGGGCTCTGACGCCACCTTCGGCGGCCGCCGCCTCTATCTGCAGCAGCACGGTGACTTTGAATTCCGCGACTATGTCTATGCAAAAGAGCAGGGCATCATTGCAAGCAACTACAAGGTCTGGTGGGGCATGGAGGATGAGATCACCTTTAACCTTGCCAAAGAGACTCTGACTGAACTTGCAGCCGGAGATCAGCCGTTCAATCTGACTTTGCTGACAGTCGATACGCATTTCTCAGACGGTTATGTCTGCCGTCTCTGCGGAAATGAGCATGATGAGCAGTATTCCAATGTATATTCCTGCTCCAGCAGACAGGTAAAGGAACTGATTGACTGGATTCAGAGTCAGGACTGGTATGAAAACACCACAATTGTGCTGACAGGCGACCATCCGACAATGGACGCAGATTACTGCTCCGATGTTCCGGATACCTACACCAGACGCACCTATACTTCCTATATCAATTCCGCAGTGGAAGTGGCTGATCCGGACAGAAGAAGAGAGTTCTCTACTTTTGATAACTTCCCGACAACACTTGCCGCTATGGGCGTTGAGATTGAAGGTGAGAAACTCGGCCTCGGCACGAACCTCTTCTCCAATGTGGATACACTTTCCGAGCAGTTCGGTGTCGACACGGTAAAATCTGAAGTCTCTAAGAAAACCGACTTCATCGAAAAGCTCGAGCAGCTGGATCCGGAGACAGAAGCGAAGGTAGAAAAGTACGGCAATGTCCGGATTCGTTCTACGACATATGATATGAAGCACGGATGGATTTCCATCTCTACCGATGACTTCGATATTCCGGAAGACGAGCCCGTCAAGTACATCCGTCTGAAGATCTGGGTCATCAAGGGCGGTCAGCAGATCCGCCGCTGGATTCAGACAAAGCCTCTTACTGACGGCGGTTACTATACAACCTTTGATCCGCTGAAGGATCTGGACGGTTATCCGACCATTCGCTATCAGTTTGTTATCAAGTTTAAAGACGGTACATCCTATAACCTCGGTCCGGAAGGAACGCTTCGCAATCTTCCGGGACACACCTTCTACGAGGACGAGGGAACGGGTGACCTCAACGCAATGGATATGATCGGAGAGGATGAGGAGATGTAACTCCTTCTTCCGGCTCCGGGAAAGGAGATATCATGCACGCCCGGACTAAGACAGATTACTCCGTACTGGGAATGATTTCCCTGCAGCTTTACTGTGCATATATCATCCTTTCCGCAACAGATTATCCGAATATTATCGGCCGTCAGGCTTTCCGCCTGCTCTGGCTCGGACTTCTTGGCTTCATTGCACTCTATGCAGTCCTGCAGGATGAGATCACACTGTTTCAGCTTGTCATCTGCACGGCAGTGCTTGCGCTTGCATTTTATATAACAAGAGTCGTGGAGACAAACAGGCTGTTTCTGCAGATGAGTCTCGTGCTTCTTCTCGCAGGCGTGCCGTTCAGAAAAATTGTAAAAAACGTCTTTTTTGCCACAGCCTTCTGGACATCCTTCGTGGCGGTATCCTGTGCGGCAGGAATTCTGCGCGATTACACCTACCGTCATGTCACAGGCTTTGGTACACTGACAGCAAGGACACTGGGCTTCAATTACTACAGTTATTTTGCCTATATGACACTGGCGCTGACACTGATGTATCTCTATCTGCGCGACAGACGATGCACCTATATCGAGCTTGCGATCCTTGCGGCCGTTCATGTGCTTCTGTATTTCCGGATTCATACGACAGCTCTTGTTATGCTGACAGCGGAAGGCCTTCTGGTTCTTTTTGTGATCTGCGTGAAGTGGAGATGGATCTGCTTTAAGAGCAGAATCTGGGAAATGCTAGGAATGCTTCTTCCGTGGGCGATTTTCGGCGGAACCTGGTTTCTGGTCTGGAGCTACCAGCATCAGAATTATCTGTTTGCTGCATTTCAGAAGCAGTTCGCTACTCTGGCTTCCAGACTGAAGATGTCCGGAGATGCGTATCAGCTCTACGGCATCCGCCTGTTCGGAAACAGAATCGTACTGGAAGGCAATTCCTATGTGAATTATGAGACCATGAAGGGCGGACTGTATATCGACAGCAACTATGTCTATCTTCCGATTGTCTACGGAGCATTGTTCACAGCAGTATTTCTTCTGCTTCTTTCTCTGCTCTACAGATATATATACAGACTGCAGCAGCCGTATCTGTTTTTATGGTTCGGCATCATCCTTGTGATTGCTGTCGTCAATAATTTCCTGCTTCATTT
>JAUNAG010000146.1 GCA_030527685.1 Lachnospiraceae bacterium | reverse complement strand
AGAGTATACAGAAGAAACAGACAACACAGATGATGTCGATGTGACAGATGAAGACACTGCCGATGTAACAGATGTCGGCGGCGACGATGTGATAGGAGGTGCAGTCGGATGATTCTGGAGATGACGGATATCTGCAAGGATTATCCGATGGGACGCTCTGTTCTGCACGTTCTGAAGCATATCAATCTGCAGGTTGATGAGGGCGAGTATGTGGCGATCATGGGACCGTCCGGATCCGGAAAGTCTACACTGATGAATCTGATCGGCTGTCTGGATGTGCCGACTTCCGGAAGCTACAAGCTGTCAGGCAAGGACATCGGAAGCTGCAATGATAACCAGCTGGCGGAGATCCGGAATCAGGAAATCGGCTTTGTCTTCCAGTCCTTTCACCTGCTGCCGAAGATGACAGCACTTGATAATGTGGCACTCCCTCTTCTTTTTGCAAATGTTCGGAAATCGGAGCGGAGACGCAGAGCTGCCGAGGCGCTGAAGATTGTCGGTCTGGAGGATCGTATGAATTTCCTTCCGGATCAGCTTTCCGGCGGTCAGTGCCAGAGGGTGGCGATTGCCCGTGCGATTGTCGGACGTCCGAAGCTGCTGCTGGCGGATGAGCCGACCGGTGCGCTGGACTCCGCGTCCGGCAATCAGGTCATGGATTTGTTCCATGAGCTCCACGAGACAGGTTCCACGATTCTTATGATCACACATGACGCACACATCGCCGAACATGCCGAGACGGTATATACGATCTTCGACGGTATTCTTGGCGGAGGAAAAACAGGTATTGAGTAAATTAGTGAAAAGAATTCTTGTCAGTATTCTGGCAGCCTCGCTTATCTGCGGGGGTATTTACGGTGCGCTGATTGCGTATCGTAACTCGATGTCCTCTGCGGTCAGAGTGTACAGCGTGTCAGAAATCGCTTCGAATTCATATTACTATGATGATTCATCAAGTACTTCATATGGAAATGTTGCGTCCGACCGCATGCAGAGCTGCTTTGTCTCATCTACGATGAATGTGACAGAGCTGGCCGTCAGTGTCGGTGATACTGTCAAAAAGGGCGATGTGCTCTTTTCCTATGATACAACACTGACGGAAATTCAGGTGGAGAAGGCAGATCTTGATCTGCAGGAGCAGAAGCTCAGTCTTCAGAGAGCAAAGGAAGATCTGGAGCGGCTCGGAACACTGTCTCCTTCGTCAGGAGGATCTGACGGCGGCGGTGAGGCGCCGGACGACAACGGCGGAACACAGAGTGAAGAAGAGCCGACAGAGGTTTATGACAGTGAGACTACACCGAAGCTGATCTCTGACAGTGATGCAGACGGCTCTATGACAAATCCCTATATCTATCTCTGGGGAACATCGGATCCGCTGACTCCGCTCACACTGCTGCAGATGTTTGCACCGGGTCAGAATATCATCCTGGATAATACAACATCCGGAGAGGAACCGACTCCGACGGCAGCTGAGCCGACTCCGGCAGGACCGACAGGCGGAGACGGCGGGGATGGATCCGGAACAGAAACACCGAATGATCCTGCCGAGAATCCTGCTGATGACGATGAAAAGCCGGACGATCCGATTGAGAATCCGCAGCCGTCAGATGATGGTGCAGGTGATGATGCGGATGACGATTACTACTCAGACGATGAGTATGCGGATGATGACAATGAACAGCCGGATCCTTCCGGCAGTACTGCTGAAGATGCTTCTGATCCTGCAGAGACAGAGATCGTAGAGCCTGTGCTTCGCAATGCCGCTGCAGAGACAGATGTGCAGTCTGTCACGCTGACGCAGGATGGAGCAGAGGGAGAAGGTACACTTGTCTTCTCATCGCAGAACGAAGAGGTGACGCCGACGGAAGCACCGGCTTCCGGCAGATCACTTGACTCTCTTCCGGATGAGCTCTATGTCATTCTGGAAGTGCATAAGTTCAATAATCAGGAGGCTCCGCTGATTCAGTCCTACGGCCTGCATCTTTTCCGCTATGAAGATCAGGTTGCAATCAGCCTGTTCAATACATCCGGTTCGGAGACACCGTCCGATGAGGAACCGGATTCCGGTGCTGAGATGCCGGAGGATGATCCGGGCGTGGGAGATGCCGGAGGTGACTTCGGCGGCGATGTCGGAGGTGACGTTGGCGGCGATGATTCAGCAGCCACTTCCTCGACACCGACACTGAACCCGTCCGATATTGACTGGACAGCTTCCTATACGGCAAAGGAAATTGCCGAGATGAAGGAAGAGAAGACCAAGGATGTCCGTGATCTCACAATTGCAGTTTCAAAGGCCGAAATCAGTCTGCGTGAGATGAAGGCAGAACTGACAGACGGCAGTGTAAAGGCGAAGTTTGACGGTGAGGTGAAAACGGTACGTGATCCGGATGACGCCAAGGAATCCAACTCTGCAGTTGTGGTTCTCTCCGGCGGAGGCGGCTACTATGTGAAGTTTTCACTTGGAGAGCTGGAGCTTGAGAAGGTTACACCGGGAACACAGGTCAGCATTGAATCATTCGAAAACGGTATGATTTATTCCGGAACAATTCAGACTGTATCGGATTATCCTTCAACGGGAAATGATGTCTATTCCTATGGAATAGGAAATCCGCTTTCCTCCTATTATCCGGCTACGGTCAGTATTGATGAGGATGCAGAGCTGAGAGACGGAGATTTTGTACAGGTCTCTTACAGTTCGGGCTCGGAAGGAGTAACCGGTCTGTATCTTGATAAGATGTTTATCAGATCGGAAGACGGGCAGCGGTATGTCTACGTCAAGGGTGAAGACGGAACACTGCAGAAACGGAATGTTGTAACCGGAAAGATTCTGATGGACACTTACGTGGAGATTCGCAGCGGTCTGACAACGGATGACAGCATTGCTTTCCCGTATGGTACCGGTGTGAAGGACGGAGCGAAAACCGAGGATCGTGATCTGGCTGATCTGTACAGCTGATCACAGCGGATATAGTATGGAGAATCTATGATAGAGAATATATCACTTGCATTTCAGGGAATCTGGGCGCATAAGATGCGCTCCTTCCTGACAATGCTGGGCATTATTATCGGTATTGCCTCCATTATCTCCATCGTTTCGACCATCAAGGGAACGAATGAAGAGATCAAGGAGAGCCTGATCGGTGCCGGCAACAATGTCGTACAGGTCTATCTTTCCAGAGACAAGGCCGAGTATGAGATGCAGTATCAGGGAATACCTTCCGATGTGGCAGTCATTTCCGAGAGAACAAGAAAGAGACTGGAGTCACTGGAGGGCGTAAAAGAGGTTTCTCTTTACAGAAAACGCGCCTACAGCGAGAATGTCTATTACGGCAATACTGCGTTCAACGGAAATCTGTACGGTATCGACAGCCACTACTTCAGTGTCAATGATTACCAGATCAATTACGGGCGTGCATTTTCCGAGTATGATGCGCGGATCAGCCACAAGTGCTGCATTGTCGATGCGGATACTGCTTCTTCGCTTTTTGGCGGAAAGAATCCGATCGGTCAGACAATCGAGATCGGCCAGGATACCTTCCTGGTGATCGGTGTTGCAAGCAAGCGAAATACGACAGGACCGACCATCAATTCGCTGGATGATTATTACACCTACGGCGGAAGTACGAGCGGAGAGATCTTTATCCCGATCGATACGTGGCCGATTGCATTTCAGTATGACGAGCCGCAGAGCGTCATCGTTCGTGCAGAATCAACGGACATGATGACGGTTGCGGGCAATAATGTCGCCAATGCTCTGACGAACAGCCAGATTGTGTCCGGCTCCAAGTTCAAGTACGAGTCCCAGGACCTGCTGAAAAAGGCTTCCGATATGCAGAAGCTCTCAAATGCAACAAACCGTCAGCTGATCTGGATTGCGGGTATCTCCCTGCTGGTCGGCGGTATCGGCGTTATGAATATCATGCTGGTATCTGTCACTGAGCGTACAAAGGAGATCGGCCTGAAGAAGGCGATCGGTGCGAAGCGGAGACGTATCCTTGCACAGTTCCTGACAGAGGCGGCCGCACTGACAAGCCTTGGCGGCGTGATCGGTGTTGTGTCCGGTATCGTCATGTCGAAGGTGCTTGCGAATGTCATGGAGACCAGATCGGCGATCAGTGTACCGGCCTGCATCATTGCGGTTGGCTTTTCGATGTTTATCGGAATTGTCTTCGGACTGCTGCCGGCAGTGAAGGCATCGAAGTTGAATCCGATCGATGCACTCAGAAGTGAATAAGGAAGGAGCGGGAAACCGCTGAAGAAAGGTGGTGCTGTGCAAAAGTGCGGCACCGCCTTATTTTTTCGCCTGATATGAAATCAATTTCAGAAGTGTATTTACAGCTTGCCTGTATACAAGTATAATTCTGAAGGATTTTGCAATTGAGGGAGGCAAAGATGGTAGAAAAATTTACAGAAGCGTGCGTGAATAAGACGAAGCAGTCTGTACTGCAGACCTTCGTTCTGGCAATTCTTGCCGGTATGTTCATTGCATTCGGCGCAAACAGTTCAAATCTCGCGGTACATGCCATTGATAATCTGGGTGTTGCCAAGGTTGTGGCAGGTGTGATCTTCCCGGTCGGACTGATGCTGATTGTAGCAGTAGCAGGTGAGCTGTTTACGGGCGACTGCATGCTGATTTTCGGAAACTACGCAGGTAGATATTCTGCAGCTAAAACGATTGAGAAGCTTGTCACAGTTTTCCTGGGCAATCTTGTGGGCGGTGTACTGATTGCAGCACTTGTCAGTGCAGCAGGCCAGTTCAATATGGGAAATGCAGCTGTTGGTGCATACACAATTAAGGTCGCCTTCGGCAAGCTGCAGTACAGCTTTGCACAGTGCGTTGCATCCGGTATTCTCTGCAATATTATTGTGTGCCTTGCGGTTCTGATGGCTTCACGCTGCACAGATGTTCCGGGAAAAGTAATTGCAGTTTTTCTTCCGATCTGCGCATTTGTAATCGGCAGTTTTGAGCACTGCGTTGCCAATATGTATTATATTCCGGCAGGCATGATGGCAGCTTCCAACCCGGCATGTGCAGCCAAAGCAGCAGAGCTGTACGGCTATACAGACGAGATGCTGGCATCCGTCAATGTGGTGAATTTCCTGACGAAGAATCTCGTTGGTGTCACAATCGGAAATATCATCGGTGGAATGATTTTTGTGGCACTTCCGCTGTTCTATCTCGAGATGAAGGCGGGAAAGAAGTAAAGGACTGCAGTCAGAGTCGACTGTAACAAAATAAGGGGTTTAAAAAATTTCAAAATAAAACGGAGATGCAATTCACGATCGCATGAATTGTTTCTCCGTTTCTTATTGCTTTACATCATTGCGAGCAGATCTTCAATGGTTTCTTTTCTGCGGATCAGATCAACACTGCCGTCTTTTCGAACCATGACTTCTGCCGGGCGCGGTCTGGAATTGTAGCTGCTGCACATGCTGTATCCATAGGCGCCGGTATCGAGGACGCAGATCAGATCGCCTGTTTCGATCCTGGGAAGAACACGGTCCTTTGCGAGAATATCACCGGACTCGCAGATGTTGCCGGTGACAGTGATTTCCGATGCGTCGTCAACTGAAAGGACTTCGCCGTTTCGCAGTACTTCAATATCGTGCCAGCTGTCATACATGGACGGGCGGACCAGAACATTCATGCCGATATCGGTTCCTGCATATTTGTGGCCTGCATTCTGCTTTACAGCCTGTACGCGGCCGAGGATCACGCTGCCTTCAGCGACACAGTAGCGGCCCGGTTCCGATTTGAAGAGAGGTGCACTGCCGTACTCCTCCACGAAAGAATCCAGAATCGGCTCAAGACGCTTCTTGAAATCCTCCATATCATAAGGTGCCTCGTCAGTGAGTTTATGATACGGAATACCGTAACCGCCTCCGAAACCAATAAACTCCAGATTCTGAAAGCGCAGGGCAATGCGGAGGATATTGCTGACTG
>JAUNAG010000145.1 GCA_030527685.1 Lachnospiraceae bacterium | reverse complement strand
ACTTTATATGAAGGGAAAAAACGCATGGAATTTCGCAAGATGCGCAGATTTAAGCAGCAGGTGTCCGATGAGGAATGCAAACGCATTCTGAAGGAAGAGGGCAGAGGTGTCCTGGCTGTGATCGGTGATTTCGGTTATCCGTATGCTATTCCGGTAGATTTTTACTACGATGAAGATGACAATTGCATTTACATGCACGGAGCGAAAACCGGCCACAAGATGGATGCAATCAGCCGCTGCGACAAGGTGTGCTTCACAGTCTGGAATCAGGGCTATAAAGAAGAGGGACACTGGGAGTGGAATTCGACGAGTGTCGTGATTTTCGGCAAAGCAAAGCCGGTCGATGATCCGGAGATCATCAGAGACCGGCTTAGAAAACTCGCTGTGAAATATTATCCGTCTGTTGAAGAAGCGGATCAGGAGATGGAGACACCTGCAGTGAATCATGTGCAGATTCTCGCAATTGAGATTGAACATATGACCGGCAAGCTGGTCAATGAAAAGTAAACATCAATCCGTCGGCAAAGTTTTTCGGAGCATGCGTTCCCAGAGTTTGCAGAAAGGTTCGAGAAGAACCGGAAGTTTTGCCAGCTGATTTGCTGCTTCGCCGACAATGACGGCGGAGATCACATCCACGATGACATGCTGTTTCAGTGTCAGAGTAGAAATAAAGACTGCAAGAGCTGTAAGCAGAGAGGCTGTTCGAGCCCACTGCGGACAGCTCTTTTGTTTTCTCATATCCACCCAGCAGATCCAGCTGATCATGCAGTGAATGGAAGGAAAGAGATTATCGGCTGCATCGGCTCTGTACTGCAGACGGACCAGCGCGCTCCACAGATCGGCTCCGTCTACTGCAGGGCGGACGTTCGTCGTAGGCAGGAAGACGAAGAAGAGGAAGCAGGTGAGTTCACCGATGAGATGCATCAGGAAAAAATGTCCTGCCTCTTTGCGTGTCAGGCTTGCCATCCGGAGGTAAACAAGGATCCAGAATACGAAGCAGCCCCAGTAGATCAGCATCGTCCAGGGAATAAAAGGTGTCAGCTCATCGATTCGAAGCGTAAAATCATAATGCTTTTTGCCTGAGGCAAGAAGACGTCCGCCACCGTAGACAAGTACGTTGACGAGAAATGCCGCAAGCGGCATCAGAATGACCTGTCTGTTTTCAATGAGATAGTTCTTCATCTGTTTCATGCATCAGCCTTCTTTCCGCATGCATCACCGATGTAGGAACCGTAGCGAACACGAACTTCTTCTGATTTTCTCAACTGTTCGATCAGATCGCTTCGCAGCTGCATCTTTCCTTTCTGGAAGAGCAGGATGATGGTGGAGCCTGCCAGCTCGAAATGTCCTTTTTCCTCACCCTTGGTAAAACGTCCGGATGTCTTCGGATTCACAATGCCGCCTACAACGAAGGCACCGATTTCCGTCTGTACGACCGGTCCGAAGTGCTCTGTTGTGAGAAGCGTCCATGCCCGTTTGTTCAGTACAAAGACAGGAAGCTTTTCACAGACGATCGGCTGCACGCTGTGCAGAACTCCCGGAATTTCGTGTACATTTCCCTGATAACCGTGATCGATGTAGCAGTAGTGGTGATAATCGGAGGCACAGAGGCGGAAGATCAGGCAGCTGCCGTCTTCGTAAGTCTTTGCGAGCTCCTCATCCTGCAGAAAGTCACTGATTCTGTAGGTGGAATTCTTGATGGCAAATGTACTGTCTTTCTGAATCTTATAGGCACTGAGCCAGCCGTCGCACGGACTGATCAGATGGCCGGGTGTCTGATCGACAGTCAGAGAGCTGTCTTTCCGCGCAAAGAAATCGCGGAAGGAACGGAACTGTTTTCTCTGCTCATCGGTCAGCGGAATACCGTGCTTTCGTGCGTAACCCTTAATAACAAAACGGGAGAGCGGAGACCAGAGAAAGCGGACCATAAGACGGTCCGCATGAATGTTCATTAAAAATTTGAGGATACATCTTCCTGCCGCTGTGTTATATAAGAATTCAACGGAAGGATCGTTCTGGGATTTCTTTCTCATACATCAATTCCTGCAAGTAAAATAAGAAGTTCAGCGCCGCCGCAGAAAAGAACACCGATCTTTCCGGCAAGCTGCGGCTTTTTCAGTTTGAACGGAATCAGGAAGGCCAGGCCCATGCAGAATAAAATAACAGGGGCAAGTACGTTGAGCTTGATTCCAAGATGATGCGCGATTCCGAGAAGCAAAGGAAGAATCAGGGCAGAGGTTGTGACAGGAAGGCCGAGATAATATGCTCTTGCACCGTCAGTCTGATCCTGACGCTCTTCTTCATCAACATTGAACCAGGCAAGACGAATCAGCGCACTTAAGACATAAAGTGCAGAGATATAGAAGGCGGGATCACTGCCTTCACAGGCCTTGTAGACAATAACAGCCGGAAGAACGCCGAAACAGATCAGATCGCTTAAGGAATCAATCTGGATTCCGAAGCGCTTTTCCTTCTGTGTGCGGTTCTTCTTTGTGGAAGCGACTTTTCCGTCAAACATATCACAGAAACCGGCTCCCATCAGACAGAACATAGCGGCTCCGATATCACCGTGCAGGGCAAGTGTAATGCCGAGATAACCGGTGAGCAGTCCGAAATAGGTCAGGATAACAGTATAATCGTAAACACCAAGCAGCATGTAGCAATCCTCCTAAATTATATTGGCAAATATTAAGCTGTAGATCAAAATGCACCAGGGTTTTGCCAGAATGACAATCCAGATGAATTTCCGGCTGGACATATCTGTCAGACCGGAGAAATAGCAGAGAAAGTCATCCGGTGCGAGGGGCAGCAGAATCGCAAGGGCAAATACTACGGTGTAGCTCTTTTTAGTCTGCACCCAGTCCACAAGTTTTTGATGCCGCTCAATAGAAACCATCTTTTCAACCAGCGTTTTTCCGTAAATTCGGGCAAGATAATACGCTGCGATGGAACCGGCTGAGATGCCGATGTAGTTGCACCAGAATCCACCTGCGACTCCGAACATACCTGCACCGACGATGCAGCCGAGCCATCCCGGGAGAACCGGTATAATCACCTGCATGGCCTGAATGTAGGTCAGAATCAGCGGAGCGCCAACGCCGTAAGAACCGATATAGGCTCGCAGTGTTTCCGCAGATGCAAACTGTCCGTTAAAATATGCACGTAATAAAAAGATGATAGAAAGCATCAGAGGAACTGTGATTGCAATAATCATCAGCTTTTTGATCTGCAGAGCTTTTTGCTCCATAAGCAGCCTCCTTTCAGTAACATTTTCCAAAAGAAATGATAAAACATAAATCTGAAAATGCGACTGGGAAAGTTCTGAAGAAATCTGAATTTCAGAGGAGCTTCTTCACAATTATAAGTGGACAGGTATAATACTATACAGATATAAGAGAAATTGCGCAAAGTGAATTTGATAATAAAAACGGAGATGAAACCCTAATGGACGAAAAGACGATCTTGTTTGCCGATGACGATCCGGAGATCAGAGAAGTTCTGAAGCTGCTTCTGACCGGAGAGGGCTACAGAACAAAGGAAGCGACAAACGGAAAACAGGTCATGGAGCTTCTGGATGATGATGTGGATCTTGTGATTCTGGACGTGATGATGCCTGGGATGAGCGGATATTCCGTCTGTGCAGAGATTCGGAAGAAATCGGCGGTTCCGGTGCTGTTTCTGACAGCAAAATCACAGGATTCGGATAAGACTATGGGATTTTCGGTGGGCGGAGACGATTATCTGGTCAAGCCGTTTTCCTATACAGAGCTGATCTCGCGCGTCAATGCCATGCTGCGCCGCTACTATGTGTACGGTGCAAAGCAGGAAGAGCAGGAACAGATTATCAGGTGCTGTGAGAATGTGGAAATTGATCTCAGCCGCTGCATTGTCAGAATGGACGGGGAAGAAGTGATGCTCACAGATACGGAATACAGAATTCTGGCACTGCTGGCATCACACAGGAAGAAAGTATTTTCTGTCGCGAATATCTATGAGAGTATCTGGAATGAAACCTATTATTCCACATCCAATAATCTGGTGATGGTTCATATCCGCAACATCCGCCGGAAGCTTGGCGATGATCCGCAGAACTGTCATACGATCCGTACTGTCTGGGGAAAGGGATATCGCATTGATTAAGAAGAAAATAGCCGGCAGCTTAAGTCTTCAGCTGCTGAGCAGTGCTATTTTTTCTCTGCTGCTTGCCGGAATCGCCTTCTTCGGTCTGTATATCGAGAGCAACAAGGTGCTGGATCAGACGGTATACGGCGATGCCTTTATGAGCAGGATGTCGGACAGGCGCTTTGAATCTCTCCGGGACTATGTGGCGGAGAACAGCATTTCCGAAGAACAGATTCCTAAGCTCAATGAATGGTGCAAGCGGGTAGGTCATGTCTATCTTGTTATATATAAAGAAGGCGACCTGCTGTTTACATCCGCTGTTCCGAGAAATGCCAATGCTGAGGAACGGCTGATGCATTCTATCGAGGATGAATCCTCGGATAAGCGGTACGAGCTTCCTTTGGCAGACGGAACGGAGACAGATGCATTTTTATACTATTTTACGGGTGACGGCTTTTACTACTCGACGATTATTATCTCCGGCATAGCGGCTTTTATTATTTTCTCCCTGGTATTTATCAGTCTGATCAATCACAAGCTGCGGTACATCAAGCGGTTGAAATCGGAGCTGGATATCCTCGCAGGAGGAGACTTGCAGCATGAGGTGAACATTATCGGTGAAGATGAGCTGGGTGAGCTGGCATTCGGCATCGATCAGATGCGTTCTTCGATTTTGCAGCACCAGCAGGTTGAAGAGGAGATTCGCTCCAGCAATTCACAGCTTGTGACGGCGATGTCTCATGATCTGCGGTCACCGCTGACATCCCTCCTTGCTTATCTGGAACTCCTTGAAAGAGGAAAGTATCAGGATGAAGAGCAGATGAAGCATTTCATCGATCGAAGCCTGAGTCAGGCCATGCGTATCAAGACAATGGCAGATCAGCTGTTTGAATACTTTCTGGTCTATTCCACAGACTGGGAGGCGGCGGAGACTGAAACTGCAGAGGCAGGTGAGCTGTTCAGACAGGTAATCGGAGAATATATATACAGTCTGGAGAGTCAGAATTATCAGGTGCAGGAGGATCTGCAGCCGCTGCAGGGTGATGTCGCGGTCAACCTGGACCTGATTCGAAGAGTGCTGGATAATCTGTATTCCAATCTGCTGAAGTATGCGGAGCGAAGTGAACCGATTCATTTTTCTCTCTGTGAGGGAAACGGAGAGATGATTCTGAAAATCAGCAATACTGTTTCTGCAGAACGCAGTGAGAGGGAAAGTACGAATCTGGGGCTGAATACATGCCGCAAAATCATGAGCTATCACAGAGGAAGCTTTGAGACGAAGGAAGAGGATGGTATTTATACGGCAACGCTGCGGCTTCCCCTTCATCACGGCAGCGGTACGAATTAACAGTCATATGATGTGCAGCGAACAGACAGGGAGAATTAAGAAGAATGTCAGATAAAACGGATAGAGAGCTGGAAAAGGTGATCCCGATGAACATGTGCATGGTATGCCGGGGGAATGAAGTGCTCGCACTTGATAAAGTGAACAGTTCTTATACAGGCACGACCTTTCCGGGAGGTCATGTGGAACCGGGAGAAACTTTTCATGATGCGGTCATCAGAGAGGTATATGAGGAGACCGGGCTGCGGATCCGGCATCCGAAGCTGACCGGAATCTATCACTGGTACAGAGACGGTTTTCACAATATCGGGTATATGTACCGTGCAGATGAATTTGACGGTGAACTGAAATCCTCGGAAGAGGGCAGAGTTTACTGGATATCCAGAAAAGAATACGAGAAAAAAGAGCTCGCAGTCGGGATGGAACGTGTACTGCAGATGATGGACAGCGATGAATTTTCAGAATGCTTCATGGATGTCAGAGAAGACGGATCCTATACGGAATATATGTACTGAATC
>JAUNAG010000024.1 GCA_030527685.1 Lachnospiraceae bacterium | reverse complement strand
CGTATTCTTACAGCTGCCATGACAGCTGCCATCCTTTCCCTCACAAGCACTTCTGCACTTTACGCAGGTGCCCTGCAGTCCGAGGCTGAAACAGTCGCTGCAGCGGATCTGGATGCAGATCTTGATGATGAGGCTCTTTTTGCCGCATCTGAAGCAGAAGATACCGCAGAGGTAAAAGATGCAGACGAAACTCTTTCCATCGCCGCTGAGCAGGAAGAGACAGCTGTACAGGAAAATGCTGCTGAAGAAATTCCGGCAGGCATGGCCAAGAGCACACTGACAGGCGAGTATGTTTCCGAAGAACTCGGAAAGCAGCGCCCGGTTGCTTTCATGATTGATAACGTCAAGGACGCCGATCCGCAGAGCGGTCTGTCCCAGGCTTCTGTTTACTTTGAATGTGAAGTAGAATCCGACCTCAGCAGAATCTGTGCTGTAGTTGAAGACTATGCATCTCTTTCCAAGATCGGACCGCTTCGCAGCTGCAGAGATTACTTCATCTCCCTGGCTGCAGGCCTCGATGAGATCTACACCCATTACGGACAGGCAGCATATGCACTGCCGTATCTGGAATCAGACGATGTCGACAACCTGAGCGGTTTGATGTCATACAACTACAATGCATTCTTCCGCGACGGCCCGCACGGAGCACCGCACAATGCATATTCCACAGGCGAGAAGATCTCCGAACTGATCTCCACTCTGGGCTACAGAACAGAGCACGAGGATGATTACGTTCCGATGCTGAAGTTCCGCGCTGTCGGTGATGAGGATCAGCTTGAGAGCGGAGATACAGCTGCCTATGTCGAGCTCGGCTATCCGCACAATAAGCCGTATTTCGTATATGACGAGGCAACAGGTCTCTACAGCCGCTTCCAGTACGGCCGCGCTCATCAGGACCATGTAAACGGTGAGCAGCTTGCTGTCAAGAACATCATTCTGGAGTACCAGAGCGGCACAAATTACCAGGCTTCTTCTTATATGCATTACCACACAACAGGCAAGAGCAGAGGCAAGTATATCTCCAACGGCAAGGCAATTGATATTACCTGGGAGAGAAAGAGCTTCTACGAGCCGGCTGTCTACAGAACACTGGACGGTAAAGAACTGCAGCTGAATCCGGGCAAGACCTGGGTTGCTGTCATCCGCAAGGACCAGCTGAAGAACTGCATGATCGGAAGCAGTTCCGATGATACAGGCTGCGTAGCCAGTGCAGAGATCGTTGCCGAAGAAGAGGCAAGAATTACCAGGTGGATTGCCGAGTACAAGGCAAACGAAGAGAGCTACCTGTCAAAGATGGCTCAGCAGCGCACCGACAACATCGCCAAACACGGCGGCACAAAGGTTGAAGTCGGCCTGCCCTGATCAGAACATATCGATTCATGAAATGACCTGCAGCAAGGAGGAGTGAACTTTGAATATCCGAGATAACCTGAAATCCAAACAGAGAATCGTCGTTAAGATCGGTTCCTCCTCTCTGGTGCATGCAGAGACCGGCAGACTGAATCTGCCGAAGATCGAGATTCTTGCCCGTGAGATTGCGGACCTGCATAACCAGGGCAAGGATGTCATTGTGGTATCTTCCGGCGCGATCTCTGTCGGACGTGCGACAATGGGAATCGGCGAGCTTCGTACACTGAAGCAGAAGCAGGCCTGTGCCGCGATCGGACAGGTCACCCTGATGATGATCTATCAGAAGCTCTTCTCCGAGTACGGTCAGACAATTGCGCAGGTTCTTCTGACCAAGCAGACAATGCTGAATGACGAGAGCCTCCGCAATTCCAGAAATACCTTTGAAGAGCTGTTTTCGCTCGGCGTCATTCCGATTGTCAACGAGAATGATACGGTGGAGACCTACGACATCCGCTTTGGCGACAACGACCGCCTGTCTGCGATTGTAACAGCTCTGGTTCATGCCGATCTTCTGGTACTTCTGTCCGATATCCAGGGTCTTTACACAGAGGATCCGAGAAGCAATCCCAACGCTGAATTTATCAGCGAGGTGAAGGAGATTGACGAGAAGCTTCTTTCCATGGCGGGAAATGCACCCGGCTCCAGTTTCGGAACGGGCGGCATGGCCACCAAGCTGGCAGCGGCAGAGATAGCGACAGCAGCAGGTGCAGACATGATCATTGCACTGGCAGACGATTTCCGCATCCTGCATAAGCTGATCAACGGAGAGGAGCTTGGCACCATCTTCCATGCACATCCGCACGAGTTCAGACTGCGTGAAGTGCTGGAGAACATGACGTAACACAAGAGGCCGGTTTCCCGTCGGAAAAGCCGATGGGAAACCTTTTTGCAATTTTTTTTACATCACGCGAAAGGAGTTTTGCGATGCTGGAATTAATCGGAAAACAGGCAAAAGAGGCATCAGTTTCCGTATCGGGCCTCGGTACGGCACTGAAGAATGACATTCTGCTGGAGGCAGCTTCTCTGCTGGAGAAGGAAGAGGAGATACTGCTTGCAGCCAATGAGAAGGATCGCAGACGCGCAGTCGAAAACGGCATGGCTGCCGGTCTGCTGGACCGCCTGACTCTGACACCCGAACGGATTCACGGCATTGCGGACGGACTGCGCCAGGTTGCAGCTCTCGAGGATCCGATCGGAGCCGTCAGCAATATGAAGCGCCGCCCGAACGGACTTCTGATCGGAAAGATGTCTGTACCGATCGGTGTCATCGGCGTGATTTACGAGGCCAGACCGAATGTGACGGCAGATGTATTTGCCTTATGCTTTAAGACCGGCAATGTAACCGTTCTGAAGGGAGGCAGCGATGCAATTTCCTCCAACACGGCGATTGTGAAGGTTCTGCAGGAAGCACTGAAGAAGCACGGTGTGACAGAGCATGCACTGCAGCTGATCGAGGATACATCCAGAGAGACAGCCCGTGAATTCATGCATCTGGGCCGCTACATTGATCTGCTGATCCCGAGAGGCGGTGCGGGACTGATCCGTACGGTTGTAAAGGAAAGCACGATTCCGGTCATTGAGACAGGTACGGGAAACTGCCATGTCTATGTGGATGAGAGTGCAGACCTTGAGATGGCTGTGAAGATTATCTTCAATGCGAAGACACAGCGCATCGGCGTCTGCAATGCGGAGGAATCACTTCTGGTACACAGAAATGTACGCGAAAAACTGCTTCCGATGCTGGAAAAGAAGCTTTCGGAGAAGGATGTGGAACTGCGTGCAGATCCGGAGGCGGCAGAATTCCTTCAGCATGCGGTGCCGGCGACAGAAGAGGACTGGGGAAAGGAATATCTGGACTACATCCTTTCTATTAAGACAGTCGGTTCTGTGGAGGAAGCAATTGCCCATATCAACCGCTACAATACCGGCCACTCGGAGTCGATCATTACAGAGAATTACGACCATGCGCAGAAGTTCCTGCGCGAGGTTGATGCGGCCTGCGTCTATGTCAATGCGTCCACCAGATTTACGGACGGCTTTGAATTCGGTTTCGGCGCAGAGATCGGCATCAGCACCCAGAAGCTGCATGCAAGAGGTCCGATGGGTCTTGAGGCACTGACCTCCACGAAATATATTATTTACGGAGAAGGACAGATCCGCGAATAAGAATTGCCGGACCTGTAAAAGAGAAGATTCGCTGAGGGCATAAGAGCAAAGAATCGCAGGATTCAGATAAGAGAAGGTGCGCAGGTATAAAAAGAACATGCCCGTACCGTTTAATGGATAAGAGAAAGCAGGAAAGTAGAATTAATGGACGGAAAGATGATGACAGAAGAGAGAAACCAGGAAGAACTTCGACAGGAGGAATTTCTGAAAAAGGCAGCAGAGGCAGTTGAGAAGATTTCCGAATCACACGGACATAAGAAGATGAAGTCCTGTGTCGTAACCTTCGGATGCCAGATGAATGCAAGAGATTCCGAGAAGCTTCGCGGAATCCTTCTTGCTGCCGGCTTCGAGGATACGGAAGAAGAGGAAGAGGCAGACTTTATTATTTACAACACATGTACGGTCCGTGAAAATGCAGACCAGCATGTTTACGGCAGACTCGGCAGACTGACCGGTCTGAAAAAGAAGAATCCGGAACTGATTGTCGGTTTATGCGGCTGCATGATGCAGGAACCGGAGATTGTAAAGAAGATCCGCCGCAGCTATCCGGTCGTTGATCTGATCTTCGGCACCCATAACCTGTTCACCTTCCCGGAGCTTCTGTCCCGTATTCTGACAGAGAAGAAGCGTGTCATTGAGTTATGGGAAGGCACAGATGAGATTATCGAAAATCTTCCGATCAAGAGAAAGTACGCCTTCAAGTCAGGCGTCAATATCATGTTCGGCTGCAACAACTTCTGCAGCTACTGCATCGTTCCGTATGTAAGAGGACGCGAGCGCTCCAGACGTCCGGAGGACATTCTGGATGAGATCCGCCGTCTTGCGGAGGACGGCGTCAAGGAGATCATGCTTCTCGGACAGAACGTCAATTCCTACGGCAAGAATCTGGAGACTCCGATGAGCTTTGCTTCTCTTCTGAAGCAGGTCGCCGATATTGAGGGAATCGAGAGAATCCGCTTCATGACCTCTCATCCGAAGGATCTCTCCGATGAGCTGATCGAGGCATTCAACTACTCCGATAAGATCTGCCGTCACCTGCACCTTCCGGTACAGTCCGGCAGTACTGAGATCTTACAGAAGATGAACCGCCATTATACCAGAGAGGATTATCTCACTCTGGTTAAGAAGATCCGCGCAGCAGTGCCGGACATCTCCCTTACCACAGACCTGATTGTCGGTTTCCCGGGAGAAACAGAAGAAGATGCCCAGGCAACCGTCTCTCTTGTCAGAGAGGTCGGCTATGACAGTGCATTTACCTTTATCTATTCAAAGAGAACAGGTACTCCGGCGGCGAAGATGGAGAATCAGATTCCGGAAGATGTTGTACATGCACGTTTTGACCGTCTTTTAAGTGCAGTGAAGGAGACAGGCGAGAAGGCATCCTCCCGTTTCACGGGCCGGACTATGGATGTTCTTGTCGAAGAGAAGAACAAGATGGACGGCTATGTGACAGGAAGAACCTCTCACAACCTGACGGTTCACCTGCCGGGCTGTGAAAATGATATCGGAAAGCTTGTTCCGGTCCGCCTCACGGACTGCCGCGGTTTCTACTACTTCGGCGAAAGAGTCTGAAAAGAGGCGCGTGCCGCCGTTTCAAAATGAAGGGAGTTCGTAACATACATGGCACTTTCCCCGATGATGCAGGAATATCTTTCTACCAAGAAGGAATATCCGGGATGCATCCTCATGTATCGAGTCGGTGACTTTTTTGAGATGTTTTTCGAAGATGCGGAACAGGTCTCGAAGGAGCTGGAGCTGACACTGACAGGCAAGGACTGCGGTCTTCCCGAGCGCGCCCCGATGTGCGGGGTGCCTTTTCATGCTGTCGATAATTATGTGACAAGACTGGTCCGCCTCGGCCACAAGGTTGCACTCTGCGATCAGGTGGAGGATCCGAAGCAGGCAAAGGGTCTTGTGAAGCGCGAAGTCATCCGCGTGGTAACGCCCGGTACCAATCTGGACCAGCAGGCACAGGAGGAGAACCGGAACCGCTTTCTGACAGCAATCTTCAGAGATGACAACAGCTTCGGCATTGCCTCCTGCGATGTCTCGACAGGCGAGTTCCTGCTGACAGAGACAGACTCTCTGGTCAAGCTGCAGGATGAAATTCATAAGATCGGTCCGTCCGAGATTATCTGCAATGAGGCAGTCATGATCAGCGGACTGGACATTGAAGATCTCCGCGGAAGACTCGGCATCATGGTCGGTGCTCTTGATGAGCGGTATTTCGAAGAAAAAGCCTGCGAGATGACACTGCGCGATCATTTCCATATTGCCACGATGGAGGGACTCGGAATCCGGGAGTACCCCAACGGCATCTGCGCAGCCGGAGCTCTGCTTCTGTATCTCTTTGAGACACAGAAGAGCGATATGAGCCACATCACGACAATTTCCGCCTACCGCACGGATGCATCGATGCTGCTTGGCGTCTCCACAATGCGAAATCTGGAGCTGCTGGAGACACTGCGCGAAAAGGAGAAGAGAGGATCCCTTCTCTGGGTGCTTGACCGAACAAAGACAGCGATGGGAGCACGTCTTCTTCGCCGCTGGATTGAGCAGCCGCTGCTGCAGAAGCAGGAGATTACAGACCGCCACGATGCAGTCGAAGCGATTATCCGCAATGAAATCTCCGCAGCCGAACTGCGTGAATATCTGAATCCGGTTTACGATCTGGAGAGACTGGTCGGCCGCATCAGCTACGGAAGCGCGAATCCGCGCGATCTGGTGGCACTGCGCACCTCTCTTTCCATGCTGCCGCATATCCGTATGCTGCTGGGAGAATTCCCCTGCGGAAGATTTGATGAAATCAAAGAGCACTTTGACACGCTGGAGGACATGGCGGAGCTGCTTTCCGCATCCATTCAGGATGAGCCGCCGCTGGCCATGAAGGAAGGCGGCATCATCCGTGACGGCTATTCGGAAGAGATCGATGAGCTCCGCAGGGCCAAGACAGACGGCAGACAGTGGCTTGCTGATTATGAAAATCAGGAGCGCGAGCGAACCGGCATCCATACGATGAAGGTCAAGTTCAACCGCGTGATGGGTTACTGCCTCGAGGTAACAAATTCCTTCAAGGACAAGGTTCCGGAGGACTTCATCAGAAGACAGACACTGGTCGGCGCAGAGCGCTATACAACGCCGCGGCTGAAGGAACTGGAAGAGAAGATTCTGGGAGCACAGGACCGCCTGTATACTCTGGAATATGAACTCTTCGCAGAGATTCGAAGCACAATTGCGGAGAATCTGATGCGCATTCAGCAGACTGCAAAATACGTGGCAGAGATCGACGTTCTCGCGTCCTTTGCCTATGTGGCATCCAAAAACAGCTATGTCCGTCCGACCATGACGGAAAACGGAGCCATCAAGATCAAGGGCGGACGTCATCCGGTCGTCGAGGAGATGCCGGGAAACGCAGAAGGCTTTGTGCCGAATGACACCACACTCGACAGCCGAGCCAACCGCATCTCGATTATTACGGGCCCGAACATGGCCGGAAAGTCCACTTATATGCGCCAGACCGCTCTCATCGTGCTGATGGCGCAGATCGGCTCCTTCGTGCCGGCCGCATCAGCCGAGATCGGTATCGTTGACCGGATCTTTACGAGAGTCGGAGCTTCCGATGATCTGGCAAGCGGACAGAGTACCTTCATGGTTGAGATGACGGAGGTCGCCTCAATTCTGAGAAATGCAACCTCCAAAAGTCTCCTGATCCTTGATGAGATCGGCCGCGGCACCTCCACCTTCGACGGACTGGCGCTGGCCTGGGCCATCATCGAATATATTGCAGACCGGAAGCTGATCGGTGCCAAGACACTGTTTGCGACACATTATCATGAGCTGACGGAGCTTGAGGGCAAGCTGGACGGCGTCAAGAATTACTGCATCGCCGTCAGGGAGAAGGGCGACGGCATCGTGTTCCTTCGCAAGATCATCCGCGGAGGCGCGGATAAGAGTTACGGTATTCAGGTTGCCCGTCTGGCAGGCGTGCCGGAGGCAGTCTTAAGCCGTGCCGATGAGCTTGCCGCACAGCTGCAGCAGGCAGATATTACCGAGGCAGTCGAAAGCCTTGCACAGAAGCCGCGAAAAGCCCAGAAGCCGGTGCATTACGACGATGTGGATATGCAGCAGATGTCTTTCTTCGATACCGTTCCCGATACAGAGATTCTGGACGAGATCAAGGCACTGGAACTCTCATCGATGACGCCGATCGATGCTCTTAATGAGCTCTACAGACTGCAGAACCGCCTGAACAACAGGTGGAAGTCGTCCTGAGAACAGACATTTATGCAAACAAGAAGGATATAAATAGGCATGAATCAGATACATGTACTGGATCCGAGAACAATTGATAAGATTGCAGCCGGCGAAGTCGTCGAGCGTCCCGCCTCGGTTGTCAAAGAGCTTCTTGAAAATGCAATTGACGCCGGAGCGACCCGGATCACGATCGAAATCCGTGACGGCGGCATCTCCCTGATCCGTATTACAGATAACGGCAAAGGCATCTCGCGGGAGGACATCCCGCTTGCCTTTATGCGCCATGCCACGAGCAAGATCACAGAGGTTGGTGACCTGCTGACGCTCCAGTCACTGGGCTTCCGCGGTGAGGCTCTGTCCAGTATTGCGGCGGTCAGCCGTGTTGAGCTGATCACAAAGCAGGCTGATTCGCTTTCCGCAGTCCGCTATCTGATTGAGGGCGGCAGAGAAAAGCTGATGGAGGATATCGGCGCACCCGACGGAACCACAATCGCCGTGCGCAATCTCTTCTACAATACACCGGCCCGCGCGAAGTTTCTGAAGACACCGATGACGGAAGCCTCCCATGTAGGGGCGGTAGTAGAACAGCTGCTGCTTTCCCACCCGGAGGTTGCATTTACCTTCGTCGTAAATGGGCAGCAGAAAGTCGCCTCCTCCGGTTCGGGTGAGCTGAAAAATGCAGTTTATACAATTTACGGCCGTGAGGTGATGCATTCCCTTCTTCCGCTGTATTTCGAGGAAGAGGGCATTCGCATCGAGGGCTTTATCGGCAAGCCGGCTCTTTCGAGAGGCAACCGGAGCTACGAGAATTACTACGTCAACGGCAGATATCTGAAAAGCCGCGTGATCGGCAGAGGAATCGAGGACGGCTACGGCACGATGCTGATGAATCATCAGTATCCGTTCACCTGCTTCAAGATGGAGATCGATGCGGGAACCGTGGACGTCAACGTGCATCCCACGAAGATGGATGTCCGTTTTTCCGATGAGAAACGAGTGTATGAGGCGGTCCGAAAGGCCGTTCATGAAACACTGGCCCATCAGGAGATGGTTGTGGCCGCTACCCTGAATCCTGTAGAAAAAAAGAAGGACGAAAAGGCGGACCGCACGAAACCGCTGCAGGCATTCGAGACGAAGGCAGCGGCAGCAGATGCAGGCAGACAGACATCGGGAAGCGCGGCAGATGAACCGGGCAGACAGGCGGCAGTTCCGTCGAATATGGCAGCCGGAAATACAGGCAGCGGTTCACTGCAGTCAGGCTCCGGACAGTCCGTCGCAGGACAGAGTTCCGGCAGCATCCCGGGTTTCGGCATGTTTGAGAACAGCCGTCCGACCGGTGCAGCGCCGGCAGGAAACACGGCAGCAGGCAGTGCCGCCGGTCTTGCCGGAAACATGCCGTCAGGCAGCGACCGCTCAGCAGCCCCGACACTGAACAGTGCATCCGCCTACGCAGCTCCTGCACAGGGAGACCTGCTCCGCGAAGCCGGACATGTTTCCGGGGATGTGAAGAAGACAGAAGCGGAAACGCTCTTCCCGAAAGAAGGCCGCTACGAGCAGCAGAGCTTCATTCCTTCTTTCCTGTCTCGTGAGGCGGCACCTCTCAGAAGAATCGTGGGTCAGGTCTTTGATACCTACTGGATCTGTGAATTCGACGGAAAGATGTATCTTTTCGACCAGCATGCGGCTCACGAAAAGGTACTGTTTGAGCGTTTGATGAAGCTTTATGAGAACAGAGAGCTGACATCACAGCAGCTCTCACCGCCGCTTGTGGTGACCTTGAGTGCGAGAGAGGAGACACTTCTGTCCACTTATAAGGATGCCTTTGCGGATCTGGGCTTTGAGGTAGAGGAATTCGGTGAGCGTGATTACTGCATTCGTGCGGTGCCCTACACACTCGGCGGAATTGATTCGGGAGACCTCTTCCGGCAGCTGCTGGATCAGCTGGAAGTATCCGGATCGCTTTCCGATCTTCATACCTATGTGAGAAAAATTGCGACAGAGGCCTGCAAGGCAGCAGTGAAGGGCGGCGAGCACATCTCCACGGCAGAGGCACAGCAGCTGCTGACAGATCTGATGGACTGCGAGGATCCGTATCACTGCCCGCACGGCCGTCCGACCATTATCTCCTTCACCAGACAGGATCTTGAAAAACGCTTTAAGAGGATTATCTGATATGACGCAAAAACGTCCGCTGATCGTCATCGCGGGACCGACAGCAGTCGGCAAGAGCGAACTGGCGGCAGAGCTTGGCAGAAGAATACATGGCGAAGTCATTTCGGCCGATTCCATGCAGGTATACCGTCACATGGATATCGGCTCCGCCAAGGTGACACTGGAGGAGATGCTCGGTGTGCCGCATCATCTGATTGACGTGGTGGAACCGACGGAAGAGATGGATGTCACCCGCTACGCAGAACTTGCGCAGAAAGCGCTGGAAGGCATCTATGAGCGGGGAAATGTTCCGATTCTCTGCGGCGGAACCGGCTTTTATATCCAGGCTGTGACCAGATGCATCGATTTTTCCGAAACAACCTCCGATCCCGCACTGCGGGAGGAGCTGCACCGCTTTGCCGAAGAACACGGAACAGAGGCACTTCATGCAAAGCTGCAGGAAGTGGATCCGGAAGCTGCAGCAGCCATTCACCCGAACAATCTGAAGAGGGTGATCCGTGCACTGGAATATTACCGGGCAACCGGAAACCGTATCTCCGATCACAATAAGGAAGAACAGCAGAAGGTCACACCGTATGACCTGGTCTACATCTTTCTGGATGACGAGAGAGATGTACTTTATAAACGAATCGACCGCCGCGTTGATTTCATGATGGAAGAAGGCCTTGCCGATGAGGTTGCATTTTTAAGAGCAATGGGCGTTGAAAAGGGCTGCACCTCCATGCAGGGAATCGGCTACAAGGAAATCATCAACGCGATGGACGGTCAGTATTCGATGGATGAAGCGGTGGAAATCATCAAAAGAGAGAGCCGCCGCTACGCGAAACGACAGGAAACATGGTTTAAACGCGAGCAGGGCGTGATCCGGATCATGAGGGGAGATTATCAGAATGATACCTTCCGCATACTGGATCATGTGCTCGATATTATAAAAGAAAGACTTGGAATAGAAGCAGAAGAGGTTGGCAATCCCTATGAATAAAGAAGCAGCAAATCAGGAATTATTTAATTTTTCAACGGCAGATATGCTCGGCAGCTGCGGCATCGACCGCGACGTGGCAGAGTACGGCAGAAGAGCCGAGGAGTCACTGGCAGAGCGCTTTGCCGAAATCGACCGCGTTGCTGAATACAACCAGTTGAAGGTCATTCACGCATTTCAGAAGTGCCGTGTCAGCGAGGCCTGCCTCACCGGCACAACAGGATACGGCTACAACGACCTCGGACGCGACACACTGGAAGAGGTATATGCTGCGACATTCCGTACAGAAGCAGCGATTGTCCGTCCGCTGATCGCCTGCGGAACCCATGCACTTGCCATCGCCATGGCAGGCAACACCCGTCCGGGCGATGAGATTCTTTCCATCTCCGGCAAGCCGTATGATACGCTTGAAGAGGTTATCGGAATCCGTCCGTCCGTCGGCTCCCTTGCAGAGTACGGCATCACCTACAACCAGGTTGACCTGCTTCCGGACGGCAGCTTCGATCTTGACGGCATCCGTGCAGCTATCAATGAGCGCACACATCTGGTCATCATCCAGAGATCCAAGGGCTATGCATCCAGAAAGACCCTGTCTGTCGCACAGATCGGCGAGGCCATCAGCTGCGTGAAGGCAGTCCGTCCGGACCTGCTCGTGATGGTTGATAACTGCTACGGCGAATTCGTTGAATACAGAGAACCGTCAGAAGTCGGTGCCGATATGATCGTCGGCTCCCTGATCAAGAATCCGGGCGGCGGACTTGCTCCGAGCGGCGGCTATATCTGCGGAACAAAGGAATGCGTTGAGCGCGCAGCCTACAGAATGACCTGCCCGGGACTCGGCGCCGAAATCGGACCGTCCCTGAACCTCAATACATCCTTCTATCAGGGCTTCTTCAGTGCACCGATCGTCACGGCAGCAGCACTGAAGGGTGCGATCTTCGCAGCCCGTCTTTACGAAGAACTCGGCTTTGCCGTTATTCCGGACAGCCATGAGAGCCGCCACGACATCATTCAGGCGATCACACTCGGCACACCGGAAGGCGTCGTCGCCTTCTGCCGCGGCATCCAGCACGGCGCACCGGTAGATTCCTTTGTCACACCGGAACCTTGGGATATGCCGGGCTATGACGATCAGGTCATCATGGCGGCAGGTGCCTTCGTTGCGGGCTCATCCATCGAGCTCAGTGCGGACGGCCCGATCCGTCCGCCTTACAACGTCTACTTCCAGGGCGGTCTTTCCTGGCCGTCTGCAAAGCTCGGCGTCCTGATGTCACTTCAGTCCATGAAGGAAGCCGGCCTGGTCAATATTCCGGTCCTTTAAAGAGGAGAAAAGATGAAAAAACGAGTCCTGGTTGTCGGAGCGGGAGCCTCCGGTCTGGCCGCTGCTATTACGGCGGCACGAGAGGGTGCGCAGGTCACGGTGCTTGAAGCCGAGGATAAGCCCTGCAAAAAGCTGCTTCGTACAGGCGGCGGAAGATGTAATCTGGCAAATGCAGCCGACCCCGCTTCCGTCTATGACTGTTCGGATCCGTCCTTCCCGATCGAGGTGCTGTCAAACTGCAGCGTAGAGCAGATCCTGGCATTTTTCCGCTCACTGGGAGTCGAATCCAGATCCCTGGACGGCTGGTATTATCCGGCCTCCGAGGAAGCAAAGGCAGTGGCGGATGCCCTGCTTGCAGAAGCAAGACGTCTCGGCGTGAAGCTGAAATTCAGCGAGCGCGTGACTGCTCTCAGAAAAGAAGAAGACGGAACCTTCACGGCAGAAACCGCATCCTGGCACTATCAGGCAGAAGCTCTGATTCTTGCCTGCGGTACGCCGGCCGGTCTGAAGGAGTCACCGGCAGACGCATCTCTGACAGACAGCTTCGGTCTGAAGAGAGCACCGCATCTTCCGGCACTGGTTCCGCTTCGGGCGGAAGGCATGCCCTGCAAGATCTGGGCAGGAGTCAGAGTGCGGGCGAAAGCTTCTTTATATACAGGAAAAGCCGCAGAAGCGATGCAGGCAGGCAAATCACGGTGTGCAGGAAAAGAAGCCGAAGTCCTGCAGTCGAAGAAGCCTGCAGACGAAATGACTGTATATGCGGCACCGGATTACACCGAGGCCGGCCAGATTCAGTTTATTTCCACCGGCATCTCCGGCATCCCGATCTTCAATCTCAGCATCCGTGCAGGCAGGGCACTGAAGGCAGGAAAAGCGGTGACTGTCTGTCTGGATTTCCTGGACGGCCTCGACGCGGACTCTGTTCTGCAGCGGCTGTCCGGTCTGGAGGAAGAGAAGAACGAAAAGGAACGCATCCGTCTGCTTCGCTGCGTTCTTCCCGAGAAGCTTGCAGAAGCGGCAGCGGTCGTGATGAAAAAGAAAAAATGCAGCACGGAAGAGATTTTACGTGCATTTCCCGTAAAAATAAGCGGAACAGGAACACTCGCTGAGGCGCAGGCGGCCGGCGGCGGCGTTCTGACAGCAGCGGTTTCTCCGGAAACCATGATGACGGAACACGTTCCCGGACTCTATCTCACGGGAGAAATTCTGGAGCCTGTCGGACACTGCGGAGGCTTCAATCTGCAGTTCGCATGGGCAGGAGGGATTCTTGCGGGAAAGTCTGCCTCCGTCTGAATCGCTTGCATCGCTATGTGAGATAGTGTAGAATGAATTAGCTTTTCTTTACCGGCATACCTGATCTGGAAAGGAAGGCTTTTATGAATCAGCTTTTGAATGAAGCACAGGTTTCACTGGAACGACCATATGAGAAATGCATGGCTTTCGGCGCTGCATCACTGACAGATGCCGAGCTGCTTGCAATCATTATCCGGACAGGGAGAAGGGGGCGGAGTGCAGAAGATCTTGCAAAAGAGATCCTTCGGCTTCCTGCTGACGGCTCGGGGCTGTCCGGTCTTTGTTCTCTTACAGCAGCAGAGCTGCGCGAGGTGCGGGGAATCGGCGAGGTGAAGGCGGTACAGCTTCTCTGTATCGGAGAGCTGTCGCGCAGAATTGCCGCCTACAGAGCGGAAAAATCAATGAGCTTTGAGGATCCCGGTTCTATTGCGGAATATTATATGGAACAGCTGCGCAGAGATACGCAGGAGAATGTGATTCTTCTTCTGCTCGATACCAAAAATCAGTTTCTCGGGGAGGAACTTGTATCGAGAGGAACTGTCAATGCGTCGCTGATCTCAACGAGAGACCTGTTCCTGACAGCCATGCGTTTTCGCGCTGTGAGTGTGATTCTTGTGCATAACCACCCGAGCGGTGACCCGACGCCGAGTGATGCGGATCTCCGGGTGACGGAGAAGGTCGCACAGGCGGGGGAACTGCTGGATATTCATCTTCTTGATCATATCATTATCGGTGACTGCCGATATATGAGTTTTGCGGACAGCGGGCTTTTAAAGCCCGGGAGAGTATATGTTCACTAAGAATGTTTTCGGCGTTGATCTGGGAAGCAGCGCTGTGAAGATCTACAGTCTGCGGAAGAACAGACTGCTGATCGAGCATAATATGATTGCCGTAAGGAACGGATCACAGGTGATCGCCTTCGGCAACGATGCATTTGATATGTATGAAAAGAATCCTCCGGGAATCCGCGTAGACCGCCCGATTATCGGAGGAAGAATCGCAGACGTGGATGAGGTCGAGATGCTGCTGTCACTGCTCTTAAAGAGAACAGACAGCCATGTCGGCAGCAAGCCGTATATCTATTTCTCGGCTTCGGTCAATATGTCGGAGCTTGAGAAGCGTGCCTATTACGCGATCAGCTATACGGGAAATCTCGGAAGACCGAAGGTCTTTCTGGTCGACAGACCGATCTGCGATGCCATTGCACTCGGTATTGATCCGGGCAGATCAAAAGGAAGCATGATTCTGGATATCGGCGCACAGAGCACAGAGGTTTCCGTGATCGCCGGCGATCAGATCATCATCAGCGATGCGCTGAATATCGGCGGCCAGCAGCTCAACGAGAGTATCTGCAATGAGGTGCGCCGTGAGAAGAACCTGCTGATCGGACGCAGAACAGCCCGCAGATTAAAGGCGGTTCTGGCAACTTTCGAGCAGAAGGGTCTGAACGAGGCAAGAAAGGTCATCGGTATCGATACGGTATCGGGACTTCCGCGCGAGGAGGTCATTTCCGCCGAGCTCGTCACAAGAGCAGCGGAGGCAGAACTTCGCAAGGGGGCAGAAGAGATGCGTCTGTTCCTGGAGCGCACACCGCCGCAGATCTCCAGATGTATCTTCGAAGAAGGTATCTATCTGACCGGCGGAACGGCCAGAATTCCGGGTATTGACAGGTATCTCAGTCATCACATCGGCTGTAAGGTGATTCTCTCCACCGACTACGATTTCAGTACAGTGAAGGGTCTCAAGGAAATCATTCAGAATAAGGAACTCCGCAAGTGGGCCTATGCCCTGAAGGACAAGCAATGAAGAAAAAAAACTCACAGCTTTTAAAAAGCGGTCATCTTCTGATCATTATGATCATTGTGTGCGTCGGCCTGATGATCGGAACCCTGACTCTGCCTGCCGTAACGGCACCGGTCAGAACTTCAGTCGGTTTTGTTGTCAGCCCGCTTCAGAACGGCGTCAATACAGTCGGAAAGTGGCTGACAAAACAGTTTTCCGGTTTTCATGACGTACAGAAGCTGACAGCAGAGAACGAGGCTCTTAAAAAACAGGTCTCTGATCTGACACAGGAGAATAACCAGCTGGTACAGAACCAGGGCGAGCTCACAAGACTGCAGGATCTTTATAATCTGGACAAGCAGTACAGCGATTACACCAAGATTGCTGCCGAGGTCATCTCCAAGGAGCCGGGAAGCTGGTACAACTCTTTTGTAGTCAACAAGGGTACCAAAGACGGCATTGCAGTCGACATGAATGTTCTCGGACAGGGCGGTCTGATCGGCATTGTTACCGAGGTCGGCGGAAACTGGGCACAGGTGCGTGCGATCATCGATGACAACAGCAGCGTCAGCGGCATGGCTTCCAACACCTCCGAGCCGTGTGTGGTGAACGGCAGTCTTCTGGGCATGGAGAACGGAAAGATCGTTTTCTCAGGACTTCGTGATACAGACAACGAGGTGACAGAGGGCACAAGCATCGTGACCTCGAATATTTCCGACCGCTATCTGACCGGTCTTCTGATCGGCTATGTCAGCGAGATTGCGATGGATTCCAACAACCTGACAAAATCCGGTACAATCATTCCTGCCGCAGACTTCAGAAGCCTGCGCGAGGTACTGATTATCACGGATCTGAAGCAGAGAAAAGAAAACGAATCTACAGACTGATTATCTGACGGGAGATTGAAGTTGAAACGTAAGCTGATCATCTTTCTGCTGGTATGGATCTGCTTTATCCTGCAGACCACAGTGTTCAGCACTTTAACATTTTTTACGGCAGCTCCGAATGTACTGATCATTCTGACTGTCTCCATAGGATTTATGCAGGGAAGAACGGAGGGATTGCTGACAGGCTTTCTCTGCGGTCTTCTCGTTGATCTTTTTTACGGGAAAATTTTCGGATTTTTTGCACTGGTCTATCTGCTGGTCGGCTATTTCTGCGGACGATACAGCAAGATCTATTTCGATGAGGACGTCAAGATTCCGCTGCTTCTGACAGGTGCGGGAGAGCTGTTTTTAAATCTGATGATCTACATCGGACAGTTTATGCTGCGCGGACGTACAGATTTCGGCGGTTACCTGAAGGGAGTCATCCTTCCGGAAACTGTCAGTACTCTGCTTGCGGCAATCATCCTTTATCGACTTTTCTACAAGCTGAATCATTCACTTGTTGAGAAGGAGAAGAAAGGCAGGCAGTCATTATGGATAAGAAATTAAAACGTGGCAGGCGCCGCTTCCAGATCAATCGTATGGTCCTGCTGGCGCTGTTTTTTGTATTTCTCTCAGGTGTTCTGATTCAGCGCCTCTATACGATTCAGATCATCAACGGCGAGGGATACCGCAACAGTTTCGCGATCAAGACGACCAAGACGAGAGCCTTAAAGAGTACGCGAGGCAATATCTATGATCGAAACGGCAAGCTGCTGGCGGGCAACAGGCTTTCCTACAGCTTAACGATTGAGGATGCCGGAACCTACAAGACCACCAGAGAGCGAGTACTTGCCCTGAACACAGAGGCCTACCGCATCTCCAAGATCCTGCAGGCACACGGAGATTCTCTCAGCAACGACTTCCACGTTGTGCTGGATGAGAACGGCAATTACACCTATAACTGCTCCGGCCGAACACTTGACCGCTTCAAGGCGGACGTTTACGGCAAGGCCAAGATCAGTGATCTGACAGAAGAGCAGGCGAACAGCACCGCAGAAGAGATGATGGCGACCCTCGTCAGCGAAAAGGGCTTCGGCATTGTCCGAATTAAAAAGCCCTACACCGAAGAGGAGCTGACAGAGGCAGGATTCCCGCTGAAGCTGAACAGAGAGGAAATCCTCGATATCATCTATGTCCGCTATCAGCTGTTCACAACGCAGTACAGAAAATATATGCCGGTCACGATTGCGACGAATATTTCCGACGAATCGGTAGCGGCTCTCAGCGAGGAATCTGATACTCTGACAGGTATTGCAATCGTAGAGGACACGACACGTGTCTACACGAATGCCGTCCCGTTTGCATCTCTGATCGGTTACATCGGAAAGGTTTCCAGTGAGGACCTGACAGAGCTGCAGTCAACCGACTCGAATTACAACCGTGAATCCATCGTCGGCAAGTCCGGTATCGAGAAGGTTATGGAGCATGAGCTGCAGGGCAGCGGCGGTCAGGAAAGTGTTTACGTCGACCGTTTCGGAAAAGTCCTTCAGATTGATGAGGCGGCCACTATCAAGCCGACTGCAGGAAGCAACGTCTACCTGACCATTGATTCCGATCTGCAGAATGCGATTTACAAGATTCTGGAGCAGCGTATCGCCGGTGTCCTGGAGAACGTCATTATCGACGCCGAGTCCTTCGACAGCTCTACAGTCACCGATACGGCGAGCATCCGTATCCCGATCTTCGATGTCTACAACGCTATCATCAACAACGGTGTTCTGGATATCAGCGTTCTCTCTTCCGAGGACGCGTCGGATGCCGAAAGATCCATCTACAGCATTTTCACAAAAAAACAGGAAGAAGTATTTGCATCCATCAGAAACCAGCTGACCGGCACCGATTCACTGCCTTACAATGAGCTCTCTGATGAGATGAAAGAGTACGAATCCTATATCGTCAACGATCTGTTGATGTCCTCAACTAAGATTCTCGACAGCTCCAAGATCGACAAGACAGACGAAACCTATCTTGCGTGGACAAGAGATGAGACAATCAGTCTTCGTGCTTATCTGACCTATGCGGCCAGCAAGAACTGGATTGATATTTCTGCGATCTCATCCGATGAAGAAACCTACCTCGATTCGGCAGAGACCTATGATGCACTCAGTGCCTACATCGCAGAGTATCTGGCAACGGATACAAAATTCTCCAAGATCCTATACAAGTACCTGATTACATCACGTGATCTCAGCGGCGCGCTGATTATCAATGCCCTTTATGACCAGGGACTGTTCAGCAAGAAGGACGGAACATATGCCGCCTTCAAGAATGATGAGATGAAAGCCTATGACGTTGTCATCTCCAAGATTCATTCACTGGAGCTGACACCGGCCATGCTGGCACTCGATCCGTGCTCCGGCTCGGTCGTTGTTACGGATCCGAACACAGGCGAGATTCTTGCCTGCGTGACCTATCCGGGCTATGACAATAACCGTCTGACGAACACGATGGATATTACCTACTATAATAAGCTGGCACAGGATGCATCGGGTCCGTTCTACAACAAGGCAACCCAGCAGGAGACAGCGCCGGGATCAACCTTCAAGCTGATCACCACGACAGCAGGTCTGGAAGAGAAGGTTATCACCGGAAGTACCGTATTCAACTGTACCGGTACATTCAGCGAGACAGAAACACCGCTTCGCTGCTGGCTGACCTCCGGACACGGTCCGCTGAATATCATCGGCGGCATCCAGAACTCCTGCAACGTATTCTTCTGTAACGTTGCCTTCCAGCTTGGTATCAACGAAGAGGGAAGCTGGTCTGACTCCCTGTCACTGAGCAAGCTGCAGCAGTATGCGGAGCTTTTCAACATGGATCAGCCGTCCGGTATCGAGGTTCCGGAGAATGAGCCGCACGTATCGGATCAGTACGCGATTCAGTCCTCCATCGGTCAGGGAACACACGCTTATACAACCACCCAGCTGGCACGCTATATCACAACACTTGCCAACGGCGGTACAAGCTACAATATTTCCATGATCGACAAGACAACCGATGCCGAGGGCAATACAATTACAGACTACACACCGACTGTCGCAAGTCAGCTTTCGATCAGTACCTTTACCTGGGATACAATACACGAAGGTATGAGAGCCGTTATCGAGAACAAGGACGTCTACGCCGATATGCCGATCGCAGTTGCCGGCAAGACCGGAACCGCTCAGGAAAGTAAGTCACGTCCGTCGCATGCGCTTTTTGTCTGCTATGCTCCGTATGAGAATCCGGAGATCGCCATGGCAGTGCGTATCGGTAACGGATATTCCTCTACAAACTGCCTGATGACCGCAAAGGACATCCTGCAGTATTACTTCAAGCTGAATGAGACATCCAGCATTATTACAGGACATGCTATGACCGACTCGGTCAACGCTGTCAACGTCGACTAACGGCGGGCGAAAGCTTTAATTCGGAGATTGTTTATGATTCGTCAGTATAGATTAAAGGATTACAATTTCAGACTGGTTGTCTGGCTTGTCACACTGTCCGTGCTCGGCGTACTTCTTGTCGGAAGTGCGCAGGCAGGACTGCAGACCAGACAGCTGGCCGGTGTAATTGCCGGCGTGACGATGATGCTGATCATCTCGCTGATCGACTTTTCCTGGCTGCTGAATTTCACACCGTTCTTTTATGTATTGAACATCATCATCCTGCTGATTGTCCGTATCAGCGGATCAAGCTCGAACGGTGCTACCAGATGGGTCTCCATCGGCGGCATCCGTTTCCAGCCGGTAGAGCTCTGCAAGATCGTTCTGATCATGTGCTGTGCGAAGTTTTTCATGCGGCATGAAAATGATCTGAATAAATTCACGGTCCTTCTGCGCTCCGTTATTATGATGGCTTTCCCGCTGCTTCTTGTATACATGCAGCCGGATATGAAGAATACGATCACCATTACGGTTGTGTTTGCTTTCATGTATTTTGCCGCAGGACTGAGCTGGAAGTACATTATGGCAGTTGCGGTGATTGTCATACCGCTGGGCGTGATCTTCATGGGTATTGTCACGCAGCCGGATCAGAAGCTGATTCAGAACTATCAGCGCAAGCGTATCATGGCTTTCCTGCATCCGGACAGCGAGGAATACACAGACGATACCACCCAGCAGAACAACTCGGTTATTGCCATCGGAAGCGGTATGCTGACAGGCAAGGGCCTGAACAACAGTGATGTCGATTCTGCCAACAAGGGTAATTTCGTTGCCGAAATTCAGACAGACTTCATCTTTGCGGTTGCGGGAGAGGAGCTCGGCTTTATGGGGAGTGCGGGCATCGTCATTCTGCTTCTGCTGATTGTTCTCGAATGCGTGATTGCCGGAATCCGGTCGAAGGACCTTGCGGGGAGGGTCATCTGTACCGGCATGGCGTCACTGATATCCCTGCAAAGCTTTATCAATATCGGCGTTGCGACCCGCATCCTGCCTAATACGGGAACACCGCTGCCGTTCCTGAGCTACGGTCTGACTTCACTGCTGACGCTCTTTATGGGAATGGGATTAGTTCTGAATGTAGGACTGCAGAGCCGCGTCTCGTTCCGCGCGCCCTCATCCAGAAGACCGATTGGAAGGGATGAGCAGGTATGGTAAAGAAAAAGAAGAAAAAAAGATCCGCAGGTGCGGCAGAGAGCCGGTTTACCGAAAAACAGCTCTGGCTGATCACGCTGCTTCTCCTGATCGTGATCGGAGCAGGTGCCTGCCTTCTGCTGGTCGTCTTTACGGCAAGCAGCTCCAGAAGACTGGAGATGCCGTTCCGCTGGACCAATGAGGCAATGGTCTATAATTCGACTGATCAGACGGCGATGCAGACACGGACCTCCTATACATCGGACCTGTGTATTACCGATAAGGATGTCTCGAACAGTGAGATTCAGGTCGGTGACACCGTACATGCAGCACTTTTCAGTCTTGATGACAGAAAAGTTGTCTATTCAAAGGGAATCTTTGAAAAGGTTTATCCGGCTTCCATCACCAAGCTTCTGACAGCGATCATGGCTCTGGAATCCGATAAGATGGATGAGACCGTGACAATTAACTGGCAGGATCTCGAGCTGGAGAGCGGATCTCAGGTTGTCGGTTTCCGGATCGGAGACAAGGTCACAATGAGAGAGCTGCTTCGCGGCCTTCTGGTTCACTCCGGCAATGACGCTGCACAGGCAATTGCCCGCTCAGTCGGCGGAACGCAGGACAAGTTCGTCAAGATGATGAACGAGAAGCTGCAGGAACTTGGCTGTACCGGAAGTCACTTTATGAATCCGACAGGCCTGCATGATGAAAATCACTATACGACCGTCTACGATATCTATCTGATGCTCAACGAGGCCATGAAGTACGATGACTTCGTGAACATTACGCAGATTTCGGTCTATGATCTGCAGTACCAGGATGCGGACGGCAATGAAAAGCACGTCACTCTGGACTCCACAGACCACTACCTGACAGGAACGGCCGAGCCGCCGAAGAATGTGACGGTCCTCGGCGGAAAGACAGGTACCACTTCTGCAGCAGGCAACTGCCTTGCACTTTATGCGCAGAATGCCTACGGTCAGTTCTATATTTCGATCGTTGTCGGAGCTTCTTCGAAGGATCAGCTGTACGAAGATCATAACACGCTGCTCTCGAGGATAAATGACTGACAATTCATCGTTTATGTATACGGCTGACAATTTATTTTCTTGTATTTCAGGGCTTAATCGCCTATAATATTTTCATAAGGTTTCACCTATAAAAATCACAATCCAGGAGGTATCTGCCGATGGTTCAGTTAATTGTTGGTCAGAAGGGAAAAGGCAAGACTACAGCCATTCTCGCAAAAGCAAATGAGGAGATCAAGGCAGCTTCAGGCAGCATCGTCTTTATCGATAAGGACAGCCAGCACATGTACGAGCTGAACAACAAGATCAGACTCATTGACATTTCCAGATATGGTGTTTCCAATGCTGACGAGTTTATCGGCTTTATCAGCGGCATCATTTCACAGGATCATGATCTTCAGACAATGTATCTTGACGGATTCATGAAGTGCGCAAAGCTGGAAGGCAAGCCTGTTGTTGACACAATTCAGAAGCTTGACAGAATCAGCACAGCAAGCAACATTAATTTCGTAATTTCACTGTCTCTTGACAAGAATGAAGTTCCGGAAGAAATCCAGGATAAGATTCTGATTAGTCTCTAATGAATATTTCTTCATCAAATAAACAAAAAAGAAGAAGAATGCCAGGTCACAGTCGTTTTGATATTCATCGTCTCCGGACGATGAATATCGGAACGATTGTTTTTGGTATTCTGTTTATTTATATCGTCTTAACGGTGATTCTGTACATCACCACGTCGCATGTGGCGTCCTACCGGGTCGTATCCGGTCCGCTGGCGAAAAACCGTACCTACACAGGTGTGGCGGTTTACTCCGAACATCTGGTCAGTGCGGGAAGCAGCGGCTATATCGATTACTATGCGCAGGACTCAGCCAGAATCCGCAAGGGCGGTGTCGTCTACGGTGTCAGTGCCACCCGCGACACAGCAGCTGCAGCGGCTCCGGATTCCGACACGCTGAAAGCCATCAAGAGTGATATGGAGGCATTTTCCGCCGTCTTTGACCCGACGGATTTCCACGATACCTATTCATTAAAGTACAAGGTGGAGAATGAGATTCTGAATATGAATCTCCGGAATTCTCTGGTTTCACTGACAGGCTCCATGACAATCGGAAGTGAGACGGTTTATACATCGGAGAGCGATGAGATTATTACTTATACATCCGACGGCATGGAAGATCTTCTGACGAGGGAGCTGACCGCTTCCATCTTTGATGAGAAGAACTACCGCATGACATCTCTGAAGGCAGAGGATGTGATCAGAGCCGGAGATCCGGTCTATCGTGTCATCGAGTCCGAGGACTGGTCGCTGCTGATTCCGCTGACCGCCAGGCAGATCGTGCATCTGGACGATACGGAAAAGATCCGCGTGCGGTTTACAAAGGACGGCAATACGCAGACGGCTGCATTTTCCATCCTGACCATGAATGACGGCACCTATTACGGAAAGCTGGATTTCACGAGCGGTCTGATCCGCTATCTGGACAACCGCTACATCGATGTCGAGCTGGTCACCAATACGGCTGTCGGACTGAAGATTCCGGTTTCGTCTATTATAACGAAGAGCTTCTATATGATTCCGAAGGAATACGCCGTTACGGATGAGAACGGTGACGGTCTGGGTTTCATCAAGCAGATCATGGACAGAAGCGGAAAGACAGAAGAGGTCTTCAAGTCACCGACTGTCTATTATTATGACGGTGAGCGCTATTATATCGGCAGCGCGGATTTCAGCGAGGGCGATATTATCATCCGAAAGGATTCAAAGGACCGCTTTATTGTGCGCGACACAGCGGTGATGCAGGGCGTGTACAGCATGAATAAAGGATATGCTGTATTCCGACGCATTGAAGTAATTGATAAGAACGAGGATTACTGCATAGTAAAGAAGGGCTCCTCCTACGGCATCGCACAGTTCGACAATATTGTCGAGGATGCATCCGCAGTAAGAGATTCCCAGATTACGGCAGGCTGAGGCGTAAATTATGCTTAAAGAAAATCTTGAAACAGTCAGAGAGCAGGTAAAAGAGGCCTGTGAAAGAGCAGGCAGAGATGCCGGAAAGGTAACCGTGCTTGCAGTCAGCAAGACGAAGCCGAACGCAGACATCGAAGAGCTTTATGCAGCCGGACAGCGCGATTTCGGTGAGAATTACGTGCAGGAGCTGAAGGAAAAGCATGAGACTCTTCCGAAGGATATCCGCTGGCATATGATCGGACATCTGCAGCGCAACAAAGTAAAATATATTGCGCCGTTTGTCTATATGATTCATTCAGTTGATTCTGTTTCTCTTGCCGATACGATCGAGAAGGAAGCTGCGAAGAATAACCGCAGTATTCCGGTTCTGATTGAGGTAAATGCTGCGCATGAAGATACGAAATTCGGTGTCACGCCGGACGAGCTTCCTGCTCTGGCAGCTCATATTGAATCTCTTCCGCATGTGGAGCTCGCAGGACTGATGACCAGTGCTCCGTATACAGAGCATCCGGAGGAGAACAGACAGTACTTCAGAATGCTAGCAGAATTGGCTGTTGACATGAATCTGCAAAGCGTAAATAATGAAAAAGGACCTGTCTTAAGTATGGGCATGTCCAATGATTATATCGTTGCAGCAGAAGAGGGATCCACCTGTGTAAGAGTCGGAACATCCATCTTCGGAGCACGTGACTACAGCAAGTCATGATGCATCTTCCTTCGAACAGCGGGGAGTGAGCTGCTGCGGAGAGAGGGATAGGAGCGAAGAAACATGGGAATTCTGGACGGATTTTTAAATTCCATCAAAATAAATGAATATGATGATGACGACGACGAGGATTTCCGTGACGACGATTTAGACGATCTGGATCTCTACGACGACGAGGACGAAGAGGAAGAAGAAGAGAGAGCTCCGAAGCCGAGGGGCAGATTCTTCAGCCGCTTCGGTGCTTCGGGACGGGACGAGGATGAGGAGGATGATTATCTTGACGACGAACCGGAGGAAGATGACCTCAGACCGGCAAGAGAATCGCTGACTTCACACAGAAGCAAAAGCTATTCCGCACCTGCCCCCGAAAAGGAGAGAAGCGCTCCTCCGAAAAGACCGGAGAGAAAACGTGAACCGGTAAGAGAAGCGAGAGAGCCGCGCGAGACAAGAGAACCGAAGCCGGCAAGGCGCTTCGGAAGCGACAGAAAAGAGAAAAAGTCCAAAATCACGCCGATCAGAAATAAGAAGAGTTCCTTCCTCGGAATGGGTGTGATTGTTGTTCGTCCGAGCTCGATGGAAGAGGTAAGATCCATCGCCGACCACCTGGTGGAAGGTACAACGCTGGTGATTAACCTCGAAGGGCTGGATCTGGCAACAGGACAGAGAATCATGGATTTCATCTGCGGTGTCTGCTATTCCCTCAACGGAAGTCTGCAGAAAATCTCAGGCTATATCTACATTCTCGCACCTGACGGAGTGGATATCTCAGGCGATTATGAGACAATTGCGAGTGCAGCCGTGAATCTGTCATCCATGGATTCTTCCTATTGATCTGTTCAGATGACGGAAGCTGCGTTAGAATGACAGAAACAGATGATCTGAGCATCAGGATCGTTTCCTGATGCTTTTTTCTTACAAAAAAGAGAATGAAAGTATTACCCGGAGGAAGCAATGAGTGAATTGAAAGCAGTGGAACCCGTAATCGCAGAGTCCTTTTCGGAGCTTGCAGCAAAGCTGCAGGAGCTGCCGCAGGCAGGCCACAAGGCAATGATTGTCGGTGACTCTAATACCATTCCGCTTTTCGGCGAAGCGGTACAGGAGGCAGTTGCCCCGGTATTCAGCTCCACGGCAGTATTTGCCTTTGAGGCAGGAGAGGAAAATAAAACACTTCTGTCTATTCAGGCACTTCTTGCCTATATGATCGACCTGCATTATGACCGCAAGGATCTGATCATTGCAGTCGGCGGCGGCGTCGTAGGCGATATGGCAGGATTTGCGGCCGCTATCTATCTGCGCGGCATCGCTGTTGTACAGCTTCCGACTACACTGCTGGCTCAGATTGATTCCAGCATCGGCGGCAAGACCGGTGTCGACTTTGACGGCTATAAGAATATGATCGGAGCATTTAAAATGCCGTCTCTGGTATATACGAATTCCTCTGCACTGGAATCCCTTCCGGACGATCAGTTCCGCGCCGGCATGGGAGAGGTAGTCAAGACAGCGCTTCTGGGAGATCCGGAGCTTTATGACTGGCTGTTTGACCACGCCGATGAGGTACTGAACAGAGACCGCGATGCAATGCTGGAGATGATCCGCAGAACAGCAGCCGTAAAGGTTGCTGTCGTGAAACGAGATCCGACCGAGCAGGGAGAAAGAGCACTGCTGAATCTCGGCCATACAATCGGCCATGCTATAGAGAAGGCTGCCTTCTTTAATATGATTCACGGTGACTGCGTCAGTGTCGGTCTTCATGCGGCAGCTGAGATGAGTTATGCAAGAGGTTACATCAGTAAAGAAGAACTCGACAGAATTGCAGAGCTTTACAGACTCTACGGTCTGCCGTCTGAAGTAGAAGGTTTTGACCCGACCGAGATTCTGAAGCTCACAAAATCTGATAAGAAGATGCAGCAGGGGCAGATCCGTTTCATTCTGATCAGAAAGCCCGGCGAGGCCTTCTTTACAGATGAGATGACAGATGAAGAGCTTCTTGCAGGTATCCGCACGGTTGTGAAATAAAC